>CANLJX010000081.1 GCA_947491545.1 Deltaproteobacteria bacterium
AGGCACTCTCGTGCCTGGAGAGAGAGAGTCACATCGATCAGCAGAGAGGAGCCCTGCTGCAAAAGCGAGACCTTGTCGATCTTAACGAGCTCTTGGCTCATCACGACGCTACCTCCGGGGCAACGCCAGGGGGCTGTGGGTGGAGCAGGGCTGCCAGCTTCTCGACCAGGGATATGTACCGCGGTCCTGGTATGCTCGCGTAGTCTTCATCGACTAAAAAGACGGCACCCCTGTTCACTGCCGGCAAGCTCTTGAACTGCTCCCAGAGCTGTCGGGCATCACGCGGTGCGCCAGCATCATCGACGTTGACCACTTCAACGATCGCCTCTGGCTTGAGCTGTAGCAGCCCCTCAGGCGAAAGAAGCGGCACTGGAACCGTGCGGCTCTCATTTGCGTTTCTGGCTCCAGCAAGCGCGAGCACCTCGGTGTAGAAGCCGTCACTCCCTGACACGTACAGCGCCGAGGTTTGGCTCCCCTCTTGCGCCCTGCCAACGACAACCAGGGTCCGAGGCTGGGCCTGGTCGCCTACTCGTAACGCCACAGCTCGCTCACGGTCAGCGTACTCAGTGAGCTTTTGGCTTGCTCGCTCGACGACCCCGCACTTGGCTGCAATCGCACGAAGGCTCTCCTTTATTCCGGCTACACTCCTGTGGTCCACAACCAGCACCTCGCCACCGAAGCGTGCCGCATTCTGGGCCACATCCGAGCTCTCTTGCAGCGCAATGATGTGGGTCGGCTTGCGGCTCACGATCGCTTCGACACTGAGATCATAGAAGCCTCCCACCTCGGGAACAGAGCCCGCCTGCTCCGGGAAACGGCAGAAGCGGGTTCGTCCAACGAGTTGGGACCCAAGCCCTAACTCGTACACTACCTCTGTGACGCTTGGTGCGAGCGAGATTATCCGATTACATGGGGTGTCGGCTGCGGCGTGGCGTGCAGCAGCGACGACAACGCTCCCAAGCAGCAGGTTCGCGAAGAACGACATGCTCCGTAGCATTTTCTGTTTTGCCAGTCGCTTCATACGAGGAGGGGGTTGGCTGTTCTGTGAGAGCAACTTACAGGGAGAGCTTTATGCCACCGAACGCTGTTGTGCCCATCGTTCCGAATCCGAACACCTCTTCGTATGACTTGTCAAAGAGATTGTCGACGCGGGAGATGATCTCAAGCTCAGAGGTGACCTGGTACGAGAGGGCGATATCGACGATCCCGTAGCCTGCCAGCGCAATCCGGCCCGGAGGGAACGTGTTGTAGTCGTAATCGGCCCGACTGCTGTACATCCTCCACTGAAGCTGCGTGCGGATCCGGCTAGTAGGCGTATAGACTGTCGTGATCGCCGCCTTATTGCGTGGCCGTCGCAGAAGCGACTCTCCAGTTAGGTCATTCCTCGTGTCCGTGTAGGTGTATGCCACCCGTACGGAGAGATCCTCTGACGGCACAAGGTTCGTGCCGGCCTCGATCCCTTCAGTCTGAGCTGACTCGATGTTCTCTAGTGCGTAGGTGGCTGGATCGAACGTGATCAAGTTGTCGAAGGTGTTGCGGAAGAAGGTGAGAGAAACCGAAGCTCGGTCCTTAATGAGGTCCTGGTCGACACCAACATCCCACCCGACGCTGTCTTCTGCATCGAGGTCGGGATTCCCGTAGCTTGAGTAGAGCTGCACGAGGGATGGCGCCTTGAAGCCTGTGCCGACTGATGCATGCAGCTTCGTGGTTGAAGTTGGCAGCCACGCTGGAGCAACCTTGAAGGTGGTGTGGTTCCCGAAGATCGAGTGGTGGTCGTTCCGGACGCCGGCATCGACGTACAGGCTCTCGTCATATGAGGCACGCCCCTCAAGGTAGAGGGCGTCGTCTTGAGCCGAGCGTCCGTAGAGCTCGTCTTCGTAGGGGCCGTATGCGCCGTCTGAAAAGTAGTACGAGTCCGCCCTCTCACGCTGGATCTCTCCCCCTCCTACCAGCGAGAAGAGCTTGCTGGGGTCCCAGGTCACGCGCCCGCCGTAGGTGAGCACGTTCCCGTTGTATGCCGAATCGAGCGTGTCGATGCTGATCTCGTCGGGAAAGTTTGAGTCGCTCAGCGTTTGTCGCGTGTAGGTGACGTACGCCGTCGGCGTGAGGGTCTCCGAGAGGAAGTGGCCAGTTAAGTCTCCGCGGGTGAAGAACTCGTCAGAGTCGAGCGTCCGGTTCGGATCATCTCCCCCAGAACCGCCGAAGTTGTCGAGGTCGTTCGAGCTCGTGTTGTAGCGCACCGTGGAAGACAGGTCGAAGAGATCGGACGGCCGGGCGCGAATTCGGCTTGAGAGCGATGTGTTGTTGTAACGGTCGGGCTCTCCGTTGCCGTACTGCTGGCTGGCAGCAGAGACGCTCCCGAGGTTCTGCTGCGTGATGGCGGTCGACACATCGATCGGATCACTGCCGTAGGAAACGTTGGCGATCTGATTGAAGGAGCTGTATGAGCCTGCTTCGGAGGTTGCGTTGATGTGCACACCTTTCTCTGCCTTCTTAGAGATCAGGTTGATGACTCCCCCCATCGCATCAGATCCGTAGATTGTGCTCTGCGGACCGCGGATAATCTCCACCCGCTCGATGTTTTCAAGCGTCAGGTTCGCCATGTTGAACCCGCGATTGGTTGAGGCCGGATTGTTGAGCTCAATGCCGTCGAGCATCACGAGCGTTTGTCCGCTGTCCGCTCCGCGGATGAAGATCGCCGTATTGCCGCCGGGGCCTCCGCTCTGCACCACATCGAGACCGGGAACCTGCTGCAGCGCGTCAGAAGCGTTTCGGTACTGCCCGTCTTCGAGCTGCTGCTGTGTGAGCACTGTGGCTGCGCTGCCATCAGTGCGCTGCGTGGCTTCGAGGCGGGTGCCGGTAACGATAATCTGATCGACTGAGCCGATCGCTGAACTTGCGAGCGCCGGGCTACTCTCTTCAGTCTCAGCGGAATCCTCACCCAAGGCAGGACGCACGACGGCGCAGGCCGCAAGCAGAAATGCTACGGCACTACGCGCAAGAAAACGCGTTCGTGTGGTCACACGGGCTCCAAAAAATGTCGTCTTTATGCAGACTCAAACCCCAATCCACGAGGGCTCAGTCTGGGTGAGGCAGCCAACAACGTCGGCCTTTCCTGCTACCGTTGCGAGAAGGTCTTCTGGCTCCCGGACATTTGCTCGTTTTCCCTTCCCGCCCGATCAGGGCAGTGGGTTGCTTGAAACGAAGGACTCCGGTTACAGCGGCGGGACCGCGACGGAATTTCACCGTTCTTCCCTGGCGCTCGCAATCACCTGCTTGCTACCAGGTAGCCTCCCGAAGTGTCAATGAGGAGACGGGACGCGTATTTTTGCTTTTTCATCCGGAGCGACTTAGACTCGACGCCGTGGCTCACGGGGCTCCCGACACGAGCGCCCAACCTATCGAGAATACTAATGAAAGCCTCTCACCCTCGTATCACGCTGTTGGGCAACAACTCCGGTCGCAACCTCGGAGACATGGCAATCATGTCCAGCATTATGGAGAGTCTGTCGAAGCGACTCCCGACCGCTGAGTTCTTCGTTCCCACTATCAAGCCAAGTTGGGTCGAGGGTCACTACGGGTCGAAGTACAATGTCAGGGCGGTCAACGTAATGCCGTGGACGCTCAGCATCAGGCTGCTCGGACTTCCTACTCTCCGCTGTCTGGCTAAGAGCGACTGCGCCCTGATCTGCGACGGCATCATCTTCGGCAAGAAGCTCTTCAACCCCGCCTTCAATTACCTCATCACCCTCGTGTTCCTGGTGCCGCTGGCACGGCTGCTGGGATGCAAGATGGTGTGTTACAGCACTGGCATTGGGCCCTTCCCGAGCTGGATCAGCCGGCTGCTCGCCAAGTGGACGATCAACGGCTGTGACCTCGTAATGATGCGCGAGCGCGACAGCGAGAAGCTCACCAAAGAGATCGGTGTCACGCAGCCGGTTGAGCTGACAGGGGATGCTGCCTTCATCAATCCAGTCTCATCGGACGCCACCGCTGTTGAAATCATGAAAGAGATCGGCCTCGACCCAGAGAAGCCGGTGCTTGCCATCAATGCGACTAGTTACCTAGATACCTGGCTAACGAGCACGGAGCGCCTCTCGGATCCGAAGTCGTTCTTAAAGCTCGTCGCTGGCGGGGTTCGGAGGGCACAAGCTGCTGTGCGCGACAAATTCCAGCCGCTTGTCGTCTGCACACACCCGATGGACGAGGCGACCTGCCAGGAGCTTGCGGGCCTCGTCGATGGCAAACTGATCACGAACACAAAATACCTTAGCCACGATATCCAGGCCGTGATGCGCCGCTGTGGACTGCTCGTGGGGATGCGCTTTCACTCGATCGTTCTTGCAAGCTCAGTGGTAACCCCTGTTGTAGGCCTGATTTACGCGCCAAAAGTTAGGGGGTACCTGCGGCTCCTTAACTGCGAGGATTACGGGCTAGAGCTAGCCTCGCTGACCGAGGAGAGCTTGGGGCTCAAGCTTGCCGAGGCGTGGGATGGCCGTGCTGCGTTAAAGGCAAGACAAGAGCCAATCATCCGCGATCTCAAGGCCGGCGCAGAGCACGCTGCGGATCTCCTCGTGCACCGTTACTTCGGGACGGTTGGCCAGCAGGAGCCGAGCAACCCGCTCGCAAAAGCGGTCTAAAAACATCAAAAACACTCTCGTAGCCCTAAGTATTTATTACCGCCTGCCGCACTGCTAACCTCACGGGGCAAAGCTGCTTGCCTGGCATGAAAACCAATATCGATCCGCGACAACTCCGCCCATCCCCGCAAGCCGCCGAGCGAGATACTTCCACACAACTCTGCCCTCCCTGCCGACCAGACACTGGCGATGCGCTGCGACTCGCTGCAGAGCTAGCGATTCAAAAAGCCTCCCAAAACCTGGATGCGGCGAGCGGGTCAAGCGAGTCGATTCCGCGCTCACCTGGCGTACCGGCCGATAAGATGGAGCCCCTTCTCATAGAGATGAGGTCCTTCCGAGGAGCCTTCTGGAACAAGCTGCTCGAATTCCCCTGCGTGCTCGCGGAGAGGCTCGAAACGCTCTCGCTTCTAGAAGGCGGCAAGCTGCGGTATCAGCAGCATGTGTTTTGTGCCGTCAGTGCCGAACGCACCCGCTCTAACATACTCTCCGCAGTTCGAGCCGTGCAGAAAAAATTGGACGGAGCTCGCGCAGCAAACGGGGGAACACTGTCGTCCGAGCTTGCCATAGAAGTGCTTCAAAGTGTTCCGATGCCCCCGGAGGTCGCCCTCAAAACGGCTTCCGACCTCATTCGGAAGGCCGAGCGGCTTACAGACCTCGCCAAGTTGAGCGACAGCGCTTCCACCCATGTGGAGAGAGAGCTGGAGCGTCGACGACTTGAGCATGAGCTCGGCGGCACGGCTGAAGTCGTGGCTCGAAAGATTCAAGAGATGGTTAGCCTGAGAGCTCCGTATCTCCTCATACGAGAGCATGTGTTTCTTGCGCACCGCCGGCTGGCTTTCTTGGTAGTGCAGAGGGAGTATCGCAGAAGCCCGTTTATTGATGACGTAACCCAGGTCGCCCAGGCTGGTCTCATCAAGGCCATTGAGCGCTTCGATTTCAGTAGAGGCAGCTGTTTCTCTACAGGAGCGTACTGGGCCATCCGTCACGAAATTCAGACCTTCTGCCGGCACGAGCTCGGAATAGTTCACATCCCAGCGAACGTAGTCTCTCAATTGAAGCAGATTCGCAACGAGATCTCCTTCGTTCGCTCGGACGAAAGGAAAGCGGAATTTGCGAAGCAGCTTTCGCTGCCGATGGAGGTCTTCGAGGCTCTACTTAAGATCTCCCGCCCCATGGTTGCAATGGACGCCAGCGACAAACACGGCAGAGCTGCCCGGGATAGCCTCCCCGACCGAAGCTGCCACGAGGATTTTCAGGCAGACACGCGCCTTGTCGCCCGCTCAGTTATTGAGAAGGGCCTGGCCACACTCTCCCGTCAACAGGAGGAGGTCCTCAGGCGTCGTTTCGGCCTCGGCGATGCCGCGCCTGAAACACTGGAGGCGATAGCCAAGACTCTCAAAGTGACGAAAGAACGGGTGCGACAGATTGAGTCCACAGCCCTATCGGAGCTTGGCGTCAACAGCTACCTCAATCAGTTTTACCAGGAGAACCTGCTGTAGACGCGCCGCCCAGGCCATCGATCGCTGCAGAGACGGTCATGTCGCTCAGCACGTTCGTCACGGAGCGCATCCGCGCCACAATCCAGTCTACCGTGAGAAGAAGCGGAAGGATGTCGAGCGGCAGCCCAACAGCCGTGAGCACTAAGGAGAGCGAGACGACGCCCGCTTCAGGGACACCGGCTACCCCTACCGCTGCGACGAGGCTCATCACTGCCGCCATCACCTGCTGACCAAGCGAAAGCTCGACGCCATACGCCTGTGCAACAAACAGCACTGCCATCGCCTCGTACAGAAGGATTCCGTCGTTGTTGAAGTTCGTGCCGATGCAGGTTCCGAGGCGAGAGGCGCTCTTCGATACCCCGAGCGAGTCGAGCGCATTCAAGGTGAGGGGCACGGTGGCAAGGCTTGAGTTGGTTCCGAACGCGCACACGATCGGCTTCTTCGCTGCCTCCCAGAAACGTCTCAATGAGAGCCGAGCCACGAGCCGGATCCAGAGCGGGTAAACGAGGCAGATCTGCAGCAACATTCCAGCCACCCCAAGCGCCACGTACTGCGCCAGTTGCGCGAAGGGAGCCAACCCGTGCTCCGCAACGGTGCGAGCCGTAACGCAGAATACAGCCAGCGGAACAACGTGCACGAGCCACATCAGCGCTATCGTCCAGACGGAGAGAACTCCCTGGGTGAGGCGTTGAGCATCATGTGCTCCCTTGGCATGAAGCTGAAGGTGGCGTCGCAAGGCAGCTCCGACCAGGAGCGAGAGGAAAACAACTGACAGCACGTTGTTCTCGGCAAAAGGCTCCACGATGCTGCTCGGCACTACTCCTTCGAGAGCTTTTACGACTGATGGTGGCTGCACGACCATCGCGGCAGCTGCGCCTGAATCTTGCGCACTCGACATGGGGAATCCCCGCCCCGGCTGGAAGAGATTAGAGATAGTGAGACCTAGAGCGAGCGCGCACACTGTGTTGCACGCGATAATCACAGCCCAACGCCCAGCCGCTCGCCACGAGATTGAGGTGGAGATGACCGCATCGATGATGCTCATGAACACGAGCGGAATCGCCATCATCTTTATCAGCTCGATGTACACCTTGCCGATCGGGCCTAGTGATATCAGCCATGCCCGCACGTCAACGCCAAGCGCCCTCTGTGCAGGCTCGGCTACGCTGCCCGCGAGAAGGCCGAGGAGCATCGCCAAGATGATGTAGGCTGGTAAGGATCGTTTCGGCTCGTTCATTGCTGTTTTCCGCGTTTGACGGGGTCGCCCCATTCGATACACGAGGTAGGCACGCCAGGGTAGCCTCAGCGTAGGGGTTTAGCTCAGCCTGAAGAACGACTCAGAGACAAAAAGCCCGCAAAGTTGAGTAATTACCCTGGGCAGGCTAGCATGCCACCCCATGGGACAGACTCAGAAAGTAATTAACAACAATATCCGAAACATCGCGATCATCGCGCACGTAGACCACGGCAAGACCACCCTCGTGGATCACCTCTTCCGCCAGAGCGGCCTCTTCCGCGCTAACCAGGAAGTCGCTGACCGGGTCATGGACAGCATGGACCTTGAGCGTGAGCGCGGAATCACTATTTCGGCAAAAAACTGCTCGGTTAAGTGGGGTGACACAAAGATCAACATCCTCGATACCCCAGGACACGCCGACTTCGGCGGCGAAGTTGAGCGGGCGCTCGGGATGGTGGACGGCGTGGTGCTGCTCGTTGACTCCTCTGAAGGCCCCCTGCCCCAGACTCGTTTCGTGCTCCGCAAGGCGCTTGAGAATCGGCTGGCGATCATCGTAGTCATCAACAAGATCGACCGTGGAGACGCTCGTCCCCAGGAAGTTCTCAACGAGGTCTACGATCTCTTCATCGACCTCGACGCAACTGAAGACCAGCTCGACTTCCCGCTGCTGTACGCAATCGGTCGCGACGGCATCGCCCAGACCAAGCTCGACGAGCGCGGCACAAACCTGGCGCCCCTCTTCGACGCCATCGTGAAGCACATCCCAGGACCATCGCACGACCCTTCCAAGCCATTCCAGATGCTTGTGTCGAACCTGTCGTACTCTGATTACCTCGGTCGCCTCGCAATTGGGCGTGTTTTCAACGGCACCGCCAAGAAGAACGAGAAGCTCGCACGGATCGGGGAGGGCGGAAAGCCCGAGGCGCTGCGAGTAACGAAGCTCCAGGTGTACCAGGGAATCTCGTTTGAGGAAGTCGATGAAGCGCAGCCCGGCGAGATTATCATTCTCTCGGGTATTGAGGATGTATCGATCGGTGACACCATCTGTACCGTCGAGAACCCACAAGCCCTGCCCCGGATCGTTGTGGATGAGCCGACGATCTCGATGAAATTTACGGCCAACACCTCGCCCTTCTCAGGCAAGGAAGGAAAGCTCGTGCAGCCGCAGAAGATTAAAGATCGCCTCCACAAGGAAGCCCTCTTCAACGTAGCCCTGCGCATTGAAAACTCGACCGAGGATGAGAGCGTGCTCGTGCGTGGGCGCGGCGAGTTCCAGATGGCTATCTTGATCGAGACGATGCGTCGTGAAGGATTCGAGCTCACGGTCGGCCGCCCGCAGATCATCTACAAGGAGATCAACGGAGAGAAGTGCGAGCCGATCGAGCACCTGGTGATCGATTGTGATGAGGCTTTCATCGGCATCCTTACCGAGAAGCTCGCGATTCGGCGCGGCAAGATGGTCAATATGGTCAATCACGGCTCAGGCCGTGTGCGGCTGGAGTTCGAGATCCCGTCTCGCGGCCTAATTGGCTACCGAAACGAATTTCTCACCGACACGCGCGGCACTGGGATCATGAACTCGTACCTGAAGGGCTACCAGCCCTTTAAGGGTGACTTTGCCTCGCGCCTGACGGGTTCGCTCGTTGCGGACCGACAAGGAGAAGCGATTCCGTACGCTATCTTCCACCTGCAGCCGCGCGGCGTAATGTTCGTGCAGCCGGGCGATCCTGTGTATGAAGGCATGGTAGTCGGTGAGCACAACCGAGACAACGACTTGAACGTCAATATCTGCCGCGGGAAGAAGCTCACGAATATCCGTGCCGCAGCGAAGGACGAGAACGTAATCCTCTCGCCTGTTGTGCCGTTGACTCTTGAGAAGGCGATCGAGTTCATTCGCGACGATGAGCTGGTGGAGGTGACTCCGCAGTCAATCCGAATTCGGAAGACCGTGCTTCAGGCTAATAAGCGGCCGCACTAGGGGAAAGGCGACAAGCCCTCTTTATTCGTGGCGAAGGCGCTTGAATCGGGGGCTCGGCCCCCTTTTTCTTTTTCTTTATCCTCCTCTTTCTCCTGCACTTGCGCTGGATTCCTCGACCTCATCAGCGGATTTTGACACAAATGCCTGGGCAATCGATTGAAACGTGCTGATTACGAGCAGGAGGTAGTACAGGCGCAGGAAGAAGAGAAGGATTAGGATAAAGATTCGGAATGCTCGGCCCGCAAGAGACCACGATCCCTTTCACCATCTCTTCGGAACCGGAGCGGTGGCCGTTGCCGTTCCCGGACACGGACACGGGCCATGAAAAAGGAAGAAAACGGTGTTAGTCCCTATGTTCCCCCTCCCCGCCTCTACAGCGTCACCTCACTACGGACATACAAAATAACATCATTCTCTAGGTCAGGGTTCCCATATGGGTCGATGACGAACTGTACGTCAGGCGAGAGGGTGAGCCAGGAGGTTACTGGAGCACGATAGTTTATTTCAAAGGTACGCTCGCTCTGCTCCAGGCCTGGAATGGCTGTCTGAGCAGTGTCACCAAAGTATGCCATCGCCAGGCCGACGCTAAGCACGTCATCCTCACGCGAGGGGACCAATCCCTTGTACCGGCCGCCAAACCCGAAGTACCACGGATTTAAGTTTCGGTCCTGCTGAGTCTGTCCAACTTGGAAGAAGGCGCCTAGCCCCTGATCTCCAATTTCATTCTCGTGCCACAGCTCGCGCTCTCCGAGCAGGTACGTGCCGAAGTTTGAATGCTTTAGGTCTCCAGCCACGTCGGTGAACTTTCCTGAGCAGTGCCAGGCACCGAAAACGAGCTTCGTGTAATAGCCGCTGAGCGAGCCTTTGTAGCCGAACTCCGCGATTGAGTAGATTCCGTCTTCGGCTGTGATTCCTAGATTGGTGGTGCTGAGGTTATCCGCCGTTGCGGGCTGTCCGTCGTAGAAGCCAAGCATCGCGTACAACTCCTCCGTAACACGGTAGATGCCGCGAGTTCCCCAGCTTGTGTTCGGATAGAAAGAGTACGGAAGCTGCGTGATTGTGGAGGGAGTCGTAAAGGAGCTGTTTATGTAATTGAAGGCGAAGTCGAGCGTTGCAAAATCCAAGGTGAGATCGTGGATACCGGCTAGCCACTTGAGGCGCCCATCCATAAAGGTGTGCTCGTAGTACGCCTCGTAGGGCTCAAGCTCCGGAGTTGGACCATCGATGCTGCTGGTGAACTGGAAGTCGCCAACCCACTCAGAGGGGCGCTGCCCGTAGAGCCAGATGCCGTAAATGGTGAAGGAGCCGTTCTCCCACCAACCTGCCTTTGCAGTATCGATGGTGAGGATGACGTTGAGGTTTCCCATCGAGCCAACGCCTCGACGGACTCCTCCGCTGACGTTCGCAAAGTTATCGTTGATCGCGATTAGCTCAAGGGACAGCCCTTGCTCTGCGAGCCAATCACGCCCCAAGCTTGGAAGGAGGGTGCTTTGGTCCTGGGATGCTTCCTGCTCTAGTTGCGCCCCCGGGTCATCGGCGAAAGCGGGCACAGGAGAGAAATAACTCCCGAGAAGCAGCGCTCTAAGAGCCTCGCAGCAGGCCAGCGTTATCGCTATTTTATATAATCCTTTCAACATATTAACAGGGGCAGAGCTTCTTTCTCTAGCTCTGTCGAGTAGCCAGAAGGGCCCCTTCCGATACCATGCGCTCGATATACAGCAACTGGAGGCGAACCGATACTCACCCGGTGTAGCGGCGCCGTAGCGATGCGGCAGTGTGGCGTCACAACTCAGGCCAAAAGAATCACCCACGAAGCAGCTCTACGGAGCCTGGCTGCCGCCAGCACGAACCGCATGCTACCTTCCGCGGATATGGCTCGCCCTCGAAACGCCACACTCTCTGGCACAGTATCTTCACTCGACCGTGCAGGCGGCTTTGGGTTTCTTCGCTCAGACGACTTCGAGCGAGATATCTTCTTTAGCCTCTCTGACCTCCCCCCGCAGCATCCAGATATAGGTGTGGGCAGCGCCCTGCGTGGCAAACTAACGCAAACTCCAAAGGGGCCTAGGCTTGTGTCGATTACAGTCATCAGCTCCAGCACCGTTTCCCCTCACCTCATTTTTGGTGGGTTGGCGGTCCTTATTTCTCTCGCTTTAGCGATCGCTGTTGCCACTAATTTTGAAGTCACTCCGATAGTGGCGTGGCTCGTTGGCATAAATTGCGGCGCTACCTTCTTCATGGGGCTGGACAAGTCGTTGGCTAGAAGTTCCTCCCTCCGAGCTCCGGAAACTGTTACGTTCGTGATGGCCCTGCTTGGCGGCTCTCCAGGTGTCTTGCTCGGAATTCATGTCTTTCGCCATAAGACTCGCAAGACTGCCTTTCAGTTCGTTCTTCTCCTGATATTTGGCGCCCAGGCGTTTTTGCTTCGAGCTTTAGGGCTTTCTCTCCGAGACTGAGGCTGGTCCTCCCCTACTCTACGGCCACCATCAGCACCAGGGCGACTATTCGCAGCGCCAGTACTTCTTCGGCATTCGCTCGAGCGACTTCTCAAACCTACTCAATGACCGCTTCACTCGGGATGGAGCTAGGAGGTACTGCAGCCCCTTCGGCGGCTTCATGTTGAAGAATCCTGCCATGGTCTTCCGTAGTGAGTTGCGCGGGAAGTCAAACTCACGACAGCTTGCCGGAGCCAGGGCCCCGGCCTCACAGACGTATGAGGTAGAGCCTCTTGGCTGAACCTGCCTTAGCGTTCTGCGAATCTCCGCCAGAGTCGCTGCACCCTTCGCTGAGAACGGGTTACGCTGACCGCCCGAACGCCACTTACCGGCGCGGTCGGCCTTAACCACATCTTCCATCAGGTCTGTCACAATCGTCTGCGCTGCGTTAAATGGCGCATTGAGCGAGGTGGACTCCAGTGGTGCACAAGCACCCTCATCTCCGCTATCTGTGCACACTGGCACTGGATCTGGCAGGGTGACGACACGACCCAGGAAGTTCCATGTTCCCGCCCGGAGTGAGCCGCTACTAAACTGGCTCAGCGGCCGCAGGAAGCTGTTAGAGCCTGGCGGGAAGAGGGTCTCAGGAATTGCCTCGCCATTCGGCGACAACATATTGTTGAAGTTGTTGAGGCTCAGTGGGACCTCAAGCGCCTCCTCGGTAGAGTTCACGTACGGCCAGACGACGAGCTCCTCCGCTCCAAGCAGTACCTTACACGGCGGCGTCGGGCCTGGCTCGACCATTCGGTAACCCGGCACGTCGAGTGGCGGATTCGCTGCGAGCTCCTCGCCAAGGCCAACAATCGGTGTGATCGCTATCGCCGCGAGGCCAGAGCTAATCGATATCGTGGTATCGCGATCCACCACTACGGCGAACTGCCCATTCAGATCCGTTTCGACCGTTGCATCACCTACAACTACCGGCAGGCCGGCCGGCACAGGCGTGAGCTCAATCCTGACCACACCCACCAGTTCGACTGTGAGCGGTGTCGGCGTCACCGTCGGCGTGTCGGTAGCCGTCGGGGTGTCCGTCGCCGTCGGCGTAATAGTCGGCGTCGCCGTGTGGGTCGGA
>CANLJX010000082.1 GCA_947491545.1 Deltaproteobacteria bacterium
AGGGTCAGGCAGCTTGAAGGTTTGCTCACCGATGGTCACCTCGCGCTCCTGCATCGCCTGTAGCAACGCTGACTGGACCTTCGCCGGGGCTCGATTGATCTCGTCTGCGAGAAGCAAGTTGGTGAACACCGGCCCTTTGCGGGTGATGAAGTCACCGCTCTGAGGACGGTAGACCTCTGTGCCAACCACATCGGACGGCAGGATGTCGGGGGTAAACTGGATCCGGCTCATGTGCGCTTCGAGCACCTGTGTAAGAGCCGTAAGAGTTTTAGTTTTGGCTAGCCCCGGTACGCCTTCTAGGAGCACGTGCCCATCGGCGAGGAGGGCAACGAGCAACCGGTCGATGAGCCGCTCCTGGCCGACGATCTCTCGATGAAGCTCGCGGCGAATTCGGTCGAAGACCTCGCCAATAGGGTTGTTTGGCTCAGATGTTTCCATGCGTCACTCCGTACGGGTCGCTGACGAAAGCTGTTGTGTGTTTCGCTGCTACCCTAGAATAATTAGGTGGTTGTTGCCGAAGCGGACTCGGCATACATTGATTGTCGAAAGCCGTTATGCCGGGCAGCGTGAAGGTCTTCTTCAGGCTGCCTATAAGCAAATTGTAGCTGGTCTCGGCGTCGCTAAAAAGGCGATTTCTTTCGGTCAGCCGGGCGCGGGAGCTTGCATTATGAAGATGAACCAGCCGTTGGGAGCCGCTCACTACGGGCCGATGATAATCCGCCTGGCCTTAGGGGCCTACTTTATCTTAGCTGGAATGGGGAAGCTGAACCTTCTGGCAGCCTTCGTAGACCAAGTGAGATCTTTTGGTGTTCTTCCGGGTAATATCGCAGCAGTATACGGCATCTTGCTGCCGTACGTAGAGGTGAGCGTCGGTGCTCTGCTGGTCATAGGAATGTGGACTACCCTGAGTGGAGTGCTTGCGGGTTTGATGATTCTCTCCTTCGTTCTGGCGTTCGGGGTATTCCCTGGAACGCACGACATTTTCAATAAGGACCTGATTCTTCTGGCCGCGGCGTGTTCGCTCCTGTACAGCGGACCGGGTGCCTTGAGTATCGATAATATCGGTAAGCAGTCCCCGGCGTAGACCGCCTCTGAGAGCCTTTGCGCAATCCCCCAACTCGTTCTTCCTGGCTGGGGGAAGTGTGGTAGTGTGCACGCGCAACCAAGTTCGGAGGCAGTATGGGGAGCAATATCGTCCCATGGTCAAGCAGGAAGAAGCGCGTTGTGCTGGCGAGGCAGGACCCTTCCAGCGGCGCAATTCAGCGGAATGTCAGCCGACTGTTTAACGAGTTTCTTACGAGCTCGATAGTGCCTGAGCTAATCTCTGAGCCCCTCTCGTCTCTTGGCGATCGATTAAGCGGGTTCTCGCCCGCTGTAAATGTCAGGAAGAGCATGACCCACTTGCTTGTAAGCGTAGAAGTCCCGGGCATGGATGAGCGAGATATCGAGATCTCGTTGACCACAGAGGGGCTCATCATTCGTGGCGAACGTCGATCGGCTGTCCCTCTCGCTGAGGTCGAGCAAGAGGAGTATGTAGAGAGCCTCTACGGTGCTTTCGAGAGGATAGTCCCGCTATCGGGCCTTAGTGTTGATGAAGATCATGTCGAGGCAACCTCAAGCAAGGGTGTCGTTACAATCAGTTTGCCGCTTAGAGCCTCCAGCTCGAGCGGAGTTCGAAAGGTAAGCATTCGCGCTGAGTAGAGGGGCCCTTGCCCGTCACCGCTGTTGTGTATGGCTCGTCGTCGTCGCTCCATAGAAACCGCACTGAAGCAGGATATCCCGACTGGGTCAGGTGTGCTCGTTGCGCTCTCAGGCGGCAGGGATTCAATGGTTCTTATGGATGCTCTGCTGCGAGCACGGGGGCTACTCAAGGTGCGAGTCGAGGCTCTGCACGTCGACCACGGGCTACGGCCCTCAAGTGTTAATGATGCGCGTTTTGTGGAGCAGCACTGTCGTGAGCGGGGAGTGCCTTGTCTCATTGAGCGACTCGGGCCAAAACCCAGTTCCGCAAACCTGGAAGCTTGGGCGCGCCAACAGCGCTACAGGCTGTTACGAGAGGCTCTCGTTGCGCGCGGTCTTGATTGGGCGGTGACGGCCCACAACGCTAATGATGTTGCCGAGACCCTAGTTATAAAACTCTTGGCGAATAAGGAGCTGACTACCATTGAGCGACGTGATGAGCGCCGCCGATGTCTGCGACCGCTGTTGGATATCTCACGGGAGCAGATCGATGAATACGCCGCGCGCCTCGCAGTGCCGTACATCGATGACCCGAGCAACGCCGATGTCGGGCTCGTTCGAAATAGAGTTCGGCACTCGCTCATGCCTGTTCTAAAGCGCGAGTTTGACCCGTCGGCGGTCTGGATTCTAGCGGAGCGAGCCCGGGCTATCGCCGCTGATTGTAATGCACTTGAGGCTTTGGCGGCGATTGAAGAGCAGAGCCTCGGTTCCTTGACTGAAGCGGACCCGGCCTGGTTGGCGCGGTGTGCTGAGCGGCTTGGGTGCCTACCAGATGCCCTCGCTTGGCGGGTCGCGCAGAGACTCGTTCTCCCGCTAGTGGGTTATGAGGTTGGCGAGAAGGGCTCTCTGGAGGCTCTTAAGCTGCTTCGGGGTGAGCTGGATTCTCTTCAACTCAAAGAGGGAATTGAGGTGCTTAGGGACCGCTTTGGGCTACGGGTGTTATCCTCCCAGCTTGGTCAAAGCTCAAGGTTGTAGGATGTCTACGTCTGGTGTACAGAGTAGAGTCTAGGTAGCCGTTTCTTTTGAATTTATTCGTAAGAAAGAGCGACCAAAACGGGTCTTGCGACTCCTGCCTTGGAGAGAGTTCTCAAGCAGGTGCCGTAAACCCGTTTGCCGTCGTCGACTTTAGGGTAGGCCCTGCCGTCGTCTCGGATAACCCATAACTAGCTTCGGTGCGTGACGGCTGCTCACGCCGGAGCGCTCGGAGAGTGCGTCACGTGTCAAAGAACGGACTGTTTTGGATCCTCATAATTGCATTAAGCCTAAGCATCTGGAGCGTTGCGAAGAAGAATATCCCGCAACCGACAGAGTTCCCGTACAGCGAGTTCCTGACACGGGTAGAGAAGCAAGAGGTGCGCGAGGTAACGATAGAGGGTGACCTCGTGCACGGCGTGTACAGTGACCCAAATAATGCTGCCTCGCCGAAAGGCGGTGCCTTCGTTGTCAGAGTGCCCAAGGACGACACCCTTGTGCCGAAGCTTATTGAGAAGGGGGTGCGTGTTAACGTACAGGAGCCCCCCGACCAGTCATCGTACCTTGTATTCCTCATAAACATCCTGCCTGTGCTCCTCCTGATCGGGGTGTGGTTCTTCTTCTGGCGCCAGGTCCAGATGGGGGCCGGAAAGGGAATGAGCTTCGGCAAGTCGCGAGCTAAACTGCTCACAGAGAGTCAGCAGAAGGTTACGTTCGCGGACGTCGCGGGGATCGACGAGGCTCGAGCCGAGCTTGAGGAGATTATTGATTTCCTGAAAGACCCCAAGAAGTTTACACGGCTCGGCGGTCGGATACCGAAGGGAGTGTTGCTGATCGGCTCTCCGGGCACTGGTAAAACGCTTCTCGCGAAGGCGATCGCCGGAGAAGCCGGGGTTCCCTTCTTCAGCATCTCGGGCTCGGACTTCGTTGAAATGTTCGTGGGTGTTGGAGCCTCGCGTGTACGTGATCTCTTCATTCAGGGGAAGAAGAACGCGCCGTGCATCATCTTTATCGACGAAATCGACGCCGTCGGACGCCACCGCGGTGCCGGCATGGGAGGCGGCCACGATGAGCGAGAGCAGACACTCAACCAGCTTCTGGTAGAGATGGACGGCTTCGAGAGTAATGAAGGTGTTATCCTAATCGCTGCAACGAATCGCCCGGATGTTCTCGACCCAGCCCTGCTGCGTCCAGGACGATTCGATAGGCGGGTGGTGGTATCGCGGCCGGACCTCAACGGACGCCTTGGGATTCTTAAGGTGCACACCAAGAAGGTGCCTGTAGCACCTGACGTAGACCTCACGACGATTGCACGTGGCACCCCGGGTTTTTCTGGCGCTGACCTGGAGATCTTAGTGAACGAAGCGGCTTTGTACGCAGCGCGGAAGAATAAGTCGGTGGTCGAGAAGAGTGACTTCGAATACGCCAAAGACAAGGTCATGATGGGCGCTGAGCGTAGGTCGATGCTGCTCTCAGAGAAGGAGAAGCTCACGACGGCGTACCACGAGTCGGGGCACGCGCTGGTGGCAAAGAAGCTTTCAAACGCGGATCCGGTCCACAAGCTTACCATCGTTCCTCGTGGCATGGCGCTCGGGCTGATGCAGCAGCTGCCCGAAACAGACAAGCACACATACTCGCGTTCCTACTGGATGGATCAGCTTGCAGTGTTCTTCGGCGGCAGGGTCGCTGAGGAAGCTGTCTTTCAGGACATGAACACGGGCGCCAGCTCTGATATCCAGCGCGCTACGGAGATTGCTCGTCGTATGGTGTGTGAGTGGGGGATGAGCTCAGCGCTCGGCCCGATTCACTACAACACCAAAGAGGAGCACGTGTTCCTCGGCAGGGAGATCGGGAAGCCGCGGGAGCATTCTGAAGCCGTGCAGTTTGAGATCGACCAGGAAGTGAAGCGCATCCTTGAGTCGCAGTTCGAAGTTGCAAAGAAGATCGTCGGGGAGAACCTGGACGCGCTTCATCGGCTTGCGAAAGCGGTTATGGAGAAAGAGACGCTCGACTCGGATGACATTGAGCGGATCGTGCGCGGAGAGACACTCTCTCCAGGACCGCAGGGCGGTCCGTCAGGTCCAGGAGAGTCCGGCGGCGGTGTGTCGGTTGCCGCGTAAGGCAGCGGTTTTGTACCGCGTAGGTTTGGGCCGGTAGCGGCGTATGAGGCATGAACTGTTTGGAGTGTCGGTGTCCCTGCTGGTGCAGCTGCTGGACATCATGCTCGTGTCGGTCATCATTTACCGCGTGCTCTTGGTTGTTCGTGGCACCCGGGCAGCTCCGATGCTTGTGGGGTTGGCGAGTATTGCGCTCGTGTACGTACTAGCCAAGCCGCTCGGCCTCGTCACGGTTGCTTGGCTCATCGACAACTTTCTCAACTCCATCATCCTGGTGATTGTCGTTATTTTTCAGGACGAGATCCGAAGAACCTTGACGAAGGTGGGGGTGAAGCCATTTCTGTTTGCCCAACCCCAACGCCAAGAACAGGGGAACGCCTTTGAGGAGATCGCCGTAACAGCAAGCAAGCTGGCAAAGGCCAAGCTCGGCAGCCTAATTGTCATCCAGCGAGATCTCGGTCTCGATGAGTTCATGGAGGAGGGGGTCGTGCTCAATGCTGTCCTGAGCAGGAAGCTCCTCTACAGCATCTTTGTAAAGGAGTCGCCGCTGCACGACGGGGCTGTCTTCATAGAGGGGCACCGCATCAAGGCAGCGGGCTGCGTTTTGCCCCTCAGTTTCAACCCGGACCTAGACCCGAATCTCGGAACTCGGCACCGTGCGGCTCTCGGACTTACTGAGCGCTCCGACGCGATGGTGATAGTTGTCTCTGAGGAGACCGGGTCTATCACCCTGATCATCGAGGGGCGCTTCTATCGCAACCTCGACGCGACATCTCTCCAGGAGCTTCTCGAGCGCAACAGTAATTGGCAGCTACCAGCGCAGAAGCGCGCTTCGTTCTTCTCTGGCCAGGAGGTCCCTTGACCAAGAACTTGACCTTAAAGCTCGTTTCGGTCATTGCGGCTACACTGCTTGCGTTTGCGCTGCAAGACGCGAGTAATGCGAGTGTCGTTAGTCTCTTTGTGCCTATAGAGCTGCGAAATCCGCCGACGGACAAGGTGCTCATGAAGCGCATGAAACAGGGCGTGCAGATTACGATTAAAGGCCCTTCGTTCTTGATCGGAGAGGTCGCTGCTTCGCCTCCGCCTCTTCGTCTCAAACTCCCCGACGATGTTGGAGGGAAGTATACAGCGCAGCTCATGGCGAGCGATATCTCTCTGCCCCCCTCGGTTAGCGTCCTTACGCTCGATCCCCCGGAGGTTGAGTTGGCCTTCGAGAATATTGATGAACGCGACGTACGAGTAGAGGTTCCGCAGCTCGGATTGCTCGCGAAAGACCTTGTCCTCGTTGACATCGCGCTCGATCCACCGGGTGTGACAGTGAAGGGGCCGCAATCTGAAGTCCGGCAGTTGCGCTCGGTCGCGACCGAGCCTCTCGACCTAAGGGAAATTAAGGAGTCCGAGACCGTCACGTTGCGCCTACGGAAGCCAGGCGCGCTTTCATCTATGTCAGTGGAGTCAGTGAGTGCTCGCGTCACCGTCGAGAAACGGCCTGTTGAGCGCCAGTTTGTGGCGCGCCCTGTTGAGCTTCGGGGCACCGGAGATGCGAAGTGGGTTAAGCTTAGTCCAACGATGGTGACCGTGGTGCTGGCTGGTGATCCGGCTTTGCTTGCGGAGATTGAGCCGGAACAGGTGATTCCGTTTGTTGAGCTGAAGAAGCAGCCGCCGCGCGAGGGAGAGTTTTACGACGTGAGTGTAGACGCACCGAAGGGAGTGAAGGTGGTGAAGACTGCTCCTCCAAGCGTGACAGCGTGGTACCACGGACCATCGAAAGGTGGTTCGACGAGCCAGTCGAAGAAGCGATGATTGAGAGCAAGGAGCATATGGCAACAGAGAGAAAACACTTTGGGACAGACGGTATTCGTGGAGTTGCGGGCGTGTCTCCGCTCGACCCAGAGACCCTCGTGAGGCTCGGCAAAGCAGTTGCTCAGGTGTTCATGAAGGGAGAGAAGAAGCGACGTATTCTGATCGGCAAAGATACTCGGCTCTCGGGCTACATGATTGAGAGCTCCCTTGCCGCCGGGATTACCGCGATGGGAGCTGATCTGATGCTCAGTGGCCCTATCCCAACACCGGGCGTTGCATACTTGGCCAAGAGTATGCGAGCGGATGCGGGAATCGTCATTTCGGCTTCCCATAATCCCTTTGAAGATAACGGAATAAAGATCTTCGGGTCAGACGGGCTTAAGCTGCCGGACGATCTTGAGAACGAGATTGAGCGTCTTCTTGAGCCGGGAGTGCTGGACGGGAAAACTACAGATGCGGGCCACATTGGTAAGGCGGCGCGCATAAATGACGCCGTTGGTCGCTACACTGTGTACCTCAAAGAGAGCTTCCCTCGAGAACTGTCTCTCGAGGGCATAAAAGTTGGGCTCGATTGTGCCAACGGAGCAGCCTACGTTGTGGGCCCGCAGACGATAACTGAGCTCGGAGCTGAGGTCGTCTCGCGTGGGGTTAGCCCGAGTGGGCGAAACATCAACGCCGGATTTGGCAGTCTCTTTCCAGAGGTTGTTGGCAAGCTTGTAGTCGAGCAGAACTTGAATGTTGGCATATCGCTCGATGGTGACGCTGACCGCTGTATAATTGTGGACGAGAAGGGGCGTGTTTTAGACGGAGACGTTGTGCTCGCCATCTGCGCGCTCGACCTCCAGGAGCGAGGACTACTCCGCAAAAATGCGGTTGTAGCTACGGTCATGTCTAACCTTGGCCTTGAAAAGTTGCTCAACAGCCACGACATTTCGGTGGTTCGCGCAAACGTTGGAGACCGAGCGGTCCTTGAGGAGATGATTCGTCAGGGGTGTCAGCTCGGCGGCGAGCAGTCAGGGCACACGATATTTTCCGACTACTCGACCACCGGGGATGGAATGCTCACGGCACTCATGGTGTTAGCTGTCATGTGCCGCAAGCAGAAGCCGCTATCTGAACTAGCTGCGCCGTTCGTAACGTTTCCCCAGAAGCTCATCAATATAAAGGTTGCCACCAAGCCCCCCCTTGAGAGCATCTCGGCGCTCTCCTCGGCAATTAGTCAGAAGGAGAAGGAGCTTGGTGCTTCGGGTCGCATCCTCGTGCGTTATTCTGGAACGGAGAATAAGGTTCGAGTTATGGTGGAATGCGAGGATGAAGAGTCGTGCAGGAAGCACGCAACCGATCTTGCAGCTATTCTTGAGAAAGAGATCGGTGCGGTGTGAGTCGGGTCCAAGCTGGGAGCTTCGCTCCCTTCACCGTTTCGTCTAATGACCCGGCAGCATGGCGCCTCCCAACAAGCGCGGAGATGGCGGCGCTTGATCTCGAGACGATTCATTCGGGCGTTTCGGTGCTGGAGCTGATGGAGCGTGCGGGCTCAGCGCTTGCGGCGAATGTTCAGGCGTACCTCGGCGGTAGTCACGGACGCGTGCTGGTGTTGTGTGGTCCGGGCAATAATGGCGGTGATGGGCTTGTTGCGGCTCGGCTTTTAGCTGAGCGTGGGGTTGCTGTGAATGCCCTGCTGATCCGATCAGAGCGATATGCAGACGATTGTATAGAGCAGATGCGCCGATTCGGCGCTGCTGTCGTTGAAGGAGATCTTCCATCGCCCATTAGGGCCCTCGGCCCGCTCGTGACGAGCATCTCAACGGAACGGAAGGAGGAGCTATTCTCATCGGCGGCGCTTATTGTGGATGCGCTTCTTGGCACCGGACAGCGGTTGCCGCTCATGGGGTGCGTCGCGGACCTTGTTGGACGGCTGCGGCGAGAGCAAATCGACCGACCAGTTGTTCGCGTGTTGTCTGTAGATATTCCGACAGGAGTGTCGGCTGACTCGGGCCAGTGTGGAGATCTGCATGTGCGGGCGGATCTCACGGTGGCAGTAGAGCTCGTTAAGCGTGGGTGCCTTCAGTTTCCCGCCCGCTCGGCGTGTGGAGAGATCGTGGCTGCTCCTATTGGAATCACAGGGGCCTCCCCTGTCTCTGTGCAGGCGATAGAGGGCGCGGCGCGACCACGGCTTGAGCGCAGGCGCATCGATGGCCACAAGGGCGATTGCGGAAGGGTTCTCGTTGTTGGCGGGTCTGCTTCCATGCCAGGCGCTCCGGTCCTTTCGGTGATGGGCGCACTCCACGCGGGCGCGGGGCTGGTTAGCCGGGTGTGGCGGCAGAGTTGGGGTGCATCGTTGGCACAAGCCGAGTGCATGAACGAGATCGTGCCAGGCGATGCCGCCGTCCTAGGGATATCTGACTTGGCGATTGTCGTTGAGGCGGCGAAGCGAGCTGATTGCGTTGTGCTAGGTCCCGGACTTGGAATGGCTCCAGATACCTGCGAGTTCGTTGCGTCGCTGCTCAAGGAGCTAGTGGCCCTTGGGTCGCGAATAGTCGTTGATGCTGATGCCTTGAATGTGCTCGCCGAGAGCGGGACAACGCTGCGAGGCGCGCGAGCTATTGCGACGCCGCACCCCGGAGAGGCGGCGCGGCTGCTCAACACAGACACGACTTCTGTTCAGGCAGATCGGTTTAATGCTGTGAAGGGGTTGGTCAGCCGGCTCGGTTGCACGATTGTCCTCAAGGGAGCTGGGACCCTCGTTTGTTCCGAGCATCAGTGTGGCGTAGTGGCGCGAGGCTCATCGTACATGGCCACCGCTGGCAGCGGTGATGTGCTGGCCGGAATTGTCGCCGCTTGTGTCGTCCGATCGAGTTCTCTCTTTGATGCCGCCGCTGTGGCTGCTTACGTGCACGCCTGTGCCGGTGAGCGCGCAGCAACAGAGAGCGGGGGGCCGATCCTCGCCTCTGACATCGCTCGGTATGCCTCGTCTGTAATGGGGGCTCTCGATCGATGATTCGGCGAGTTCTGAGGAGCGAAGCCGATACGGCCCGTCTAGCCCAACAGCTAGCCAAGCTCAGTATCGCAGGGAAGACCATCGCGCTCGAAGGAGACCTTGGTGCGGGCAAGACAACCCTGGTACGCCACCTCGTTGCTGCTCTCGGAGGTCGCAGTGAGGATGTAGCATCCCCAACATTTTCGCTTGAGCACGAATACCGTGTGGATAAGGGTCTTGAGGTAGATCACTGGGACTTGTACCGGCTTCGGTGTGCGCCTCCCGAAGTGCTTGAGCCGCCTGCCTCATCGGTCGTCCGGGTGATTGAGTGGGCAAGCACATGCCCTGAGATAGCGAGCTATAGCGATCTCACGGTCTCTCTTTCTGTTGATGATGGAGGAATCCGCACCGCTGAGATAGCGGGGCAGCTTGAGAAGGAGCTGCGGGAATGAGTTCAAGGAAATCCCCGGTGGTTGTCATGAAGTTCGGTGGCACCTCCGTTGGTGACGTGACTCGGGTGAAGCACGTTGCTGATATCGTAATGGCTCATCGACGTGAGAGACCTGATGTCGCTGTCGTGGTGGTGCTTTCCGCCATGGCGGGTGAGACGAACAAACTTGTTGCGCTAGCGAAGAGTTGTGTAGATGAGCCTAGCGGTCGAGAGATGGATGTTTTGCTGGCTAGCGGCGAGCAGGTGACAGTTGCGTTGCTAGCGATGAGGCTCTCGGCTCTCGGCTTCCCGGCAAAGAGTCTGCTTGGAGCGCAGGCGAAGATCTCAACATCTGGCCAGCATACTAACGCGATGATTGAGGAGGTTGAGACCGATTCTATCGAGGCAGTGCTTGCGGAAGGCGGGGTGCCGGTTATTGCCGGCTTTCAGGGTGTGACAGAGGGTGGTGACATCACAACGCTTGGTCGAGGGGGATCTGACATAACTGCGGTCGCGGTCGCGGCGGCGTTGCGGGCAGAGGCATGCCTGATCTACACAGACGTCCGAGGTGTATACTCGGCAGATCCGCGAATCTGTCGTGGTGCGCGGCTGCTCGATCGAGTTGCGCACGAGGAGATGCTAGAGATGGCGAGCCTCGGTGCGAAGGTGCTCCACACACGCTCTGTGTTCTTCGCGATGCGGTATGGTGTGCCCTTAGCAGTCCTTTCTACCTTCGGGGGGAGCTTCGTTCCGGGGGTAAACGGAACCTGGATAGTTAATGAGGATGAGCTTATGGAGAAGCCAGTTGTTACGGGGGTGACCCACCGTCTCGATGAGGCGCGGTTAATGATTCAATCTATGCCCAGCGATATCTCCACGATGGCCCGGCTGTTCTCGTTGCTGGGGGAGCGTGACATCCTCGTAGATATGATTTCTCAGGAGACGGTATCTCCTGGGCTGGTGAACGTGAGCCTTACGGTCGCTGATGACCAGAGTTCGGTTGCGCTCGATATCGCTCGGTCGTCGGTCCCGGAGCTAGGAGCGGGTGGTGTGTCGGTCGAGAGAAACATCGCAAAAGTATCGGTTGTTGGTCTCGGCATGCGAAGGCATACGGATGTAGCAGGTCGCACCTTTCGGGCGCTAGAGAAGCACGGAATTGACCTGCAAATGGTTAATACCTCGGAGATTAAGATATCCGTGTTAGTAGCGCGAAAGCACTGCGAGGCAGCTGTGAGGGCTCTCAACGATGAGTTTGCGCCGGAGGTAAGCGAGTGTTTCGATGCTTTGGCCTAGAGATGTTCTGACCTAGTGCCCGCGCAGCCATTTTCGAAGTTCGGCGAGGGTTTCAAGCGTTGGTTTTCGCTGCCCGACTCGTCGAATGCCGAGCTCGCGATTAGCCTTGGCGGCTATCTTCGCATGGTCCACGATGGCAATGAGGACGGCTCTTGACCTCTCGTTCCAGCCTCGTAAAGGAGCAAAGTCTCCAAACTTCTTTGCGGCGTACTCAGTCAGATCCTCAGGGAGCTGATCCAACAACATCCCTGAGAGTCCGATTGCATCGTCGTACTGTTCCGCGTCGATCATTTTGTGCAGCAGCTTTTCAGCCTGCTCAAGAGCTTCGAGCTCCGACAGGAGGCGGGACCAGCCAGCTTCCTCGAATACGCTGAGGTAATCGCCAGCGTACCGTTCAAGTCCTTGCGCGTGCTGACGGACGGAGCCAATAGCCTTTGAAAGGTCGGCGACGGCATCGCGCGCTGTCTTGGCATCTGGGCTTAGAGATCCCACCATCCAACGCATGAACGACCGTAGCGTGTGCCGGAAGCTAACTACGACGCCCACGGTGAGCAGAAGACCTATCAAGGTCACGCACACCATGAGCAGCTCGCTGTACTCTTGAGGTCCCAATCCCATGCGAAGAATAAACGGATGGAGACCCCGCAAACTTTAGCTGGAAAGTGCCTCTCGTTGACCGGAATGGGCAAGCTGGGAGAATAGCGCCTGCATTCCCCCAACACTCTGTCGAATATTAAACGCCGTTTCTATTCGACGCTTCCCGGCAAGGCCGAGTGCCGTCCGCCTCTCCCGACTCGAGGCCAGCTCCCGAATAGCAGCCGCAAGGGCTGAAGGGTCGCTCGGTGGAACCATAATCCCGGCTTCACCGTGCCCAACCAACTCGGGCATACCACCAACGGTAGTGACGATGGCGGGTACGCCTTGAGACATCGCCTCCACTACGGATTTTGGGAATCCTTCCCGGCTCTTAGAAGCCATAACGGCTACATCGCAAAGCGTTGCGAGCCGCGTGGCGTCGTCGCGAAAACCCGTAACGTGGATCCGCTTCGGCTCTGGAAAAGATGATATTAGGGACGCTACGACAGGATCTTTGACTGAACCGATGAGGAGCAGATGTAGTGAGGGGATCTCGTTGAGAAGGGAGGCGCACGCGGTAATAAGGTCATCGACTCCCTTAACTGCCCGAATAACGGCCGTGCAGCCGACCACGAATGCCGATTCTGGAACGCCGAGATCGAGGCGAGAGCAAGGAGGCGGAGCGCTGTACCATGATATGTCGTGGCCTTTGTAGATAGTGACAACGCGCTCCGCGGGAAGGCCGAGCTCCATGAGGTGTTGCTCAACAGCCTGAGAGACACAAACGATCTTGGATACTCGCGGATTGAGGAACGTAAGCCAGGACGAAGGGTCCCACCAGCTGAGGTGACCGACCGTGCCACGGTACGTCACGACCGGGACACCCGTGCCGATTAGGCCGACGTTGGCAGCTGAAAGCCCGGCGTTCGAGAGAGCGTAGATTACATCTGGCTTCAAATCGCGAACGAAGCGACGGAGCCGTAGGATTCCGAGGAGGTCCAGGCGGCT
>CANLJX010000083.1 GCA_947491545.1 Deltaproteobacteria bacterium
TTAGGGTGGTCGTAAACCGAGAAGCTCTCGTCAGCTAGATCATCGTTGAACGTAAAGCCAAGGAAGGCAGGCCGATTCTTGAAGGTCTTGATGAGCTTAAACCCAAGCTTCTCGCCCCACAGCAGCCTCAGGAACGCGACCGTCGCAGGGTACTCATCTGGGATGCGCGGCAGGGAATCTGCCATGCGCGGGGTGCCGAAGACGATGTAGTCCGCGTCACTAACCCGGCGCAGCGTCATGTCCACCTTAGCCTTGGTGTCGGGCTCGTAGAGGGGCAGCTCGTTCTCCCTGCCATCGTAATTGAATACAGAAGGATAGCGGGGATGCTCGGGCACACCCGACGGGAGCCGGTCATCCCAGTGAGGCCCAACGATCCGCACCTTGTCGCGGAAATTGTCGAGCATCCAGCGCGAGGCTGCATGGTACGGATGCTCCTTGAAATGAAGGCTCACGAACGCAAATGCGTACACGACCGAGTAGGCCAAGATGAATACAAGGCAGATTCGGCGCAGGTTACGCTGAAGGTATTCCACTATTCCCATAGGGGGGTATCTTTCACCGTTCTGATCAGTTTGGCGAGGGGGAAGAATCTCGCGTACCCGGTGCCGGTGCCGGTGCCGGTGCCGGTGCCGGTGCCGGTGAGCATGATAGAGCGGGGTCAAGTATGCGCTAGTTGTTTGTGGGCTGCGGTGGGTGGATTGTTGAGGAGTCAGGGGCGCGGGGGCGGAACCGGCAACGGAGCCGGAGCCGGGACCGGAGCCGGGGCCGTTCCCGGTGGCCGGAGTGGAGGCGGCGTTGAGGGAGTGGGCTGACAGAAAACCTACCTGTACAACCTTGTTACTCAGAGGCTACCCTCTCCCGCATGGTGACCAAATCTCTGAAGACCCCTATTAGCTGGCTCGTTTCCCGTCGGGCTGATATCGCCATTCTGGTCGGGCTTACCATCCTCGGGATGGGGCTGCGCTCTACCGGCATCTTCCACGGCGTTGGCTTCCACCCAGACGAGCGCCACATGGCGCAGGTCACCGAGAAGCTTGGCGTCCAGCACATGAACCCGAAGTCCTTCGCCTACGGCAGCTTCTCGTTCTACGCGGCGTGGGGTTTTGCACACGTGATCGCTTTCTGCTCTGGCCTGATCGAGTGGGCAACCAAGGCCATCTCGCCCAACAACGCCGTGTCTTTCGGAGTATGCCAACGATTCTCTTACGACTGCGTGTTTATCTCGGGGCGTATTTTCTGCACTGTCGTCGGGGGCGCGGCCATTCCCCTCGCGTGGTACTTGGCGGTGCTGCTCTACAGGCGCTCGTCGGTGGGTCTCGTGGCTGCCGCGCTGCTCTCGCTCAATGTCTTTCACCTCCAGCTCTCGCGCTTCTTCACCTCAGACATAACCCTCACGACGCTCTGCCTCATCTCGCTCATCGCGCTCGTCAAGGCCTACGAGCAGGGCACGCTGCGCTCGTACCTGATCTTCGGCTTCTGTGCAGGGCTAGCAACCGCAACGAAGATAAGCTCCGCGTTCCTGTTTGTGCCGCTCTTCTTCGTTGTTTTCCTCTCGACCATCAAGGAGTGGGGGCGCCTCGCAACCTCCACGAAGCCCCTGGCATGCCTCGGTCTCGTTGCTGGCGCTCTGGCGTTAACAGCACTCGCTGACTTCCTGCTATTCTTCAAAGGGTGGCCGCGCGTGTACGGCCAGAGGTTGCAGCCGTTGCCGACATTAATCCCTCTCTCGATTCCATTCATTGCGGGCGCTGCAGTTTTGATGCGGCGACACTCGCGCCCGCTGTCGCAGCTAACGGCAGCGGTCGCCCTCGGAATCGCGGTGTTTGTGATGGCCGAGCCATACGCCATCATCGACTTCGAGACGTTCTCGAAGCACACGCGAGAGCAAACCGCGATGGTTCAGGGCCAGTGGAGGCCCCCCTACACGATTCAGTACGCGCATACGGTTCCGTATTTTTACCACCTCAAGCAGATGCTCTGGTACACTATGGGGTGGCCGGTCTTCCTGGCTGGGCTTCTCGGGGTAACGCTTGCTTCGCTGCGTTGCGTCCTTGAGTTCTTCGACAAGCTCTTCAAGCGAGAGCTTAGGACTTCTCCATTCAGCCCAGAGATCATTCCGCTGATCTTCATGGCGGTGTTCTTCATCGCTACAGCCCGCTTCCAGGTGAAGTTCCCGCGGTATCTCCTCCCCCTCTATCCGCTGATCTTCATCTTCGCAGCTTCAATCATTGCACCTCGCGGAAAGCGCGTTAGGGTGGCAGATGGCCCAGGCGACGAAGAGCCGCAGGAAGCGCCTGTGCAGATGGTCGCCTCAGCCAGCGTAGCTCCGGAAGCCGTTGCAACCGAGCCGCTCCAGCAAGAGGTGGTGCCAGTTGAGACGACGCCGGCAGAGACTGCGCACGGTGAGCCAGCGGAGAGAACAAACAGCTAGGCTCTTCGGCTCATGCCACACAGGGAGGCTCGATGCGCTACTTCATCGTAAAGACCGACCACCACATAGTTGAGCCCGGACACCTCTTAGAGGGGATCGACACAGCCGCCCGCTCGCGGCTGGCAGTAGAGAAGATTCTCTCCGAGCAGGTCCCGATCGAAGTGATCGCAGACCTCGGCGATGTTGCAGACACAGTGTCGGAGCCAGTACGACTTGAAGCGGAGGCAACAGCCGAGGCCTACCTGCACGCAGCCTCGATACTTGCGCCGCTCGCGGAAAGGACGATCTATCTTCCAGGCAACCACGACACCCCTGCCCTGATGCGAGAACACCTGCCCGGCGTGTGGGACTCCTCGAAAGATGGCTGTTCGGTAAAGGAGATCCATGGCCTGACCCTGATTGGGCTCGATCTCCGTCTTGGCCCGGTCGCTACTGGACAGCTTCGACCGGAAACGGCTGAAGAGCTGGAGCGGCAGCTCAAGGGAACACGGCGCTGCGTAATCCTCTCTCACTACCCGTGGCATCATTGCGACAACCAGTGGATAGAGGAGAGTGGGCGCACGCTAAATGGAGAGGCGTTAGGGCAGATACTCTCGCGCCACCGTGAGAAGGTCGCCGGCGCGTTTCACGGACACCTACACTCCTGGTGGTCTGGGGCGCACTACGGGATCCCGACCTTCGCCTCGGCCGGACTTGCCGTAGCGTTTGATACAGAGCCCGGCCCGGGAAAACCTAAACACGAGCTCGCGGTCCCGCTGGGGTACTTCCTAGTTGGCTACTCTGACCACGGCTCTCTGTTGGTGCGGTCTCGTTTCTTGTAGCCAGCGAAGGGGTGAGAGCGGGGCTCTTTGAAAGAGAGTTCCGGCCGAGACAATACTGAAGTGGAAGAAGCTTCTCATCCTCGTCCCAATCCTCATCCTTCTCCTTTTTGTGCACCGCTGGCTCCTCCTAAGAAATAGGAAATGTTGGCGGCGCGCGGGCGATTTGCGCATCGAGATGCACAGACTTGGATTAGGAATCCATTGCAAGTGCAGGATGAAGAGAAGGAGCAGGATAAGGATGAACGCCTGGAAAAGAGCTGCCGGCTGGGTTCTCGTTACGGAGAAACATGCTTTCCACAGAGCCGTAGCACTGGAAGATTCAGGCGTGATGTGTCGGTTTCTGTTGGCGCGCCTGCTCGCGCAATTTGACTAAGGGTGCCCGGAATGGAAGGATTCCTTCGATTTTTCAAATGGTAGGAGCAGTCTATGGCGGCACACCAGAGATCAGGGCATGAGGGTAATTCTTCCTTGCCGGTCACCCAGAAGCTTCACGTCCCCCTCAGTCCTCGCGAGCAGGCGATCCGAGAGCAGAGAGCCTCGCTCATTGCTGAGATCAGAGCTAACCCATCAAACGACCAGATACGCCTCGATTATGCGGCTCTGCTTGAAAAGGCGCCGCTGTGCACATCCGACAAGGCTCGCGCGTCGCTGATCCGCCTTCAAGTCGAGCGCGGCACTGGGCCAGAGACGGACCAGGAGAGAGAGATTCTTAGGAAACATGGCACAACCTGGGAGTCCGCTATCGCCCCCGCGGATGAGGCTCGCTGGGACCGTGGCTTCATCGTTGCTGCATCGGTTAGAGCGTCAGACTTCAGCGCCCGCCCTGGCTGCATCTCTTCAGAGCCGATACAAACCCTTCGAGTCTCGATCTATCCACGGCCGGAGGCCTTCGAGGACCCGATGTGGGGTGTGCACGGCATGATCCAAAGCCCGATCTTCAAAGCTAACGTTGTGCGGCTTGAAATCTTCTCCGGTGGAGCGCCGGTGCTCTACACTATTTTGAAAGAGATGGGCGGTCCCCGCGTTACGGATTCGACACCAGCTCTGCGAGAGGTGCACTTCCACCGCTTTACGGACTCGCGCGAGTGCGCGCTCCCATCTGGTAACAAGTACAGAGATGAGATGAACGGCACCCACTCCGTGGCTGCCCGTGCGGACCGCTTGGATGTTATTACCTTCAACGGCATCGTGGTTTCGGGCATTCCTCAGCTCTAGCCGTTTGGCCCCTGCGTTACGCCTGTTTTGTTGAGGATGAGGAGCCCCCGTTCCTCCTCCTAATCCTCCTCTTTATCCTGCACCCGCACCGAACTCCTGTTCGTAATCGGGCAATGGCTGAGGTGTGCCCTCGATGTTCTTGGCGGGGATAACGGGATTAAGGGAAGGAATTCGGTGCAGGTGCAGGAGGAGGAGAAGGAGAAGGAGGAAGAGAAGAACCGCCCGCTACAAATGGCTCGGCGAGATCGCATGTTCCACCGGGAACCATCCGCGCATAACCGGATAAACCCCTGAAATCCCTCAAGACAGACTCAATCAGTCACAAGCTGCCCGAAGCTGTCCATAACAGTGCTGTCTGACGGAGCGCCGGTTTCGTTGGAGTTCCTTGCCCAGGCACTGGAGGTTTTATGTCTCAGCCCCTCGGTCGCGTACTAGTAGTTGACGATGACCACCACATCGGTGAGCTCCTCACCATGCACCTTGAAGAGTTAGGGCTAAAGGTTACCCACGTTGCCGACGGCCTGCGCGGCCTCGAGCTCGCTCTCACCGACTCATTCGACCTCGTTGTTCTCGATGTCATGCTTCCTGGCAAGGACGGCGTTGATATCTGTCGCGAGCTGCGCAAGGGGAACATCAGAGCACCGATTATGATGCTCACCTTCCGGGGCGAGGAGATCGACAAGATCTTGGGGCTAGAGATCGGCGCAGATGACTACGTCACAAAGCCGTTCAGTATTCGAGAGGTTTGCGCGCGCGCTAAGGCGCTGCTCCGGCGCGCCGGCAATGCCGAAGGCCCGAAACAGCAATCACTGGAAGTTAAGGGCGTGTCGATAGACCCACTGACACGCGAGGTAAAGCTCAAAGGCAAGCTGATCGACCTGACTTCCACCGAGTTCGACCTGCTCTTTTTCCTCGCCAAGAGCCCGGGGCGTGCCTACTCCCGGGAGCAGCTTTTGGCTGGTGTTTGGGGGTACAGCTCGGGTGCCTACGAGCACACTGTAAACACTCACATCAATCGTCTGCGATCAAAGATTGAAGCCGATCCAGCTAACCCTGAACTGATTCAGACAGTTTGGGGCGTAGGCTACAAGTGCGCCGCGTAGAGGTTTCATCACGATGAGCTCCCGAACGGAACAGGACACTGAAAGCGTCAGGGGGTGGCTCCGGACGGCGAGAGTGTTCCTGCGCGGGCTAAGCTCCCAGCTATCTCGCCCGATGCTGGTTCTGTGTGGGCTGCTGGCCATTGGCGCGGTCGCCTTACAGACGTGGGTGGCTGTTTCCCTCTCCCGAACCGCGGTTGAGAATATCGGCTCGGAAACCAACCGTCTCGTTGCCCGAACCTTTGCCGAGCGGCTCGGTCGTCTTCCGTCAGGGGCTGATAGATCGGCCCTCTCTAAAGCTCTAGACGAGATCTCGCGCCTAAATCCCGGCGTTCGACCGTACATCGTCAATCAGCACGGTATCGTCGTAATCAGTCCCGCTGCCCTTGGCAAGACTCAGCTCCCCTTCGTGGACCGCAGGCTTCTCGTCGGGCTCACAGCACCAGCCGGCCTCGATGAGATGGTGGGCGACGACCCTCACAATCTTCGCCTGACGGCTCCCGTTGCGGTTGCCCCGTTCCGCTTTCGCGGCGAGGAGCATTTCGTCTACGTGGTGCTAGCCCCTGCTTCGACCGCCCGTTCAGGCTTCATGGTGAGCTCAGAAACATGGATCTGGTCCCTGGCTGCCGCCCTCGTCACCTCAGGTTTGATTGCCGTGGTGCTGCTCTTCGTCGCACACCGGCGCGTACAGGGGCTGCAGAGCTCAGTTGCAGCACTCTCCCACGACCTGAGAGCACCGCTCTCCTCGATACAGGGATACCTTGAGACGATCCTCCAGCGGGGCGAGGTCCTGGCGAAGGACGACTCGAAGCGCTTCATGTCGGTGGCTCTCCGCAGCACCCGCTCTGCCACCAATATGGTCAACGATCTTCACCATCTTTCGCTCCTTGAAGCCTCCGGACAGGCGGTAGTCATGGAGCCAGTCTCAATCGTGGACCTAGTTATGGACACCATTGCGGCGGTGCGCCCGGCGGCGGATGAGAAGCGCATCACCCTCGCCTGGTCGATTCCCCCAAGGGTTCCTCTGGTTAACGGAAACGCAGCGCTCCTTGAGCGGCTGGTCAGGAACCTCGTCGAAAATGCTATCCGTTACACACCCAAAGGCGGCGCTGTAGAGGCGGTTTTTGAAGTGCTGGCAGACTCGGTTCGGGTCACTATCACCGACTCGGGGGTGGGAATTCCCGAGCAGGAGCTGGGAAAAGTCTCTCGATCTTTCTTTCGCGGATCTAAGACGAAGGCATCCGTCCACGGCTCCGGCGTCGGACTCGCTGTCTCCACCTCGATCGCCAAGCTGCACGGCAGCCAGCTGCGCATCTTGAGCCGCGAGCGCGAGGGAACGGCTGTCATCTTCGAGCTCTCCCAAGCTGAGCAGCGCTACCACTAAACTGCTCACAAAGCGCTCATGACAAAGCTGCCCCGAAGGGCTTGCATTATCAGCGCTATAGTGATTCATTTCAGCTTGAAGAAAATCCTCTCGCGGCCCAGCGGAACTCTCAGGCCCGAAGCTGCGCGAGTGAAAAATAGGCGAGCACCAGGCATCACTCGAAAGACAGAGCCTGACTGCACAAACATTAACCAGTGTAATCATATAGGCGGCCTGCACTACCAAGCACGGCTTAGCCTTAGCCCGCCTACGCCTGTGAACAACTCAATACCTTGGACCCCCCGCCCCGTGACGGTCGCTCTGGCGCAATTTGCCATGAGCCCGGAGCCAGACGAGAACCTTGAGCGTGCCGTGACGCTCATCAGGGAAGCTGCTGCGCGTCGCGCACAGATCGTTGCGCTCCCCGAGCTCTTCCGTTCCCCGTACTTCTGCATCGAAGAGCGCTGCGCTCGCGACTACTCAGAGCCGCTGCCTGGTGCTGTGACAGAAGTGCTCCAGTCGGAGGCGAAGAAACTCGGCGTCGCTATCGTTGCAGGCTCAGTCTACGAGCGCGCCGAGCACGGCAAGAAGTTCAACACAGCTTTCGTCATCAACAGCTCCGGCGAGATGCTGGGCACGTACCGCAAGGTCCACATCCCGCACGACCCGGCCTTCTTCGAGTTGAACTACTTTGAGCCTGGCGACCTGGGCTTCAAGGTTTTCGACCTCGGCTTCGCAAAGGTCGGCGTCCTGATCTGTTACGACCAGTGGTTCCCAGAGGCCGCGCGCGCGCTTGCGCTCGCAGGCGCAGAGATTATCTTCTACCCGACTGCGATCGGTCGAGTTGGCGAGCTGCCGTGCTACGAAGGGGATTGGCAGCACGCCTGGCAGAGCGTTCAGGTCGGACACGCCGTGGCGAACAACGTCGTTGTGTGCGCTATCAACCGGGTTGGTATCGAGGCTTCGTCGATGTTCTGGGGCGGCTCGTTCGTCTGTAATGGGTTCGGCCAGATCCTGGCTCGGGGAACCGAGATGACAGGGCTCGTTGTTGCTGATGTAGACCTGGGCCATTCATCGTACACCCGTGAAGGGTGGCGATTCTTCGACAGCCGTCGTCCAGGGCAGTACAGGAGTGTCACCACTGAGGAGAAGAGGTAGCGCACATGGAACAGTGGACTATTCAGAATAGCATTGAGCAGTACAGGATCGATGGTTGGGGAGCCGGCTTCTTCTCTGTCAACGAGGCAGGGAACGTGTCGGTCACGCCGGAAAAGGACCGGTCATCGGTCGACCTCTGCAACATCGTTGAGGACCTCGTGCGCCGAGGGATCAAGCCGCCGCACCTCATCCGCTTCAACGGAATATTGAAGCAGCGTGCACAGGGCATATACGAGGCCTTCGACAAGGCGATGGCAGAGTTCGAGTACAAGGGGAAGTACATCCTGACCTACCCCGTAAAGGTGAACCAGCAACGGCAGGTCGTTGAGGCGGTGCGCAAGGCAGGCAACGGGCGTGGCATGGGTCTCGAAGTCGGCAGCAAGCCGGAGCTGCTCGCGGTTCTCTCGATGCACGACGCGCCGAAGGGGCTGCTGCTCTGCAACGGCTACAAGGACTACCAGTTTATTGAGCTCGCCCTGATGGCGAGCAAGCTCGGCTTAAGGCCGATCATTACTGTTGAGCAGTTCTACGAGCTCGACACCATCCTGCGTGCCAGCGAGGCGACCGGAGTCAAGCCAGAGATCGGACTGCGCATGAACCCGACGTCTCGTGGCGCCGGGCGCTGGGCTGGCTCAGCCGGGGAAAACGCAAAGTTCGGCCTCGCCCTGTACGAGATCGTTGAGGCAGTCAAGCAGCTCAAGGCTCGCGGCATGGAGAGCTGCGTAAAGCTTCTGCACTTCCACATGGGGAGCCAGATCACCTCGATCAACGCGATCAAGAAAGTCATGAAAGAAGCGGCGCGGGTTTACACTGAGCTGTTTCGGCTCTGCCCGGCCATCGAGTTCCTCGACGTGGGCGGCGGGCTCGGCGTTGACTACGACGGCAGCTGCACTAACTTTGAGTCCTCGATGAACTACAGCACGGAGCAGTACGCCCGTGACGTCGTATGGGAGATCGCTGAGGCGTGCAACGACCTCGCAATCCCGCACCCGACGATTGTGAGCGAATCTGGCCGGGCTCTCACGGCTCACCATGCGGTGCTCGTTACAGAGGTGATGGACGTCGCAGAGGTTCCGGAACCGCCCACTGTCCCAGATCCCCTGCCCTCTAACGACGAGAAGCTAAAGGATCTCGCCGCGCTGTACCGCGACTTAAGCCTCAAAAACTGCCACGAGGTGTTCAGCGATGCGCTCTCAATGAGAGAGGAGTTCCTGCAGCTCTTCATCCAGGGCAGCATGACTCTTGAAGAGCGCGCATTTGCCGAGCGCACACTCCGAAATCTTTTTACTCGCATCAACCAGCTTAAAGGGAAGATGAAGCACGTGCCTGAGGACTTCGAGGCGCTCGAAGGGATGCTCAAGGACACCTACTTCTGCAACTTCTCCGTGTTCCAGTCGATGCTTGACCACTGGGCTATCGATCAGCTCTTCCCGATCATGCCGATTCACCGGCTGACGACACAGCCAACTCGTCGCGCGATCATCGCTGACTTGACCTGTGACAGCGACGGCAAGATCGACAAGTTCATCGATCTCAAGGGCGTGCAGCGATTCATCGACCTGCATCCGTACCGCGGTGACCAGCCGTACTACATCGGAATGTTCCTGATAGGCGCCTATCAGGAATGCCTCGGCAACCTGCACAACCTGTTCGGAGACACGAACGTGGTGCACGTTGAGCTTGATGAGAACGGGGCTCCGCGCATCACGAGCATCGTCGAGGGAGACACCATCAAAGAAGTCCTAGGGTACGTTCAGTACACCCAAGAGGACCTGATTCACGGTGTACACACCCAGATCGACCGCGCTGTTTTCCAGGGCACGATGAGCCCGGAGGATTCGGCGAAGTTCATGCAGCGGTACAAGGAGAGCCTCAGCGGGTACACGTACCTGCTCTGGGAGTCTCCGAATGGAGCTGGAAACGCGTTTAATGAGCCACTCAAGATAGCCCAAGGAGGGCAATAGCGATGAGCATCAAGAAATTCATGAAGCACAACTACCGGCACTTCAATGCGGCCGTGTGCGTCGACGCAGCCGAGGGCTACCTGGAGCAGCTCAAGAAGGGCAACAAGATGATGATCACCCTGGCTGGTGCTATGAGCACTGCTGAGCTGGGGCTCACCCTAGCGGAGATGATCCGCCAGGGTAAGGTCCAGGCGATTTGCTGCACCGGCGCAAACCTGGAGGAAGACATCTTCAACGCAGTGGCGCACAACCACTACGAGCGTGTGCCACACTACCGCACACTCTCGTCGGAAGACGAGGTTGCGCTCTACGACCGTGGCATGAACCGCGTTACTGACACCTGCATCCCAGAGGACGAGGCATTCCGCGCAATCGAGAAGCCCCTCCTTGATCTCTGGCAGAAGGCTGACCGAGAGGGAAAGAGCTACTTCCCGTTTGAGTTCATGTACCAGCTCCTCGACGTCGCTTCTGTCCGAGCCTCGTTCCAGATAGATCCGAAGCACTCTTGGGTTCTCGCGGCGAAGGAGAAGAACATTCCAATCTGGTCGCCAGGCTGGGAAGACTCAACGCTGGCTAACATCTTCGTGTCGCACGTCGTATCGGGCGATATCAGCCGGTACAGCATCGTCAAGAGTGGCGCCGAGCAGATGGGCTTTTTGATTGAATGGTACCTGGAGCACACGGCGCAGTCACAGATCGGCTTCTTCCAGATCGGCGGCGGCATCGCCGGCGACTTCCCGATCTGCGTTGTGCCCCTCATCCACCAGGACCTCCAGCGCGAGTGTCCGAAGTGGAGCTACTTCTGCCAGATTAGCGACAGCACCACCTCGTTCGGCTCGTACAGCGGGGCGGTTCCAAATGAGAAGATCACCTGGGGCAAGCTCACCATTGACACCCCCCGCTTCGTCATCGAGTCGGATGCTTCGATCGTAGCGCCACTGATCTTCTCGTACATCCTAGAGTCTTAAGGGGTTGGGGAGGTCCGGTGCTCGGGAATCCCTGACTGTCGAAAGGCCCTTTGAGACTCCGCAAAAGGTAGCGGCCTTTGGGTAATGCACGGGTGGTTTTCGCTACCTCTGCGCATTCTCCCGAGTGGGTCTTCAGGGAGATAGCTCGGATTGCGTTGCTCTCTTCCCACTTGGCATGGCTCTTGAACATTCGGGGTCATGGAAAACGGTGTGTTTGCCACCATAACTAACTGGGTGTTTTTCACCGCCGACGCCCTACTGGAGCTGTTCAACTACGGGCGAGTCCTTGAGGCCGCTAAGCTCGCTCTGCCATACCTAGCCTGGACGGCTATCGGTGCCACCGCACTCCTCTTGTCAAAGTCAGCTTATCGCGTCGCCGTCCGCAGTGGAGAGGGGTTGCTAGTTTCTCTGCTACTACTCCTGGGCTTGCCGTATATCGTTCCGAATCTTCTCTTTTCCTTGGTTCGCCAGGCTACCCAACCAGTGACCGACCCCTTCGACGAAGAGCCGGCAATGCCCCTCGCACCCGTCTTTCCGAGACCCGTACCGGCTAGTTCGTTCATGTACTCCCCAACGGCTCTTGAGCTAATGGATCGGGCCCTAATAAATCTTGGAGTCCCCCCGGACGCCTCCGATGAGGAGATCCGGCGCGCGTACCTTAAGCTAGTACGGGAACATCACCCCCAGTTTCTTCGACACGCACCACCCTCGACGCGAGAAGCGTCCCGCCAGCGGTTAGCTGAGGTGCGCGAATCTTATGAGCTAGCTCTTGGGAGGCTCAAGCTCGCAGGAGCCCTCTCTCGCGGGCTCGAATCCGCAGAGTCGTAACACTCCGAACGGCGAGAGGCAGCAGAGGTGCCTCGTACAACAGCGCTCTAACTACCGACGCTCAAACTTCCACCGTTCGAGCCGCTTGGCTGCATGCCAAAAGAAAGGCTCTTTCCAGGCGTACGCAAAGTCGGCGAGGCACTGCGACCAGAATATCGCCCAAAACTGCTGCATCCCCGCGAACGCGAAGCTGCCCTGCACGGCCCCCATGGCTGGAATCACAAGAAGGTCGGATGGCAAATGGGCCAAGAAATCGAGCCATATCACCGTCAATTTTCGTCGCAACGGGCGACGCCGCACGCGACCACGAACAATAAAGTCGCGACGCTCAGCGAACAACATCCCTGCGTAGTATGCCGTTAGGTAGGTGGCGTAGCCCACAAAGGGTGTGATGGCCGCAATGAGTGCAATGCTCTGTGCTCCTTCGTGCACCAAGCCGGTCGAGATTAGGAGGGGGGCGAGCAACTCCATGATGAAGCACGTGGCTAGGTTGCTCGGCAGCGCCGCGATGCAAGACACTGGGGCTGCGAGCCACTCTTCGGAGATTGCACGGCGCACAAAATCAACTGGCCACACGACCGTCCGCTTTACACGCGCCACGACTCCCAACGAGTCGGTGTTCGCAGCTAGTGTAGCTGCAGATCTCGAGGCTTCTAACGCAACTTTTCTCTGCAAGTACGGCTGAAAGTATGGGAGCAGTCGCTTCTGGACCGCGGGTAGCTTCCAGTCTTCTCCGGTAACCACACCCCGACAATCGGGAGCACCGCAAACGCAAGCCATTCGGAAAGCTTCGTGCTCTGCTGAAACGCATGTCGCGTAATCAATCGTAACCTGCTCGCCAGCGCGGATATCACGAAGTGCGACTATGTGGATGGCTCCCTGAAACCCGGCATTCGGAGCACACGAGTGGTTTAAGCGCTCCCCTACCCCGATATCCGCCGAGGATGCTGGGCCCAAGAATAGCTCCTCCTCCACCTGATAGGGGTAGTTT
>CANLJX010000084.1 GCA_947491545.1 Deltaproteobacteria bacterium
CCAGGAATGGCGGTCGTCCGTCTTCATCGCCATGCACCTCTGCCTGCCGCTCGACGAGCGTTGTCAGCTCATGCGCAAGCTTTTGCGATATCGCATGCGAGAGCTTCTCCACTTCTAGGTCCACGCCGTTGGCTGCCCTGCCTAAGTGGCGAGCAACTTCAGCCGCACAGATCGCCTCAACCTTCGCGCGCAGATCAACTATCTCTGGCCGAGAGGCGAGCTTTGTCCGCCAGCGCTCAAACTGCAGCAGGCCGTACTCGATCACGAGCTCCGCTTCCTTCGCAGCAGCCTCACGCAGCGCCCGGTTCTCGGAAGCAATCCCGGCAAGGTCGTCGATGTTGTAGAGGTACACGCTATCGCGCTCGGTGATCTCCGGCGCAAAGTTGCGCGGGAGCCCAAGGTCTATCAGGAAGAGAGGCTTGTCTCTTCCCCGGCTGCGAAGGGATGCTGCAGAGAGTATCGGGCGATCAATCGCTATTGAGCCGATTACGATGTCTGCTTGGTCGATGACGCGGTCCACATCGCCCAGCGCTACTGCCGCACCGCCGAATCTCTCTGCAAGCTCAGCAGCACGCTCAACGGTGCGGTTGGCGACAACGATGCGCGAGCAGCCGTGCGAGCAGAGGTGCAGCGCTGCAAGCTCGGCCATCTCGCCGCTCCCGATAATGAGCACTGAGGTCTTCGAGAGGTCTGAGAAGATCTGCTGGGCCAGCCTGACCGCCACGTAGCTCACAGAGACTCCGTGCTGAGAGATATCAGTGTGCGCCCGAACTCGCTTCGCCACGTTAAAGGCGCTCTGAAAGAGGTGGTGCAGGTGTGATCCGACACTTCCCGCTTCGACCGCGCGCCTGTACGCTTGCTTTACCTGCCCCAGGATCTGCGCCTCGCCCAGCACCATCGAGTCAAGGCTTGAGGATACGCGGTAGATGTGGCGAACGGCTCTCTGGTCGTGAAGCTGGTACAAGACCTCCTCATTCGACGCATGCGCTTCTAGCAGGGAGCTAAAGAATGCGCGGATCCCCCCGCCCTCTCCTCCGACCGAGACGATCTCGAAACGGTTGCAGGTGGAGATGACCGCGGCCTCGCACGCTAGCCCCTCCTGCACGAGACGCTGCGCGAGCTTCTCCGGCTCGGGCGCCTTGCGGGCAAGCACCTCGCGGCCAGCTACATCGAGCGTGCGGAAGCTGACACCGGTTACGATGACCGCCGGTTCGTAGGAAGCTGGAGCCACTATCGCCGCTGAGCTGCTCATCCCTCACGCCTCACGAAAAGAGCTCTGCATGAGTGAATCGGCCAGCCCACGCCATCACGGCGAAGGCGGTGACGAAGAACGAGGCTGTGACGAGAACTGTGAGCCGCGACACCTGCTTCGGCGACCACTTGAGCACGAGCCTAACGTGCAGGATGAAGGCAAGCAGCATCCAGGTCACAAGCCCTGAGATGACCGATGTGTCAGCCGAGAAGATCGGCTGCTGCCGGCTCACTGCCCAAAGGCTCCCCGAGAGGACGACGAACGAAATCGCGACGAAGCCTACCTGGATAAGCTGGCGATTGAGCATGTCGAGCAGCTGCAGATTCGGCCCCGAGATGCTGAGCGCTCCCGCCTTGCGCGCCTTGAGCCGCCCCTCAACAATCAGGAACACTGCGCTAACAACGAGCGCCATCGCGAGGCTCACGACAGCCACAAGCGCCGGAACACCGTGCAGGAGCGACATAAGTATCCCTTCCTTCGCCTGACTTGAGTCGGTTGGCAGCAGCGACGTCGCCTCTTGGTGCAGGAGGTACGACGAGCTGCCCATAAAGAGAACGATCGCAGGTATGAGGAAAGCCCCAACGATTGGGTAGTTGAGCCTGCGTTGCAGCGCCGCAAAAGCAGCCGCGAGCCCCCACGATGCGATCAGGAAGTAGTCTGCGCCGTTTTCGAGGAGCACGTAGCGCGAGTCATTGAGCACAAGACCGAGGGTGACCGTGTGCAGAGCAAGAGCGCTGTAGAACGAGAGCTGCGCAACCCGGACCGATCGCCCTGCCCGGCTCGGGCGCCAGAGCTGGAAGATCATCAGGGCTGCCGCCAACACGTACAGCACCATCGATGTCACTGCGAGCAGATGCGTCATGGCTGCACCGAGTGAACGAGCTCAACCAGCCGCTGCACGTTCTCAGGCGGGGTGTGCGGCAAGACTCCGTGCCCAAGGTTAAAGATATGCGCTGGCAGCGTTGCGCCATCCGCGAGTATCTCACGGGCGCAGCGCTCCACGTACTCCCACGGTCCCGCAAGGAGCTGTGGGTCTAGGTTGCCTTGCAGCGGCAGGTCACGGCCAAGCAGAGAGCGCGCCTGCGGGAGCGTGATGCGCCAATCGACGCCAAACGCGCTCGCGTTGAGCTTTGAGAGCTGGGGGAAGAGGCCCGAGACCCCTGTTGCGAAGAACACGAGCGGCACGTCTACTCGGGCGCGAACCTCTGAAACGACCTGCGTGAGGTACGGCTGAACGAAGCGCTCGTACTCGCGTGGGCCGAGGTAGCCAAGCCAAGAGTCAAAGAGCTGGAGCGACCGGCACCCTGCCTCAACTTGAGCAACAAGGTACTCAACGCAGAGTGGCACGAGCTTCTCCTGAAGCGCATGCCACGTCGCCGTGTCGCCAACCATCATCGCCTTTGTGCGCTCAAGATCGCCTGGGCTCTGCCCCTCAATCAGGTAACACGAGAGGGTGAAGGGTGCGCCGGAGAAGCCTATCAGCGGGGTTTTCTCGCCAAGCTCGCGCACAACGAGCTTTATTGCGTCGAGAGTGTACGGGGTGTTCTCTACGGGCGATGGGAGCCTGAGCTTCGCAACATCGGCAGCGCTGCGAATTGGGTTGTCGATGACGGGCCCCTCGCCTTTCTTAAACTCAAGGTTTGCTCCCATTCCAATGAGAGGTGTCAGGATGTCTGCGAAGATAATCCCAGCATCGAGAGGGAAGCGCCTGAGCGGCTGCAGCGTCACCTCGCACGCAAGCTCCGGCGTCATGACCATCTGCAGCATGGAGTTCTTTTCACGCAGCGCGCGGTACTCCGGAAGGTACCTGCCTGCCTGGCGCATGAGCCAGATCGGCGGCCGCGAGCCACGCTTTCCACGCAGGGTTTCGATAAAGAGCGACACTGCCTCTCTCCTCCTTAGCTCTTCGGCACGATGACTTCTTGGCCGGCCATGTACGGGCGGAGAGCCTTCGGAATCGTCACAGACCCGTCGGCGTTCTGGTGGTTCTCAAGCAGCGGAATCAAGATGCGAGGCGACGCGACAAGTGTGTTGTTGAGCGTGTAGCAGAAAACGTTCTTGCCGTTCCCGTCCTTGTAGCGAGTGTTGAGGCGTCGCGCCTGGAAGTCGTAGAACGACGAGCAGCTGTGGGTCTCGCCGTACGCCTTTCTTGACGGCATCCACGCCTCAATGTCGTTTTTGTAAACCTGCCCCTGTCCCATATCGCCGGTGCACACCTCGACCACGCGGTACGGAAGCTCCATGAGCTGCATGAGCTTCTCGGCGTTGCCAAGCAGCTCCTGGTGCATCCTCATGCTCTCGTCTGCGTCAGCACGGCACAGCACGACCTGCTCAACTTTGTAGAACTGGTGAACGCGGTACAATCCCGCCGTGTCTTTGCCGTACGCTCCTGCCTCACGCCTGTAGCACGGGGAGTATCCGGCGTAACGCTTCGGAAGCTCCTCTTGAGCAAGAATCTCCTCGGCGTGAAATGACGCCACTGGAACCTCCGACGTGCCGATCAGGTAGTAGCCGTCATCGCGCTGATCGAGGTGATACGCCATCTCTTCTCCCCCGGGGAAGTAGCTGGTGCCCATCATCGCGTTCCAGTTGACGATGTGTGGCGGGTCCATCAGGGTGTATCCAGACTTGTGCAGCAGGTCGAGCGCCAGGCTCATGACGGCGTGCTGCAGGCGCATGCCGTCTCCCTTGAGGAAGTAGCTGCGGGTGCCCGCAATTTTGACGCCACGCTCGACGTCGAAGAGATCAAGCTCCTTGCCGAGGCGAATGTGGTCGCGCAGGTCGAAGGAAGGCTTCGGCACCTCGCCCCAAGCGCGGCTGAACACGTTCTCCGAATCGTCTTTGCCTACCGGAACCTGGGGCAAAGGGATGCTCGGCAGGAGAAGCTGCTGCTTCTGCCATTGCTCCTCAAGCTCCTTCAACGTGCTTGTCGCCTCTTTTAGCTTCTCGGCTAGGCCCTTCATCTCGGCCAGTTTCGCTTCTTTCTCGGCTCCTGAGAGCTTGGGGATCTCTTTGCTGACAGCGTTCTGCGAGGCGCGCATGGACTCAAAGTCAGCGCGCGACTTGCGGTACTCAGCGTCGAGCTTCAGGAAGGCTGCAACGTCAACCTTGATGCCCTTGTTCTGGCAGGTGCGCTGGTACTCTTCTGGTCGCTCGCGAAGGTCGTGAAGATCGATCATGGGACTCCATTCGGACAGGGCTGCAAGCCCAAGATTTCAGCACGTTAGAGTATGCCAGGCGGTGCAATTTATCAAGGAAGGCGCGCCCGCAGAAAAGCCTATATCTTTCGGGGAGTGCCACTCACACCACCAGCCGAAAGCGGCAGATAATGCAGACAGACCGGCTCCTTATCCCTCGCTGACCTCGCCGCCATTACGAAGGGCTTCGGACAACGTCCCTAGCTGGCTTTTGTCATGAGCTCGTCGATTACCCCATCCTCAGAGTGCTCCGCAGCTTCCGCGAAGACCTGCAGGCCGCACCCCCGAACAGCTTCTGAAGTGACCGGACCAACGGAGACGATCCTGAGCGACTCGAGAGCCGCTCGGTCGTCCTTGAAGGCTCGCGCAGTGGCACGAACGGCCGAGGGGCTCATGAAGATAATGTAGGCCTCGATCCCAACAAGCCCGCGCACTTTGTGCCGCAGCTCCTCTGCGAGAGGCGCATCGACGATACAGTACGTGTCGACTGTCTCAACCTGGAAGCCACACGCTCGCAGGGCGGGACCGAACACATCTCGGCCGTCAGCAGACTGCGGCACAAAAACTTTGCTCTGGTCATCCATGAAACGCGCTAGCTCAGCGGCGAACTCCTCGGCAACGAATCTGGTCGGAAGGAAGTCTGGCTCGCGCTCGAAGCACGCCTTAATAGCTTCTGCTGTTCCCTTTCCCTGCGCAGCCAACGGTATGGTGCTCGGGATCTTGCTAGTTTGCGTCGACTTTTCGAGCACATTCTTGAAAACGAAAACCGCCGATGGGCTTAAGAACGCGATCCACTGGTCGGTCGAAGCGATCACCCGCCGCACCGCCTCCTTCGTCTGGGCACTGACGCTGAGCTGCTCTACCTTCGAGATCGGGAGCACGATTGGGCGAAATCCCAGCTTGACCAGCCTGTCGCGCAGCCGGTCTGCACCGGCGTAGGCTCCCTCAGGCCGTGTGACGATTACTGTTGAGCGCACCCTGTCCATATACTGAGCTTCTTATAGCGTAAGCTCCACCGGCGAGACGGTCTAGCCCGAATTCGTGGCCACCCGCATACCGGGGCTGCTAGTAGCGTTTTCGGCGGAACTCGCAGAATTTCGTGAGGGTTGTCGCTCTAACAGGCCCCTGAAGGCCGCGAAAAAGGAGCTGCCGGGACTAGCGAGCAACCACGAAGCCGTTTTGCCGCGCTTCCTGCGCCATGCTCTGGCCGATCTTCTCAGCTTCGCTGCTTAAGCCCTCGGTCTCGACCTCGAAGGCCGTTTTGCCATCCGGCGACACGCAGCGGCCACGGAAGTAAAGACGCGAAGAGCTCGTTACTACTGCGCGTGCAGCAACGGGGGTATTGCAGCCGGCGTCAAGCGCTCTCAGGAACGAACGCTCCGCCGCCACCTCTGACGCTGTTTTTGAGTCGTGAAGCAGCGTGAGCATCTCATGAAGCTCTCGGTCCGAGGCTCGGCACTCAACCGCTAGCGCCCCCTGACCAGGTGCCGGAAGCATGATGTCGTCGCTTAGGATCGCAGTTATCTCCCCTTCAAGCCCCAGCCGCTGCAGGCCCGCTTCTGCCAGGACAATTGCATCGAACTCACCGCCTTCGGCTCTCAGTTTTCGAAGCCTTGTATCCACGTTGCCGCGAATGTGGGCTGTCGCGAGGTCTGGGCGCGCGCGAAGGATCTGCGAGGATCTGCGCAGAGAAGAAGTGCCAACAACAGCGCCAGCTGGAAGCTGCGCAAGCGTCTTTCCGCTTCGCGACACAAAAGCGTCGGCAGCCGAGCCGCGAGCTGGGATGGCTCCAATCACAAACTCTGCCGGAAGCTCAGTTGGAAGATCCTTGAGGGAGTGAACCGCCAGGTCGATTTCACGCTTGACCAGAGCCTCCTCAAGCTCAGCCGTGAAGAGCCCTTTTCCCCCGATTGCCGGCAGGGCGATGTTGCTCTCCTGCGTGCGGTCCCCGCTGGTCACGATGTGCCGCAGCTCGACTGTCATGCTCGGGAAAGCTGCTTCGAGCGCGGACTTGATAAAGCCGCTCTGCCAGAGTGCCAGCGCACTCTTGCGTGTTCCTATAACGAGCCTGTCCTTCATAACCGGATTCCTGAGCTGGGGCGCGACTATAGGTCATGCGGGGGGCGGTGTCGAGAAACCGAGGACCGCAAAAAATTTTTCGTGGGCGGGTAGTGGATTCCCCCACCGGCCCAATGCCGGGCAGCGGCTACCATTTGCAGACCTATATGGAACTCAGCTTCCACTGCCTGTTCCGAGTGACGCTAACGCTCTGTCTCCATCACTAATTTTTTGGCTGGTCCGGCAATTGCTCACTTCTCGTTGTCCGGCTTAGGGCGTTTAGGGGAAAGTCGTATGCGGTCAAATAACCCTCTCAGTAGTGAACTCCACTCGATAGTAGAACAAAGCTCCAAAAGCTCAACTTTTTCAGCCGAATGCCGTTGTTCGCCGTTGGAGAAGTGCAGTATGAGCTGTTCCTGCCGTGCCATCATAGCCTCCTTAATCGCTGCTCTCCTTGAGAGCCTGCCGGCAGTCGCGGCCGACGAAGAGAAGCTTGTCTACTCGGGTGCGCTCCTCAAGTCGACCGGGGCTACCCTCTCCGCAGCGCGCGTCAACTCAAACCTCAAGGGCAACTCGGCTCTAAAGACAGGGAGGCTACGTTCAGAGCGGCTCTCAAACAGCATCGTGCTGGTCGATGATGAAGGGGCGGCTCGCGCCCTCGCCTCCGGAGCCGAGGCTACTCCTGACGTGTTCTCTGGCAAGAAGGACCCATGCCGCAAGGCGAAGATTCGCCGGCTGATGAAAGAGATCGGGGGGCACGTATCGTGTTCGCCGAACTGGGAGGTGCGCGCGACTGCGACAAACCCGAACGACCCTTACGCAACGAGCATGTACGCCATATCACAATTGGGCCTGCCACAGGCCTGGGACCGAACAACCGGCTCGAACGAGGTGGTTATTCAGGTGATCGACACCGGCATCAGGTACGACCACCCGGACCTGGCAGCTAACATGTGGACAAACCCGGGTGAGGTTGCTGGCAACGGCATCGACGACGATGCAAACGGCTACGTAGACGACGTTTACGGCATCAACGCAATCACCAACTCGGGCGACCCGATGGATGACCACTACCATGGCACGCACGTCGCCGGCACGATCGGCGCTGTCGGCAACAACGGCCAGGGCGTGGTTGGCGTCGCCTGGAACGTAAAGCTGATGGCCGGAAAGTTCCTGAGCTCCACCGGTAGCGGCAGCACATCAAACGCGATCAAGGCGATCGACTACGGTCGTGTCATGCGCCAGCGTGGCGTCAAGCTGGTCGCAAGCAACAATTCCTGGGGCGGCGGCGGTTTCAGTGCTGCGCTACTCAGCGCGATCAAAAACTCGGGCGATGCCGGCATCGTTTTCGTCGCTGCTGCCGGCAACTCGGCGCTCAACACCGATTCCTCGGTTAATTACCCTTCGTGCTACGACTCGGCCAACATTATCTCAGTGGCCTCAAACGACTCCAGTGCAAACCTCTCTTACTTCTCCAACTACGGCGTCACCACAGTCGACATCTCGGCTCCCGGCAGCTCGATTCTCTCCTCGTACCCGACGAACTCCTACGCGTACCTGAGCGGCACATCGATGGCGACTCCCCAGATCTCGGGGCTCCTCGCGCTCGCGCAGTCTCTTAGCCCAAGAACCCTCACTGTACAGGAGCTCATAAACAGCATCCTATTGACGGGTAGTCAAACGGCAAGCCTGACTGGCAAGGTAAAAACCGGAGCGATTGCCAACGCCCCTGGTGTTCTAAACTACGTTGCCTCACTCGTTGGAACTCCGGCTCCGACGATTACGCCCTCACCGACCGCAACAGCGACCGCAACAGCGACCGCAACAGCTATCGTCACAGGGACTCCTGACGACAACACCCCAACACCAGTGCCTCCGTTCACTGCGTCGCCGACGGGCACCCCAACTAACACCCCGACGGTTACTTACACCACAACTCCGATCTGGACGCCGCAGCCCACCCTGACTCCCTCGGCGACCTACACTACTACACCGACCCGAACAGTCACGCCCACCCGCACCGCGACTCCAACTCGCACTGCAACTCCGACACGGACTATGAGACCGACTCGCACTGCAACTCCGACACGGACTATGACGCCGACTCCAACCGAGACTCCAACCGTCCCGGCAACTCGCACCGCGACTCCGACTCGCACTGCAACTCCGACTCGCACTGCAACTCCGACACGGACTATGAGACCGACTCGCACCGTGACTCCAACCGGCACACCTACCCACACGGCAACGCCGACGAGGACGATGACACCAACACGCACGCCAAAACCAACGCGGACGGCCACCCCAACCAGGACGCCGCGACCTACCGCAACGCCTCGTCCAACTTTTACGGCACGTCCCACCGCAACACCTTCCGCAACCCCTTGGTGGGCTCAACCCACTCCGTCTTCGTGGCGATTGAGCGGTTTTGGCTTCTAGGATTCCGTACAGCGCGTCATGCCCAGGACTCTAGCGAGGGGGAGAGGGGAAGGTAGGCAGCCCATCCACTAGGGATTCATTCGACCGTTTAGCTGCAAGGCTCTGCCGCAGCAATCGCCGTCTAAGTTCCTAAAGAGGTGGCTGACTTCACCCCATAAATGACGCATACTTCGCGCCATGCGCCGGATACCTGCCCTGATTGCGTCTTTGGCTGCGTGCACAGCCGTAGTAAGCTTTGTCCTCGTGGGCTGCAAACGCTCCGATTCGTCCGCGGGTGAGCCGCACATCGCCTACATCACCAACGGAATAGCTGCCTTCTGGACGATCGCAAAAGCGGGCGCGGAGGCGGCTGGCAGAGACTTGAGCGTTAAGGTCTCTGTCCACATGCCCGCAGAGGGGATCGCTGATCAGAAGCGCATCATCGAAGACCTCATCATCAAGGGGGTCGATGGCGTGGCGCTCAGCCCTATCGACTCAACCAATCAGGCCAGCTTTATCAACGAGACTGCCGCGCAGACGGCTCTCATCACCCAAGACTCGGATGCTCCAAACACAAATCGGCTCGCCTACATCGGGATGGACAACTACCAGGCCGGCCGCATGGTGGGAGAGCTGATCAAGGAGTCTCTTCCTGGCCGCGGAAAGCTCGCAATCTTCGTCGGGCGCCTCGAGCAAGACAACGCCCGCAAACGTCGGCAGGGGGTTATCGACGAGGTGCTTGGCCGCAGCTTCGACCCAGCCCGCTACGACCCGCCTGGAGAAGAGATAACCGATGGCAAGTTCTCGGTCGTAGTGACGCTCACCGACCAGTTTGATCGAGTCAAGGCGAAGGGCAACTGCGAAGACGCCATGCTCCGCCATCCGGATCTGGCCGGAATCGTCGGCTTGTTCGGGTACAACGCCCCGATCTGCCTTGAGGCGCTCAAGCAGCACAACAAGCTCGGCGCAGTTAAGGTTTTCTCTTTCGACGAAGCTGATGAAACGCTGCAGGGCATCAGGGATGGATCGGTGGTTGGCACAGTCGTGCAGAACCCGTACGAGTACGGCTTTCAGTCGGTCAAGCTGCTGAGAGAGATCTTGGCAGGCAACCGGGGCGCAATCCCTGAGTCAAAAGTTATCGACATCCCCGCGCGCCGAATCGATCGCTCAAACGTCGACTCCTTCTGGGCTGACCTCAAGGCGAAGCTAGCTGCACCATGACCGCGCTCCTCGAGGCCTGTTCGCTCTCCAAGTCGTTCGGCGCCAATCGGGTGCTTGAAGACGTGTCCCTCTCCATCAACTCCGGCGAGGTCGTAGCTCTGATCGGAGAGAACGGCGCAGGAAAGAGCACCCTCGCCAAGATCATCTCCGGCATCGAGCATGCTGATTCCGGGCAGCTCCTCCTGAATGGCTCAAAGGTGGAGTTCTCTCAGTCGCGCGACGCGATCGATGCCGGGATCGGTATCGTGCATCAGGAGCTCTGTCTGGCTGACAACCTCACCATCACTGAAAACATCTGCCTTGGACGAGAGCCGACTCGCTTCGGCGCCCTTGACCTGCGGGCGATGCGGTCAGTGGCAGCGAAGGCGCTCGATCGCCTCGGGTGTGGGCTTAGGCCAGAGCAGCTCGTGGCCTCATTATCTCCGGCAGATCGGCAGCTCGTAGAGATCGCGCGCGTCCTCTCGTACGACGCACAGCTCTTGATCTTCGATGAGCCGACGTCGAGCCTAAGCGACGTAGAGGCGCAGGCCCTCCTGCGGCTCATTAAGAGGCTCAAGGGAGAGGGCGTGGCGATCCTGTACGTTTCGCACCGACTCCCCGAGATCCAGGAGATCGCCGATCGCGTTGTGGCGCTCCGTGACGGAAGAAATTCTGGCGAGCTGCCAGAAGGGCCGTTTAGCCGCGATGGGCTGATAGCTCTCATCGTAGGCCGGGAGCTGTCGGACATCTACGGATACCGCGCAAGGCAGTTGGGAGAGGTCGCTCTTTCAGTCGAGCTGCTGCGGCCCTCGATGCACCATGAGCCGTGCTCCTTCACGGTGCGCAGCGGGGAGATAGTTGGGATCGCGGGGCTTGTGGGCTCCGGCCGCTCAGAGCTGCTTGAGTCGATCTTCGGCATCGAGCCGCCCACCTCAGGCTCTGTGTCACTTTTTGGGGTGCCTGTGTCTGTGGCTTCGCCCTTAGAAGCGGCTCAAGCTGGGATGGCGCTCGTTCCCGAGAACCGCAAGGAGCAGGGCATCCTCGCCGAGATCTCAATCAGCGAGAACGTCGCCCTCTCCCGCATGGCGAGCGGCAGCTCCCTTGCGTTGCGCAGCCGCGCCGATGAGCGAACGCTTGCCCAACAGACGGTTGAGTCGCTCAAGGTGCGTTGTGCGGGCGTTTCTCAGCCTGTCGGGCGGCTCTCTGGCGGGAATCAGCAGAAGGTCGTGATTGGCCGCTGCCTTGCAACCAATCCCCGCGTGCTACTGCTCGACGAGCCCACTCGCGGCGTTGACGTAGGAGCACGACGCGAGATCTACTCGCTGCTCTTCTCCTTGGCGGAGAGCGGCCTCGCTGTGCTTTTTGTCTCAAGCGAGCTTGAGGAGATCATCGGAATATCAGACCGGGTGCTTGTGATGAGCGATGGCGGAATTCGAGGGGAGATCCCGCGTGCCGATCTCTCCGAACACGCAATCATGTCACTCGCATCACCACATCAGAGGATCGCTGCATGAAGAAGAACCTTGGCCTTATCGTGCTGCTTGTAGCAGCTTCCGCTTTTACCTACCTCCTGAACGATAGGTTTCTAGCCCCCGTCAATATTGAGAACTTATTACGGCGCACCGCGCTCTTCTCGCTCTTGAGCATCGGCGTCTCGTTCGTCATCACGAGCGCGGGAATAGATCTTTCGATTGGCTCGGTGGTGTGTCTCGTGGGGACCCTCCTGCCCTACCTCGTTGTGCAGGCAGGCTGGTCTTGGCCGGCAGGGCTCGGGGCGCTCCTGATGCTCGCCGCAGGGCTAGGCCTCATGCATGGCGTTCTGGTGACGAAGCTTAGGCTGCAGCCGTTTATCGTTACGCTGTGCGGGCTCCTGCTCTACCGCGGAATCGCTCGTGGAGTGACCGGTGATCAGACGCAGGGGTTTGGCCTTGAGTTTGAGGGGCTGCGCTCAGTCGCCACCGGGAAGCTTCCAACTTTTGGCTTCTTGCCCGTAGAGATCCCGTACGTTGTTTTCATTACTCTCGCCGTCGCCCTGCTCGCTGGCTTTATTATGGCCAGAACGCCATTCGGGCTTTTCTTGAGAGCCATCGGCCGCAACGAGGTCGCCGCTCGCTACAGCGGCGTCGACACCGATCGGGTTAAGATTATTGCGTACATGCTGTGCTCTGTCCTTGCTGGCGTGGGCGGCATGCTCTTCATCCTAGACGTAAACTCAGCGCAGCCCTCGGATTTCGGCAACTTCTACGAGCTGTACGCAATCGCCGCCGCCGTGCTCGGCGGCTGTAGCCTCAAAGGCGGCGAGTCGAGCATCGTTGGGGTCATCATCGGGGCAACCCTGATGCAGGTGCTCCGGAATGCGATCGTGCTGCTGGATGTCCCAACCCAACTTGAGTTCGCTATTATTGGCGGCGTAATCCTCGGTGGTGCCGCCGCCGAGGAGATTGTGCGGCGCACTGCTGCCCGGGCCGCCGCTGCGTAGCTGGTCGCTATTCGTCGGTGTATACGAATTTTTCGTAGGGGCGGCCTCAAAGCGCGTGGCAATCCGCACAATGTTTCGGGGCGATGGAAGCACACTTC
>CANLJX010000085.1 GCA_947491545.1 Deltaproteobacteria bacterium
AAGAAGAGCACGATCGCGGCGGTCAACATCAGTTGACTGTCCAATCGACTTCAAGAGCTTTGCGCCAATAGCTGCTGGCAGCATGACTGATTTTCCTGCGCCCTGCTCAGACAGCGGGCAGAACGCGAAGGTGATCTTCGGCGGCCCACTGCCATCGCCGGGATTCTGGTTGCCGTTGTCCGGTGTGCCGTCATCGTCATCTGGGTTTGGCGGAGGAGTCGGGGCAGGTCCGCCAGTGCGGTCCGGGCTGGAGGCCGGGCAGCCAGCAATACTTGCCGCAAGCACTGGGTACTGCGCCGCGCCGCCTGGCGGGTTCGCCGTGCGGATCGTGTAGTTATCGAGACGAACTCGTCCTGTCACCTCAGTCACAAATGCCCCGAAGGCTGAAACCGTCCCAGATGCCGGGAGGGTGCCGCCGAACGAGAGCGGAATCGTAGGCCCAACGTTCCCTTCAGCTGGAACGACGCCCCACGAGAGAGCTGAGGGCTTCGTGCTAACTGCCTCCCAGCTCGCGATACTGCTCTGCCCGAATGACTCTTCAGAGATGTACCAGCTTCCGCCGATCCGGAAGGCAAGCTGAGAGCGGTTCGATGCGCCAGTTACGTCGATGCCACTTAGTCTCTGCTCGTACTCGACCACAGTCGACGGATCAGACAGAACCGATGCCGGGAACGAGAACTCCTGCGTGAATACCGTGAGCCCGTACGTCGGCCTAAACCAGAATGTGTACCCCTGAGAGAGACCGAGTGGCTCGCTCTTAACAGTGCCGCCGATAGCGCGGCTGCCGTAGGAGAACACTTTGAGGTTGCTGAACTTCCCGATCGGACTTCCACTGCGGAAAGCCCACCAGCCCGTTTCAACTGCCGCATCGCGCCCGATGGTGCCTGTGCAGAAGCTGTAGGCTTCCCGGTAGATTGTTGTTGGCTCGCTGCCCAGCGGTGTTGCTCCGTTTTGGGTGTCTTGCGCTGACACGGACATTACATCCGCAAATAATCCTGCGACTGCCCCTGCGAGCATCGCACTTCGAATGAGTGTTCTCTTCACGGCTCTCTCCCTTTCCGTTGGTGTTTGTGTCCGGACGCAGGAAAGAGATTCCTGCCCCGAACAGACGGCTATGAGTAGAGCTATTTTTTTTCAGTAGTGATGAGGCTTCTCATGCTTCAGCTGAGGGCACCTGGCGAGAAGTGGATGAGCTCGGCTGAACGTGCCGCTGTAGGCAAAAGCTCCCTAGGAGTCTTTCCGGAGCCGACGCTGCAGGCTTCGCCGATGCACCCCAAGCACTTTTGCAGCCTGAGACACGTTCCCTTCGTGCTCCGCCAGGACTCGGTGCACGTACTCGGCTTCGACTTCTGCTAACGAAGGCAACTGCTCGTCGGTGCCAGCGGGCACAGTTTCCGGGAAGAAGGCTGCAATGATGGCGTCTACGGATGCAGGCTTCGTGAGGTAGTTAACGGCCCCGAGCCGCACGGCATCCAGCGCCGTATTTATGCTTCCAAAGCCGGTAAGAACGACCACCTTCATTGCGGAACAGAGCTCCTGTGCCTGCTGCACAAGCCAAAGCCCGCTCTCGCCTGGCATGCGCATATCCACGACAACACCGTCCGGCGAGAACTCCTTGATAGCGTCAAGCGCACTGCGCGCCTCTTCCGCCTCAAAGACAGTGAAACCGCGGCTGCGCAGCGATCGAGCGAGTCGCTGCCGGAACGCTCGGTCGTCATCACACACCAGGAGCTTCGAGAATTGCTCGGAAGGGCCTCTCATGCGGAGACCTCCATCGGCACTACGAGCCGTGCCTCCGACCCTTGACCCGGGACTGATGAGAGAGAGAAATTCCCTCCGACCTGCAGGGCGAAAAGCTTGACTAGGAAGACACCGAGACCAAGACCCTGTCCCGGGTTTTTCGTTGTGAAGAAGGGTGACCCAACTCTCTTGAGCACATCAGGGGCGATACCTTCGCCGCGGTCTCGCACCGAAAAAACGATGCTTTCGCCCGCTCTGCGCGCCTCTACCACCACCGACTCCTGCCCCGAACAGGCCTGCAGGCCATTTCGTACCAACGCCGCCAGTGACGACACCAGTGAGGTTTGAAGGGTCTTGAGCGGGATGTGTGAGCTATCAGCCGTCTCGAAGCGCACAGACTCTCCGGGGCGAAGTTCTTCCTCTACCCTTCTGAAGATAATCTCAACGGTAGTTCGGGCTGGAACTTCGCCCGCCAGCTCAACGCTCTGCCCCCGCATACGGGAGAGCACTTTTTCACAACGCGCCAGCTCGCTACGCATGAGCGTTACATCCTCGGACCATTCCTCACTGCGCCCGAGGGCTCGCTCCAGGTCTTCGGAGATCAGAGTCAAAGTGCCCAGTGGCGTAGCGAGCTCATGAGCCGCTCCCGCCGTCAGCGAAGCGAGAGCCATGAGCTGCTGTCGCTCCTGCTCGCGCTTCGCCATCGCGTCGAGCTGCTCTGCTTGCGCCTCAAGCTCTCGCGAGAGCCTGCCCAGGAAGATCGCGGTTAGCAGCCCTATCACCAAAAATGCGACCAGCATCCCGTGCAGGTGAAGCGAGAAGCCTCCGTGGTTACCGCGGTCCATTGAAGCATGCCCCATAGCCGCGTGCTCACTTTCAACCGAGAGCTGATCGAGGGGCACATGAAAAAAGAAGAGCGCCACAAACAGCGCCGACGAAAGCAGAAAGATGCACCAAGTCCAACGCGCATTTAAGAAGAACGCCGCAAACGTCACGTACACCAGGAAGATCATGCTAAACGGGTTCGCGTAGCCGCCGTACAGGTAGAGAAGAGCTGCCAACAAGACGACATCCAGCGAGAGCGCACAGCCGCCCAACCGGGTAGCACGAGCTGTATCTCTGCTCAGCAGGACTCCGAAGATAGTGTTCGAGACAGCACCAACTATAAAAATTGCAGAGAGCGCGCCGAGATCGGAACGGATATCAAGGAAGACCACTACTGCAGTGGCCACCAAGACAAAGCAGGCGAAGACTGCCCAACGAATACGAGCTAGCCACCTCCCCTTGAGGCTCTCTCGCAGCACACGATGCCGCGCGTCAATCGGCGCTGCATTTTCCGGTGGGCAAAATTTCGGGGCGACCTCGACCATGAGCGGCACAGTATCAAGTTGCGAATGAGAGCTGAAGCCCAGCGTCAAACAACTGAGATCTCTATCTGTTTTTGGGACGAAAAGCGCATTTGCAGCCGTCTTGTGCCGTAAACGCGAGTTTCTCATGCCCACTCCACAACCGAACAGATGCCGACCAAAAGGAACTCTGAATGCTGTTGCCCAACCGTCGTGCTATTTTTTCTTTGCGAGCAACAAGCTCACATAAGCAGGTACCAATCGGTCTTCTTGTGATTCCTTGAGTACGAGCAATGCTCAATCAGGTGCAGTCGTTACTCCTGTTTTCGCTAAAACGAACACCAAACTTTTCTCTCGGAAAACTTAGCAGGTGTACAGGATTCGGGCGATCGCATACTCTCGCTTCAGATATGGCTCACGCGATTCTATCTGCGCTTCCCCAGCAGTCTCCCCCTACGGAATCAGGCAACCGAGTGTTGCGCGACGAGCGCTGCCTCGCTCTCGTGGCAGACGCTTGCTTTGAGATGTTCACTATTCGAGAGCTCAAGAAACCCCAGATTATCCTTCCAGAGTTGCGCGCCGCATTTCCCGAGTGCTGTGATGAGGAGATCACCAAGGCGGTGGGTATGGCCCTCTCCTGGAAGCGCCTTTTAAAGTCCGCTGGCAGGCCCGTCCACTAGCCTCGCGCACTAAATCCCTAGCCCAATCGAGCCCTTACGCGAGCGCTTCAGCGTGTTTTTTTAGGTGCTCAGAAACTTAAGGTAACCGGCGGACCTGCCGACTAATAATTAACAGTCGTTGGGATATCTCGCGGGAACTTAGGCATGACTACGCCACCAGACAGCTTGACCGATCGCCGGCTTAACCGAGCACTGGCGCACGTAAACAATCTCTGGTTCCCCTTCAATCCCGCCGTCGTGCGTTCGCTGGAGCAAGGTTTTCAGCAAAATACGTTTCAACAAGAGCCGGAAAACATTCTTAGAGTCCTAAAACAAGACTTCGCGCTCTTCACCTACGTCATAAAAGAGCTGATCCCGCTGGCATCTGAGGCGCGAATTTCTGCATCGATCATCTGCAACCCAATAGAGCTGCTTCGTTGGGCCGGACCAGAGCGGATAAAGCAGGTCGTGTTTTCGCAAAACGGGCTGCCATCGGCTCATTCACTCCAGACTTCGGAGGAGTTTCAGGCTGATCGCCTCCGGGAAACAGCAATCGTCGCCTCAACCGCTGAGGTTTTGAGCGAGAAGAAAAATCTCGATCCGGCCATGGGTTTCTGCCGAGGAGTGCTGCGAGAAATTGGGCTCAACTTGATCGCCTGGAACTACCCTGTGCTCTACCAGCGGATCATCACAAATATTCCAGAGGGCTCCTCTCTCGATGAAGAGCTGACAAAAGAGCTGGGCTTCTCTCCAACAATGCTCGCCATGCGAATCATCCACCCGAAGGATTTGGAGCTTGAGGGACCAGAGATGTCCTGCATCAAGCAGGAGTGGCAGGTGTATGACGATCTTTGCAAGGTGGGTGAAGCGCTGGCCCATGCCGACAGCCCAGAGCTCTATCCAGCCGCAGAGAACGAGTGGCTTGTCGCGCGCGAGACTATTCTGCAGACAGTGGGCCCCGACGCGGTCGAAGCTATTCAGCAGCGGACGGTGGCCAATACTCAGAAATACTCGAAGGCCATGCCCGCGCCGTTCGAGCAGCTACAGAATTTCAACCCGGAAAAGAAGGTCGCAACTCATAAGCGTGCCCGGCGCGCCAGCCACAACCGGTACATCAAGTACTGCACACCAGAACTCCAAGCCGTCATTCGGGCCCTGTACGAGGAGATGCCATCGGAGGAAGTCAGCAGAAAAGTGCTGGAGCGCCTCGTGAAAGAGGTCATCCCTAAAGCAGGCTTCACTGGAGGCTGCGTATTCGTGGTTGATCCCTCCTCCCTGACGCTGGCTCCACGCACAATGATCGGAAAAGTGAAGGGGCGTTCGATCGCGACGATTACTCTGCGCCCGAATGCGCTCGCCGGACTGGAGCTCGGCATCTCGGAATCAGAGCTGATTAGGGCAGCCACCGTGCACGATGACGGAATCGCCAACGCTTTCGCCTGTGCGCAGCCAATTATCGAACGAGATGTGAGCTTCCTCGATTCAGCGCTCACAACTATCGCCAGCTCCCTCGGCAAGAGGCGCCGTATCGGAGTGCTCTACTTAGAGAGCCCCTCACTAGACAATTCACAGGAAGATTCTACAACCGTCGCAAACTTCAAGGCAGTGCGACAGCTGCTCTGCGATGCCCTTCACCTAGATTAAAAGACGCAAAGCACCTTCATTGCTCCGGCTCCGGCTCCGGCTCCGGCTCCGAAAACTCCAGCCGCAGTCGACCAAGAGCCACCAGCTCCCTTTTCAATAGAAAAAGCAGACGACTGAAAGTGGATTCACAAAGAGAGTGGCGAGAGAAAGAGATTGCATCTCGGGTACCCTTCCCCTGGCCCTCACCACTATCGCTGCACTCTTTGTGATGAAATCGAATGAAAGCGGCTTAACAAAGAGAGCAGCGAGAGAAAGAGATTGCGCCTCAGGTACCCTTCCCCTTCCCCTCCCCCCTCACTGCTCTCGCCGCACTCTTTGTGATTAAATCGAATGAAAGCGAATTAACAAAGAGAGCAGCGAGGAAAAGAGATTGCACCTCGGCTACTCTTTCTCCTACCCCCGCCGCTCTCTTTGTGAATTTACGCTACCCGCGAGCCTGCGCCGCCTGCTTCGGCCCTTCTCTGCCTCACAACTGCCAATAAAAAAAGCCACAGGGTCTCCCCCGTGGCTCTCTTTGTTTTCAGCCTAGAGCTGACGACAGCCTTTAGTAGCGGCCGCCACCGTGCCCACCGCCGTGTCCGCCGCCGCCTGGCCTGCGTGGGCCGCCACGGTTGAAGCCGCCGCCACCGCCACCGCCACCCTGCCTGGGCTCGCGCTCACGGGCGATATCAACCACGATCGAACGGCCCTGAACGTCTGTACCGTTGAACATATTTACTGCAGCCTGGGCCTCGTCCTCGCTCGACATCTCGACGAAACCGAAACCACGCTTGCGGCCGGTCGCTGGATCAAGAACTACGCGCGCCGACACGACATTGCCCGCCGGTGCAAACACTTGAGACAGCTCACCGTCCCCAATCGAGAACGGAAGATTTCCTACGTACAGCTTCTTTGACATTTTTTATTCCTCCACGGCACGAACAATTCTGATAGGCCGCAGGAACTCAGCGCCGAGAACCGACGCTGCCGCCTCCAGCTGTCACGCTGGAGGTCTTAACTTCCACCGGTATTGTCCCGGAGCGGTAACCAGATCCTCGGCTAAGGTAACAGCCGGTGAAGTGTCGGGTCAAACAAAAAGTTCAAGCGATACAGCTTCTTACCGTTAAGCTGCTGATAATTCAGTTTTTAGCCTTAGAAAAAAAGCCCGCTGGCACGCCTCGCAGATACGACCTTGGGCACCCCAAAAGCCGTTAGCTCGCCCTCGTACAGTTCGCGATACAGGCCCACCACTCGAGCCAGCGAGTGCTCTTTCAGGATGAAGTTCCGCCCCTCTTCCCCTCGGCAACGGCGTGAGTCAGGGAGCTCCCTCAACAGCTCCTCAAGCCCCGCCACGATTGCGGCGACCGACCTCGGCTGAACCAGGATGCCTCGCGAGCCAACCAGCTCGCGGGTGGCGCCGGTGTCCGTTGCGACCACGGGCAACGCCGTTGAGAGAGCCTCGGCGATCACGTTCGGAAATCCCTCAGCAATTGAGGAAGAGCAGTAGATGTCGAACGCTGGAAACACCTCGTGCACTCTGTCGCGCTCGGGGAGCAGGTGAATCCGCTTGCCTATGGCTAGCGGCACACCACTGGGCACAAGCTGGGCCTCTAGGCCGCGGCCAACACAGGCCAAGTGAACGGCTGGATGACGAGCCGCAATATCACAGAACGCCTCAACAAGGATTCGGTGCCCTTTCGCCACATCGAATCGACCAACGTTGCCGATGAGCACCCCGTTTTCATCAAGCCCGAGCTCTTGCCGAAATCTCGCCCGGTGCGCAGCATTTGGCGCAAAAAGATCAGTATCGAAGCCATTCCCAAGCACAACCGGCGCATGCCCGGAGAAACCGGCCGCCTCATGCTGCTCACGGCTTCTCTGGGAGCAGTAAATAATCCGGCTGGCGCGCGAAGAGAGCCAGGCGCTGCCCCGAACGAGTGCGTGCGTGGCACGCTTTCGCTCCCCTAGATCATCAAGCCCCCTTCGCACATTCCACAACACTGGCAATCGGGAGCCTCGCGCCTCACGCACAAAGATGGCGAGCAAGTTAGCGTGGTACATCCACCCCTGAATAATGTCTGGGGCGAATTCACGCACTACCGTTCGGAGAGCCAGCAAGCCCGACACAAAGCTTGCCGCGCCTGACATGCGCAGCGCCCGCACCGGCACCCCGCTTGCCTCAAACTCCGGAGCTAGCGCACCTCGATCGCCTAAACTGACGACTACGTTGCGCATCCCATCTTTTTCGAGCCCTCGAACGAGCCGAAGCAGCATGCGCTGGGCGCCGTCGCCAGACAGGCCGGTTATACAGTGCAGAATGTTCATTGGAGCGATTTGGGTGAGTACCCGCTGCCCGGCACGTTGCCTATGATCGTGGGCAGGGTTCCCGCTCTCTCTTGCTACGCAACCGCCGACGCCTTTACGTGAGCCTCTCAGCTCGCAATTCGCCCAGGGTTTTCTCTGCGTCCCGCTCGATCTTCTCCATCGCATCAACACAGTAGGCGGCGCGCATTGTGCCAAGCCCATCGGCACCCAACTCCTCTGCGACAAGGCGCAACGCCTTGGTGAAGGCTTGAGAGAGCACAACGAGCGAATCAAACGTCACGGTTGCATCACCAAGCTCGTTGAGAACAAACGCCGCCGTGTGCTCGACTCGAGTCTCGTAAGGCTCCCACTTCTGTACGCCGAGTGTCTCGCGTTCGGCAGGGGTGCGCTGCAGGGCGCGCGCAACCTGGTTGTCGATAGCTTGCATAGCCTGGAGAAGGCCTTCCTCGAATTTCCCGCGCCGATCGTTCATATAAGCTCCTGACGAGCGATGTGTACGCGCCCCGGTATCGCGCTTTATGCGCCCACGGTCAAGCCCATGGGACCCGCTTTGCTACCGAGGCTGCGTGGTTCCCAGCCAGATGAAATTGGAGAAGTTGTAGCCATCGAGGGTCTCAGCCCAGAGGTAGATCTGCCGATCTTTCGGAAGAACGAGCCGAACGAAGAACCTGAACTCCCCATTCGCTTCCGTCACCGCCTCTCCAACGGGCTCGGCTGCGGCGAAGAGCCGGATCGGAACTCCAGGGATCGGCACCCCTGCTGCTGAGATAACACTGCCGCGTATCCGCACGACCGGCGAGCGCGGGTTGCCTACTCTGCCCTTCGCAATCTTAATCGTCGCTGAGCTGATGTCCGGCACGTTGTTCGGCGGAGGGGTTGGAAAACCCGGTGTAACGTCGGGTCGCGGTGTCACCTGCTCTACCGAGAGGCACGATCCGTATCGGCCGATGTGTGAGTTTACCTCCGTTAGGCTATCACCTGAGAACGCGGTGGCTGCGGGAACTGAGATGCTCGGGTACATAAGCGAGCCGCGATTCTCAGCGTCGTGTCCCGCACCGAAGTTGTGCCCGATTTCATGCGCGAGGATCGCGTAGTCAGCAGCATCGGCATAGTGCGACGTAATTCCGTACGCGAGTGCCGGCGAAGAGCAGACCACCCCGATGTAGGCGATCCCGATGACGGAGCCATCGACATCTTTCCCGCTGAAGAGGTGCTTTAGGTCAACGTCCTGATTGAAGCTGCTTGCAGAGTCAGACAGGTTGGTGGGATTCGCGGGATTCGCCACAAACGACTTGAGCAGCCGCAGCGGCTCGGTAGTCGTGTAGGGCGCGGCGTCCGCGTAGGCGTGCTGCTTTACGAGCCTAAACCGTATCCCGAGCTGCCGGGCGTAGATCCCCTCTGCCGTGTAGAGCAGCCCCGCGATGTGTGAGTTGCTAGCGCCGCCATACAGGGCATACCACTCCGGATCGGCGTCGGTGCTGATCGTCACTACTCGCGCCGTCTCAGTGCTGCCACTATCGCCCTCTCCAAGCGGTCGAACCACGGCTCCAGCGCCAGCCTCTGATAGCGCTGCCGCCGAGGATGATGCTGACGTTGCGCAGCCTTTTTTGCGCAGCGCTGCGCGTGGAATACTTGAGACCTTAGAGTCGATGACGAGCGAGCCATCGAGCTTCATTGTGATTGTGTAGATCCTCTGTCGAGAGCCGCGAGAGCCTTTCGCTCGGCCCGGAAATGACACCTTGAGGGTATCCCCCACCACGTACGCTGCTGACGGCATCACTCTGCGGCCGCGAGTCTTGAGGCCTCCACCAAGGGAGATTCGTCCCTGTAGCAGCACCGGGACAGTATTATCCTCTACGACTACTCCATTTCGAGTAATGCTCGACGACCACGTCTTGTTGCGACGAGTCCCTAGATGAACGAAAACGTTCCCAGCAGCAAAGACTCGCCCCTTAATTCGAACTGCCGAGATCGCTTCGCGCTCAGGCGCCGGACGAGAAGGCCTGAGCGCCCCCTCGATTCCGTGTAAACTAAGCTGCGCTCGGTACGGGGTCACCACCTCAGCCGATGCAGCAGCAGGCACGAGTGTTCCCAGGCAGAAAACAGCGATCGCCACGAACGTTGTGATCGAATGCCGCCCAGGACTGTTAGAGCGCTTCGGCGTAATGCAGCGAAGCACACGGGCTCGAACCCACAAAGACGCGCCGAAATGCGCAAAGACCTCCCCCATACATCGCCCCTAAAAACCGAGGAGAAAGGGCCTTCTCCTAAACCTAAGAACGTAGAACGTTCTCTCTTACGATGCGGTGCCCTGACTCAGGCTTCGGCATTTTTTTCGGATGCCGTTAGAGCCACTTGCCTCATCGCCTTGTGCCGCTTACAACCCTTATGTGACGCCCGATCCACACAGCACGAAAACATCTGTAACGAGCATTTTCCAACAACGCCTGAGGCCGCTATGCCGAGACCCGCGAACAGTTGGGCCTACAACGCGGCTCGCGTCGCTCCTGTTCACGCTTATCGTGCTCGTAGTGACCGCCTGTGGGCCGCGCCCACAACCGACTCCGGAAAGTGCTTTTCGAGCCGCGAAAACGCCTCGGCTCTCAGATGACCTCGACTTGCGCCAACTCGTGACGGCCATTGATGCCCAGCGAGGTGCTCTTGTTAGGAAGCCAGAGAAGCCGATGCGATTCGGGCCCACCGTTGTGAGCCAAAGAGCCTACGCTAAGGCGCTCGATCGACTGGCAACGGAGCTCCGCAGCCCCTCGACGACGGAGGAGAAATTGGCGTACATCCAAGACCATTTCGACTTCTACGAGACCTACGGGCGCGAATCCTGGGGAGAGATCCTTCTAACGAGCTACTTTGAGCCTGTCATTCGGGGCAGCCACAGTCGCACCAAGGCATTCTCCCAGCCGTTGTACGCGAGGCCGAAAGACCTGCTCACCGTTCCGTTAGCGCCGTTCTCTCAGCGCTTTCAGGGCGAGGGGTCGCTGAAGGGCCGGGTGCAACAAGATCGCGTAATGCCGTACTTCTCCCGAGAAGAGATAGACGGCGGCGGGGCTCTCAAGGGGCGCGGGCTTGAGCTCGCCTGGGTGGATCCGATCGACGCATTTTTCCTTCAGATTCAAGGATCCGGAACGATTAACTTTGGCGGCAGCGCGCGCGAGCACCTGGTGTACGCAGACAAGAATGGGCACGCCTACGTGCCTGTCGGAAAATTTCTCAAGGAAAAGATAGCCCCGAACCCGGTGACGATGCAGGCTATTGTAGACGAGCTCAAGAATATGTCTCCACGGGAGCGAGACGCACTCCTGTTTAAAAATCCAAGTTACGTCTTCTTTGCACGATCGAAACAGCGCGCAGTAACCTCGCTCGGAGTTCCCGCCACTCCGGGACGAACCGTGGCGGCAGACCCGGCATTTTCGCCGAAGGGGGCGCTAGCCTTCGTATCGTTCTCGAAGCCAACGTTCTCGCATGCTGAACCGTCGGACACGGTGCCAGCCTCAAGCGAGGAAGTCGGTAGGTTCGTCCTTGACCAAGACTCAGGCGGAGCGATTACCGGAACGGGACGAATCGATCTCTTCTGGGGTCGCGGCGAAGATGCCGGGCGATACGCCGGAGCACTGCAGGATTCGGCCCGAATTTGGTATTTGGTCCCGAAAGACCTCGGCGAGCCGGTCCCTGATAATCCAGGGCAGCCCTAGACGCTTTAGCAAGTTTATATCGGGTGCGCCCCCACAGCACCGCACGCAGTCGCTGCTTCGTGGGATTGCCGGGCGGAGCTGCCTAATCTTCCTCGCCACCAGCCTGGTCAGCTTCAGGGTCAGGCACTCCGCCCCTGCCTGGTGGCGGTTGGTTTGGAATCGCGTTCGGGACAAGCACGGGCTGGCCGACAGCAGCGTTCGGTGGCTCAGAGTACGGAACGTCAGGACCCCCCGGAACCTCCTTCGCGATATCTCGCACGAGGTCTCCCATCTCACTGAGCGGACGCTCGGTTGCCGGCGTGGGGGTTGGCTGGGCTTCAGAATTTGGCCCACGTCCACGAACGGATTTCCAGTTGATGACGCGGCCGTCCTTGAAGACGACGAAGGCGCCTTGCGAGTACGTCCACACCACCTCGTGCTTTACCTGGCGCTCTATCTTCTCGACCGGATGCCCCCAGAGCTTCATCACCTCTGGCAGCGTGGCGCCCTTTGGCAGATCCTCGCTCGCGCTCTCCGCTGACGCACTGCCACCAGAGACTAGCCAGAGAAAGGACGCGGCGAGAAGCACTAGCTTTCGGTACACGAGAGAGACTCCCTAGAGAACTGTGTTTGCAAACCCTAGCGCTACTTTCAAAAAGTTTTTTTCACCTCGCCGCCGTTTAGGGCAGCGCTAGGGCTGTTCGCTTTCGGCGCCTTTCGCGCCGAAAGCACGATAGATATTGCTAGTGCCTCGTTCAAGGCTGCAACGTCGTTAGGTGAAAAAACTTTCTAAAGGAGGCACTAGTAACGAGTAACACACGGCTTAGCCGCCGGAAACAGGAATTTCAGGCTGCAGCTCCCGCCAAACCGAGTAGCCAGCGGCACGGGAGCGCTTTTCCTGCACCGTGGGCGGCGCTTGAGAGCCTTCGCGCGATGCCCGACGCAACCGCCCATGGCATAAGTACGCGCCCCGAAGCTGTGCCAAGCATCCAGGAAGTCATGCGCGTGAAGCCACGCATCTCCTGAGCCATGCTGCGCTGAGCTGACTCGTACCACTGTGCCGCTTCCGAGAAGCCTCCTGTCGTGAGCCCTTTTACTACGGCCGCTGCTGCGAGTCTTCCTGACTCCACAGCGTGCGACATCCCCATGCCTCCGATCGGATCGAAGGTCTCGCAGGCATCCCCGACAAGCAGAGCGCCTGAAAGCACCGCACCTAGGCGA
>CANLJX010000086.1 GCA_947491545.1 Deltaproteobacteria bacterium
GAGCACCTTACTAGAGCTCCTTTCGCCAAACTCGGGTCTCCCACGGGTAAGCGTTGTAAGGTCCCGGTCCCCACATCTGCTCGCCCGACCACGCTTCAACCAGCGCGCAGCCTGCTGTGTACGCAGCCCGCTCTGAGTTATCGAGCAGCAAGACCCCTCCTCGTTTGACCTTCGGTATCGCGTGCTCGATGCAGCCAGGTCGGGCCCTACCGTCCACGACAACGAGATCGAAAGATTCGTCGTCGTAAGCGTCTATAAACGATGCGTAACGCTCAAAACAGCAACCTGCATAATCAGGAGAGCTTGACGCGTAGCGGCTCTGGGAGAGGGCACGCTTTACAGGCTCAACGAGCTGCACAGAAGCGTTGGTGTAGCCGCGCAACTTGAGGGTGTCCACGACGCTGCCGTGCCAGGCGCTATCGTGCTCAACCGACTGGACCCTGCGGGCTCTCTTGGCGAAGAAGGCCGACGAGCCACCACTGCCCCACTCAAAGACCGACATCTCTGGACGAAGAAACTGATCAAGCCAGCTGATAGCTGCGTACGTCATCCAGGGGAGCTCGTCCTGAAGCGGCGAGGACTTCCCGCCTAGAGACCCCTGCCAGTGTGCGAACCATTGCCTTAGTTCGGGACGCTCTTGAATCGCAGCCTCCCAAAAACCTGACGCCTTCAATTGGTCGTTTCTCATATCCGCCTGCCTCCTAATCTGAGATGACTCGCGAGGGGTCAGGGATCCTCAGGCTCTACTAAGTACCCCCGGTACGGGTACTAGTAGCCGGGCTACTACCCGGGAAATAGCGTAAACCCCTGAAAGGTCTCAAGGCGCTGTTGTCCAAACCGCTAAGTCACACCCAATTCCTACTAATCCATACCCATGGTAGAAACTGCGGTCGGGCTCCTTGTCGGTGCCCTTCCGCCTTAGTAATTTGGGCCACGGATATGACACACGCTTTCATCCTCAAGACCTTCATCGCGTACCTCTTCATCAAGGCGATGATCTTCCTTCCGTTGGCGTGGGCGTCAGCGGTCTTCTGGTGGAACGACAGCGAGGGAACCTCGAGCGAAGTCGAGCCATCTCTCGGCGCAGTGGCAGTCGGCGCTACCGAGTAGTAGCTCGCACAAACTCGCGAATGGTTCCGTAAATCTTCTCTAGCTCTCCATCGCTCGTGCAGTACGGCGGAAGCACGTACAACACATCTCCTAGAGGCCGGAGAAGCACACCGCGCTCAAGGAAGAACTGAGTCACGCCCTTCGCAGCGCTGCTAAGATAGCCGCTGCCACTCCGAGACTTTCTGTTGAATGCCAGGATCGTCCCGCACACTCGAACGTCAGATAGCTCACCTTCTCTCTGAAGCTCCTGCGCGAACTCTCTATGCCGCTGCTCGATACGCGCCCGCTCCGCAACACACGAGCTCTGCGCTGTGAGGACCAGGGCTCGACGGGCCACTGCGCACGCAACCGGGTGTGCCGTGTAGGTGTGGCCATGAAAGAAGGTTCGCGAGTGGTCGGGGGAAATAAACTCGTCGAAGAGAGCATCTCGCACCAAGGTCACCGCTAGAGGCATCGTGCCGCCAGTGAGCCCTTTCGAGAGGCAAAGAATCTCTGGAGTGTGCTTGAGCAAGCTAGAGGCGAAGAGCGGTCCGAGTCGGCCAAAGCCGGTCATTACTTCATCAGCTATCGTGACCACGCCGAACTCGCGCGCGATCGAGAGGTATCCATCAAGCGCCTCAATGCTGTGCATCTTCATCCCACCAGCGCCCTGAACCAGGGGCTCGAAGATGAACGCAGCCACGTCTCCGCGCGAGCAAATCTCGCGCATCCGCTTCTGCCCAGCGGCGCCCCCGTGCGCCGGAACCCGCTCGACCCGAAAAAGCATCTCGTCAAACGGCGCCGAAAACACCCCGCGCTCGCCTGCTGCCATCGCGCCGAAGGTGTCCCCGTGGTAGCTATCCTCAAGAGCCACCACCCGCGTTCGGCGCTCCGCCCCTCGGTTTGAGAAGAGCTGCACCGCCATCTTGATTGCCACCTCGCAGGCCGTTGAGCCGTTGTCTGCGAAGAAGACCTTTCCGTATCCCGGCGGCGCGGCCTCAATCAGCTCCTCCGCGAGAGCCACCGCCGGCTCATGCGTAAAGGAGGCGAACATGACGTGGTCGAGGCGCTCCATCTGTTCGCGCGCGGCTTTGAGCAGCTCTGGATGTCCGTGGCCTAGCGTGTTGCACCACCATGAAGATATTCCGTCCAGCACCTCTCGGCCGTCCTCAAGTCTTAGTGTGCTACCCAAGGCAGAAACGACCGGCAGCGGTTCACCACCCATTCCGCGCTGGGTGAACGGGTGCCAGACACAGCGCCTGTCCCGCTCAACGAGCGTTGAGGCTTCGGCACCCGTCATAGCGGCGAGCGGACGCCCTTCGCCGCCTCGCGAATCGCCTGCGGCGATAGCTCCGGAATCGTGGGGATACGCCCGAGAACTCGCACCTTGCCCATGCGCTCTACAATGCGCTCGGTGTCAGGAAGCTCTTCGCCATTGAAGAGCACCCCCATCACCGCCGCATCACGCGCGCGAAGCGCCTCCAGTGTCAGAAGTGTGTGGTTGATGCTCCCTAGGTAGTGCCGAGAAACGACCACAACAGGCAGTGCAAAGCGCGAGACGAGCTCCATGTTGGTGTGCTCGTCGTTGAGGGGAACGAGCACTCCGCCCGCTAACTCCACCACGATCGGCCGCTCGCTCTCGGGGAGCGTTAACGAATCTACCGAGACAGACCGACCCTCAAGAGCCGCAGCGATGTGGGGTGAGAGCGGCTTTTTGAACGCGCATCCGGGTGGGTGAACTCGCCTCGCTCCATCAACTATGAGGGAAGCAACAACGTCGCTGTCGGTGGCTCCAGCCTCTATGCCGCTCGCAACGGGCTTCCAGTAGTCGGCCCCAAGAACCTCACACAGCACCGCCGACGCAACCGTCTTTCCGACATCTGTGCCGATACCGGCGACCGTTATTCCCCGCACAGAGCTCCTTAGAACGTTGCGAGGTACTGAATCGTAGGCACCGACGCATCGCGGATAATCGCCGGGATGAGGGACTCTCCCTCAAGCGCCTTCTCGATGAATCCCTTCTTCTTGTTGGCGTAGACGAGGTTCGGAACCTCGGTGGCCTTAAGCTCGACCTTGGCGAGCGACAGCGCAGCGCGCGCCGCGTCGTACACGTCGCCGAAGTCATCAACGAGCCCAAGCTGCTTAGCCTCGGAGCCGAGCAGCACACGGCCATCGGAGAACGTTCGCACCTTCTCAATCGGGATGTTACGGCCATCGGCCACGGCCTGGATAAAGTTCTGGTGCACCCGGTTCGCTACGTCCTCGAGAAACTTCCGCTCCTCTTCCGTCATCGGGCGGAACTGGTTGCCGGCATCCTTAAGCGCGCCGCTCTTGATGGTGACCATGTCAACGCCAACCTTGTCGGCAACGGTGGTAAAGTTCGGAATCTGCAAGATCACCCCGATCGATCCGGTCTGCGTCCCAGGCTGACAGAATATCTTGTTCGCAGCGAGCGACGAGTAGAGACCGCCAGAAGCCGCGACAGACCCCATCGAAACTACGATCGGCTTCTCGCTCTTCAGGCGCCGAATGGCGTTGTACACCTCTTCTGAGGGAGCGACTGCGCCGCCCGGCGAGTCAACTCGCAGAACGATCGCCTTCGTGTCCTTGTCCCGAACCTCTTCGTAGAGCGCCTTGAGGATCTCGTTTGACTCGGTGATGACTCCGGACATCTCTATGACAGCGACCTTGGGCCCAAGCACGCTCTTGACCGCGCTAGCCGCACCACCGACAACCGGCACCACCACCAACACAACCACGACGATCGTGAGAAGCTTTGCCAGCCAAACCTTGTACTCCTTCATAGATGCCCCTTAAGAACGCTGGAATACGGCTTCCAGCTAACCCAACGCCCTACTTGAAACTGCCCGACACACGCTGTCAAGGGGGTGAGCTTCTTAAGCCGCCGCCCGGATGTCACGCCCTCTCCCGGCCCGTTCGGTGGCGCCGCGGGAGATGAAGCGCTGCCCTTTGGGGAAAACCTCATTTTTTGGGTCTTTTCATCGACTACCCCCTTTCACCGGCACGCATTCGACTGCATTATTTCCGCTGCAGGTGGGCGCAAGTTTTTGCTTCACTCACCCCCCTAAAACTTTCAGATTCGGAGCACAACGCCCTGCTACGAGGTCAAGCCGTATGGAAAACAGCATCGCCGCAATCTTAACAGAGTCATCCTCCCTTAAGGCGTCTCTCGCCAAAGACCCGAAGTTTCTGGCAGCCGTATCCGCGGCCTATGGGCTTATCGCCGATTGCGTCGCACAAGGTGGCACTGTATTCGCCTGCGGCAACGGCGGCTCAACCTGCGACGCCATGCACCTGTGCGAGGAGCTCGTAGCGCGCTACAAGCGCTCCCGGCCAGGGGTGCGCGCGATGCACTTCATGGATGCTGGAGTCCTCACCTGCTGGGGAAACGACGTCGGCTTCGACGATGCGTTCGCGCGCTGCGCAGAGACCTTCTGTACAGGCAAAGATGTGCTCGTAGCCATCTCCACCTCTGGCAACTCGCGTAACGTCATCGCTGCCGTTGCAAAAGCAAAGGAGCGTGGCTCGAAAGTGATCGGACTGCTCGGCAAGGATGGCGGAAAGCTGGCCCCGCTGTGCGACGCGTCAGTGGTTGTGCCGGCTCAAGCAACCGAGCGGATCCAAGAGGCCCACATTACGGTGATCCACATCTGGTGTGAGCTGCTAGAAACAATTGGACCCGCGGCCGGAAATTAGCCGCTACTGCTAGGCTAGCGAGGCTCGCGAGTCACCCAGCCTACGAGGGCCTTACGGCTCGTGCTATGAGCTCAGAAGACCGCTGCTCACTATTTGGAAAGGCAAGAGAGATCAGCTTAGCCCGGCGCAGGTATAGGTGAAGATCGTGCTCCCAGGTGAAGCCAATTCCCCCTAGGCACTGAATACAGCTCTCGCACACCGCAGGCGCAACAGAGGATGCGTGAGCGATCGCCGCCCTGGAGGTCAGCGCGCGCTGCTCAGACGACGACACCACTGCCCACGCTGCAAAGCGCGCCAGCGCCCCCAGAGACTCACTCGCGGCGTAGGAGTCGGCAAGCTTCTGCTGCACGGCTTGAAATCCGCCAACGGGCACACCGAACTGCTCACGGGTCTTGACGTACTCACAGGTGATCTCAAGGGCCCTACGAGCGACGCCGTAGGCTTCACTCGCCTTGATGACTTCAACAAGATCAAGGAGCGTAGCCGACGCGCCTTCAGAGAGCAGAAACACCGGTGCCTTCTTCAGGGTATACTTTCGCAGCCGCACCGTTAGGTCGAGAGATGAAGCGACTCTTTCGCTAACACCCGGCGCCGATCTCGAGAACACAACGAGCCGCTCAGCACCCGCAACCGAAGCGACAGCGAGCACAGTTTCAGCGTCAGCCCCACCGAAGCTCCATGCGATCTCGCCCGAAACCGACTTCCCCTTCGCGTCCGCTTTGAGCGAGCAGCACTCACGGGGCGCCACCGCTGTTGGCTTCCCTCCGAGCGCCGCGCTATACGCTGAGGCTTCTTCCGCGCCGAGCAGCCGCGGAAAAACCCCCTCACACAGCAGCCGCTCACAGACCGGCTCAGGCATGAGGGACGCGCCACACTCTACACTAAGTATCCCAAGCTCCGGCGCCCCGTAGGGTGCATCGGAACCGCAGAACCCCTCGCGCAGCCCAAGCTGTGAGAGCAGATCAAGCAGCTCTCTCTGCTCAGCCTGCGGGCTCTCGATTCGCTTGCGCACCACGGCAGAGGTCACATGCTCAGCAAAGAAGCCTCGTAGCAGGTCCTGTAGCTCAATCTGGTCTTGCGAAAGCTGCACTGTGCCTCTGTCCCCTACATCATCCCCAGCAGCCCCTTCACCTCTTCAGAGGGCTCCCAGGGCGGGCTAAACGTAATATTGACCGTCACCTTGGTAACACCGGGCACCGCACCCACCTTGAGCATCACGTCCTGCTTAAGCTGCGGACCAGACGGGCACAGAGGAGTGGTAAAGGTCATCTCAACCACAACCTCCCCCTCTTCTATCTGAATGCTGTAGATCAGTCCCAGGAAGTAGATATCCAGAAAGAGGTCCGGATCCTCAACGGTCTTTAGGGCCTCAATGATGGCTTCTTTTGATGGTGATTCTGACATGCGCTGGACTCTACCTCTTTCCTCGAAAACTTAAAAACCCGGATCTACGACGCCCCGCCGCCCCTCTTCTAAACCGTCTCTTAATCCTTATCCTCCTCCTGCACCTGCACCCCCTCCTAATCGCCCTCTCCCGACCGCTCCCGCCGACGAGGATTAGGACCCCGGTGCAGGTGCAGGATTAGGAGGAGGATAAAGAGAACGGCGAGGCGTTAAGACCGAAAAGCGCCATCGCCGCGGACTCCGCGTTACTAAACCAACTGCGCTCGGTATCCACTGAAGCTGCAAGGATAGGTCCACGGTCGATTGTGAAGGGCTGACTCTCTCGGTGCCCAAGCCTTTTGGTTAAATAACGCGGAGGCGCGGAACTCGCGGAGGTCACGGAAAGTGAAGCACCAGGGCGCCAGTAGCTATCCTAGCTCTCTGATAAGAAAACCTAATCGCCGCGGACTCTCTGTCCTCCGCGCCTCCGCGTTGCATAACCAAAAAGCTACGAGGATGATTGGAAAGCGGGCGGACTGACAGAGTCTTCCTCCCGGAGCCGCACCTTGCCCCTCTCCTAATCGCCCTCATCCGACCGCCCCCGCCGACGAGGATTAGGACGTCAGTGCAGGTGCAGGAGGAGGAGGAGGAGGAGGAGGAGGAGGAGGAGGAGGAGGAGAAAGATGGCCGGAACCAAAGCAAAAAAAAAGCGCGGGAGGCTCTCACCTCCCGCGCTCCTCCGGAGCAAAAGCTCCTCAAGGACTAGAGTACCCTCTCCTTGAGCGCCTTAGCAGCGGTGAAACGAACACGCTTCCTCTTCGGAATGTGGATCATCTCGCCGGTTGCTGGGTTGCGGCCAGTGCGAGCCTTCGACTCACGCACGTAGAGCTTGCCGAGACCCATGAGCGGGATCTTGTAACCCCTCTTGAGGGAATCCATCACGAACATAGCAATGTCCTCAACGAGCTGCTTAGCCTCTGAACGCTTGTCGAGGCCGCAGAACGCGCGAACGTTCTCAACGAACTCAGACTGAGTGTAGCTGAGAGTCGAGGTGTTGCGTGGCTTCGTGGAAACCTTAGCCTTAACAGACGGAGCAGCAACAACCTTACCCTTAGGGGCCTTCTTAGCTGGCTTTGCAATCTTCTTAGCTACCTTCTTCTTCGCTGGCTTCTTTGCCATACGTTTTTCTCCTAAATACAATTGGTATGTATCTACCGTTAGCGTCGCACACCGTCAGGGACTGCACTCGCCATCATTGGAGAGGCACAGCCACGAAACAGATTCTTTCGACGATGTACGAGCCTCGCCCTCGCGGGGAGCCCCATTTTTCGGGCAGTTTTTACGCAGCCAGAAAAATAAGATCTCGTCGTCAGATGCGAACAAGCGCGATGATAGTTACAATTCTCGCCATTGATCAATAATATTTTTTCGTGACCATGAGCAAAAAAACGCGCTCCCGCCGAGCAAAAATCACCCTCTTGCGCTTCGGAGTGATCTCGATCTGCGCTCTCGCAGCCACAGCATGGTCGCTTCGCGCCCCCTCCGTTGAGAGCCTTTGGGCGCAAGCAACATCGACCGAAGTGCCGTGTGGAAGCGGCACCGGTATCGTGCTCGGTCTCTCCGATGACTGGCAGCCGGTAGCCTTGCAGCAGCAGGGGGTTTTGTGTGCTTTTCGCAATAAAAACGGCGGATTTCCAACACTTAACATCATCCAGGAGGCCAACCCTCAGCCCTCAATTACGCCCGGAGCAATGGCGCGAGAGGCTGCTGTTCGCAACGCCTACCACCTCGTTGGTCTCACCGATGCAACCTTTTCGGAGTCACGCCTAGAGCCCCTCGGCGAGCAAGAAAGCTTCCATACCACCGTGCGCTACATGAACCAGAACATGCCGATGGAGGGCTTAATCTTGCAGGTACAGCTCCCTGATCGGCTCTATACAGCCAGCATCGTAGACCGCGAGGGGCACCCAATTTTGTCAAAAGAAGCCCTTTTGGCTACCCTTCGGAGCATCCGAATCCCAGGGGAGAACGGGCTTGGGCGCTCGCTTAGCCCTAGGCTGCCGGGGCTTACCGCCCTCGTAGTCATCGGGATCATCGCTGCTTCGCTCCTCTTCTTCGGGCTTATGACAGCGCGCAGGCGTCGTTAAGCTCTGCCCGGCGCTGAGAACTCTGGCGGCGTAACCGCCCCCGCGATCGAGAGAGTCTTTGCATCCACGACTGTGGCGTATGATACTCCCGCATCAGCGATTCGCGGTCCTGTGAGCCACAAAGTAGCCCAACTCAGAGCCGCACAGAGAGGAGACAAATAATGAACGCCACTATTCCCACCGTCTCGCCGTCCGATGCCAACACCAGCCGAAGTGCCTGCCTCTTGCTCGACGTCCGCACTCCCGCAGAGTTCGAAGAGATGCACATTGAAGGAGCCTTGCTGTACCCCATCACAGAGCTAAACCCCGCCAAGGTTACGGAGCTTATGCAGGGTCGTGGCTGCATCGTTGTGTGCAAGTCAGGCGGCCGCGCTCGCAAGGCGGCCGAGACTCTCGTCGCCGCAGGCCTTCAGGGTGTTCGAATCCTTGAGGGCGGCATGGCCGCTTGGAAGTCAAGCGGTCTCGCAGCAGTCGAGGGGAAGAAAACCATCTCGCTAGAGCGGCAGGTGCGAATCTCTGCAGGTGCACTCGTGTTCATCGGTTCCTGCCTCGCGTACTTCGTGAGCGCGGCCTGGATTGTAGTTCCGGCTTTCATTGGTGCTGGGCTCGTGTTCGCTGGAGTCACAGACACCTGCGGCATGGGAATGGTGCTCGCCCGCATGCCGTGGAACAACCGCCGGGCAGCATGCTGCTCGACAAAGAGCTCCTGCTCCATTTCGTAGCCAGCACAGAGAGGCAACATGCTCCTTCGGCAGATCTTCGACCCGTACCTCGCCCAGTACGCTTACCTCGTTGGGTGCCAACGAACCGGCGAGGCGCTCATCATTGACCCAGAACGCGACATCGACCGCTACACAGCGCTCGCCAAAGAGAACGGGCTTCGCATCAGCGCGGTGACAGAGACCCACATTCATGCGGATTTCGTAAGCGGAGCTAGGGAGCTCTCCCAAGATCCGTCCGTCAAGCTCTGCCTCTCGGCTGAAGGTGGTGCTGACTGGAGCTACGGCTGGACAGGCGATCGCCCAAACACGAAGCTGCTGCGGGACGGAGACACTTTTGCCGTTGGAAACATCGAGGTTCGGGCTCTTCACACCCCTGGGCACACCCCGGAGCACCTCTGCTTCGTTATTACAGACAGAGGCGGCGGAGCTTCCGAGCCTGTTGCGATCGCAACGGGCGACTTCCTCTTTGTTAGTGACGTCGGGCGTCCAGACCTGCTTGAAACAGCCGCCGGACAGGAAAACGTTGCAGCCTCCTCCGCTGAGCAGCTCCTCGGTTCCCTGCGCGACCGACTCACGACTCTTGGCGACTACGTTCAGGTCCTACCTGGGCACGGAGCTGGAAGCGCCTGCGGCAAGTCGCTTGGGGCGATTCCAACATCCACACTGGGGTACGAGCGCCGCTTCAACTCGCCCTTTAAGCTCGCTATCAGTGACGGCGACTCCTTCCTAAAGGCGATCCTTCAGGGGCAGCCCGACCCACCTGCCTACTTCGCAACGATGAAGCGCGTGAACCGCGACGGCGTGGCTGTCTTGGGTGCCCTACCCGTCGCAGAGCATCTCACTCCCGCACTCTTCTCTCAGAAGGCGGAGGCCCCAAATACCTTTGTCGTAGATGCCCGCACCGACTCTGATGCCTACGCAGATGGGCACTTCCCGAAGTCAATCTCCGCGCCGCTTCGCTCGCCGTTCTTTTCGGCAGCAACCGGCTCCTTTCTCTCAGAGCAGGACGGCATCTTGCTTTTGGTGGAAGCAGGAGCTGACGTCGACCTCGCTGTGCGGCAGCTCTTCCGGATCGGTTTCGACAATATCCAGGGCTGGATGACCCTCTCAGAGGCACAGGCTGCGGGGCTCCTCACGGAGAAGAGCCGCTCGGTGCCCTCCGCCACCTTTGATCCCGCACAGGCACTCGCCGTAGGGGCAGTCATCGATGTTAGGACCTCAGGAGAGCACGCCCAAGCTCACATTCCAGGGGCTCTTTCAGTGCCGTACACGAGGCTTCTCGCGCGGCTCGGTGAAGTGCCCACGGGAAGGCCGCTCTTTGTGCACTGCGCTTCAGGGAAGAGGGCTGCCCTCGCGTCGTCCTTCTTGCGCAGCAGGGGCTTCGATGTGACTCACGTGAACGGAGCGTTCTCTAGCTGCAATGTGAGGCTGGGAAGCTGCTAGGCACCAAGCAGCTTCAGGCTGCCGGCCGGAAAGGCGCAAGCCCCGTAGCCCCGCCCACGAACCCGATCAGGTCCTCAACCGCCCGCTCTGGATGCGGCATCAGGCCGACCACGTTGCCACCGCGGCTCGTGATCCCAGCGATGGCGCGACAGGAGCCGTTGACGTTTACCTCAATGTCATCAGGCCGCACGTCGCCGTTTGCGTCGCAGTAGCGGAAGACAACCTGCCCGCGCTTCTCAAGCTCGTCGAGAACCGCTGCTTCAGCGAAGTAGTTCCCCTGGAAGTGCGCGATTGGGCAGGTCACAACATCTCCGGCCGTCATCCCGGAAGTAAAGAAAGAGTTGGTGGACTCTACGCGCATATGGACGAAGCGCGATAGGAACCTCCTTCCAACGTTCTCAAGGAGAACTCCCGGAAGAAGCCCTGACTCGCACAGAATCTGGAAGCCGTTACAGATGCCGATAACCTTTCCGCCCGCTTCGGCGTGAGCCTTTACCGCCTCCATGACTGGCGAGAGCTTCGCCAGCGCCCCGGTGCGCAGGTAGTCCCCGTACGAGAAGCCGCCCGGCAGCACCACTACATCTGAGCCGTGAAGCTCCGTCTCGCGGTGCCAGACGCGCACCGTCTCCTGCTTGAGGAGCTTCCCGTACACATGCTCCATGTCTTGGTCGCAGTTGGTGCCAGGGAAGACGACGACGGCTACCTTCACGCAACCTCCTTGATCTCGTACTGCTCGATGACCGGGTTAGCGAGGAGCAGCTTGCACACTTCGTCGACCCGCGCCTTGGCTTCTGCCCCGGCTACTCCGTCGACTTCAAGCTCGATCACGCGCCCAACGCGCACGTTCTTGATGGCATCGAACTGCTTGTCCTTAAGCCCGTTCTCAACTGCCTTCCCCTGCACATCGAGCACACCCGGCTTAAGCCTTACGAGCACCTGGTATTTCATGGCGAATCTCCCCTACACAAAAAGCTACAGCGCGAGCGCCCGGTCAACAATCCGGTCCGCCTCTCTCAGGTGCCGCCCGAGGTCGAACACCGCCTTAACTTCGTCGGAACTCAGACAGCCAGAGACCTTCGGATCTCCGCTCACCCGTTCCAGCAGAGATGCGCCGCCATCGAATGCGGCCAGGGCGTGCGCCTGGACGAGCGCGTAGGCTTCTTCGCGCGTCATCCCCTTATCAACGAGGGCCAGCAAAAGGTGACCCGAAAAGACCGTGCCGCGAGTCATCTCAAGGTTCTCAAGCATCTTCTCAGCCGAAACCACGAGGTTCCGCACGACCCCTTCAAAGCGCACCAGCATAAACTCAAGCGCGATGCAGGCGTCGGGCACAGCAACTCGCTCGACTGAGCTGTGGCTGATGTCACGCTCGTGCCAAAGGGCAACGTTCTCGAAAGACGGCTGCGCGTACGAGCGCACCAGGCGCGCGAGCCCGCACAGGTTCTCTGTAAGGATTGGGTTGCGCTTGTGAGGCATCGCAGATGAGCCCTTCTGTCCTGGCGTGAAGCCCTCCATCGCCTCACGCACCTCGGTGCGCTGCAGGTGACGAATCTCTACTGAGAAGCGCTCGATCGAGCTGGCGATGCCTGCCAAGCAGGCCATAAACTCGGCGTGCCTGTCGCGTGAGACTACCTGCGTTGCGACCGTCTCCGGGCGCAACCCAAGCCGCCTCATGACGTGCTCCTCAACGCGCGGGTCAATGCCTGCGTAGGTGCCGACAGCCCCCGAGAGCTTGCCCACCGAGATCGTCTCAATCGCGCTATCGAGCCGAGTGCGCTGGCGCGCCATCTCGGCGTACCAGCCAGCGAGCTTAATACCGAAGGTTGTAGGCTCTGCGTGAATACCGTGAGAGCGCCCGATGCACGGCGTGAGCTTGAACTCAGTGGCGCGCGCCTTGAGCGTCTTCATGAGCGCCTCGACACGCTCCCTGAGCTGCAGGCCTGCGCGCCGCATCTGGACTGCAAGACACGTATCAACGACGTCACTGGAAGTCATCCCCTTGTGGACGAAGCGAGAGAGGGGGCCAACG
>CANLJX010000087.1 GCA_947491545.1 Deltaproteobacteria bacterium
GCTCTGGGAAGAGAGAGAATGAAGGATAGAAGAGCTCTAGCGACCCGCCCTGCCACGACACAGGCTGCCCGTTTAGGCTCACCAAGAAAACGTCAACGAAGACCTGAGCCGCAGCAGGCACGAGCATGATCGTCCCGTTGTCACGAAGCTCTTCGAAGTAGGTGCCCCCCTTTTCGTAAGGCGTTCGCGCATTCACCGCGATATCATCTAGGCCTGCTCCTCGAACCACGAAGTTCCCGCTCGCTCCCGCTGAAAGCAGCCTGCCGCCAAGGCGCTGTTCGGCGCGACTGCTGCCCATTGTCCAGCGCAGCTGAATCAGCGCCTTCCCCTGGCCTGCTGCTGATGTGCCGCGAGTGCTGCCAGTCAGACGCAGCATCAGCGGGACACGCAGTCCGTCAGAGGAGAAAAGCCGCGCACCACCGCGGTATCGGCAGAGCGGCGGGAGTCCGGTGAGCCGGCCCCAGTCGATCCGGGCAGGCGACGCCTCACGCAGCAGCTCTCCCGCGTAGCACTCAATCTTTACGCTGTGCCGCTGCTCAAGCGCTCGGATCTGAAGGAGCTCTGTGTCTCGCCCGGGCCAGGCATCGCGCAAGGAAAATTGCGCAGAGCCGATCCTAAACTGGGGCTCAAAGCCGCTCTGTAGTGTCCCGGGCACGCTTCGAGTCGTGCCGCGAATTCCCGAGATGCCGAGGGTCTGGTTTGGAGACAACCGTGCACGGGTCACACGGTCGCGGAATTCTGGGTTAAGCGGATCGAGGCCGCCGATGATCGGGAACTCCCGCTGCTGCACAAGGTACGGGTGGTGTCCCTGCACGGGGAAAAGAACCTCATGCTCCCTGAATTTGTCTCGTGCTAGCTGCACCGTTGCCTGCGACACCCGGGTCGCCTCAAGCGGGACCGTAAGCTCAGGCTCCATCATCCACTCGGCCTGCGCTCGCCATATCTCTGTTGGGACGACGTACTGCGCACTCTCATCCCAGACGGAGACATTGTAACGCAGGTTCGCTGGCGCGGGATTTACGGTGTCTGCTGGCGCGCACCCAGCGTCTGTCGGATAGAGACAGCGAAGCCCCTCGCGCACTCCAGCGCGAACAGCACTACGAGCATGAAAGATTCGGGAGACGTCGGAGGCGCCGACAAGAAAGAAGGCTGCCGCAAAGGTAACGATTGAGGCTTCAAGGAGGTAGCTGCCACGCGGCGGTTGTCTCTGCATCAACGGTCTCCAGCGAGGGGAAAAAGTAGCAGTCAGAACAACGAACGTCAGGTGACGGAAACAGCAATCCGAAACCCGCGCCGGACAGTAGAGCCCTCCACATTCAACTTCAAAGGGTAAGGTTTCAGACCCGACTGTTCGGTACAGATCCCAACTAAGAAAAATTCTCCCCCTGAAATCTGCCTCCTGGCGGGAACGGGAGCGGAGCCGGTTCCGGTTCCGGTTCCGGTTCCGGTTCCGGTTCCGGTTCCGGTTCCGGTTCCGAAAAAGCCCCCCGGGGTGTCTAGCCCGGTTCAAGCTTCATTTTCGTGCACGTGAACGTTCACGTTTACGTGCACGTTCACGTTAAGGAAGGGGGGCCTCAGCTCTTGCAGCTTTGCCCACAGCACATGTATCGTTCTGGACATGCCACCAATTATCTTCTCTATGCATCGCATGAACCGCACCTTCCCCCCAGGGAAGCAGGTTCTTAAAGACATATCGCTCTCCTTCTTTGAGGGGGCAAAGATCGGCATCGTGGGCTTAAACGGCTCCGGAAAGTCGAGCTTGCTTAAGATCATAGCCGGGCTCGACAAGGAGTTCAGCGGCGACATCACGTTCCGCCCGAATTTAACGATCGGGTACCTGGAGCAGGAGCCTAAGCTCAACCCGAACAAGACGGTGAAAGAGAACGTCATGGAGGGGTGTGGCGAGGCGGCCTCCCTCCTAACCGAGTTCGAGGCAGTCAGTGTCAAGCTCGGCGACGACATCTCGCCTGAAGAGATGGAGAAGCTTATCGATCGGCAGGCTGCTCTCCAAGACAAGATCGACGCACTGGGTGCCTGGGAGCTGGACCGCACCCTTGAGATCGCGATGGATGCGCTACGGTGCCCGCCGGGCGACCTCCCAATAACAAACCTCTCTGGTGGCGAGAAGCGCCGGGTAGCGCTTTGCAAGCTCCTGCTCCAGAAGCCGGAGCTGCTCTTGCTCGACGAGCCCACCAACCACCTCGATGCCGAGTCTGTCGCGTGGCTTGAGCGCCACCTGCAGGAGTATCCTGGAGCCGTAGTGTGCATCACCCACGACCGCTACTTCTTAGACAACGTGGCGAAGTGGATCCTTGAGCTCGACCGTGGACACGGCGTTCCCTGGGAAGGAAACTACTCAAGCTGGCTCGACCAGAAGCGGCAGCGGCTTGAGCTAGAGGAGAAATCTGAGTCGAAGCGCCAGAAGACGCTCGCTCGAGAGCTTGAGTGGATTCAGCAATCACCGCGCGCTCGCCAGGCGAAGTCCAAGGCGCGTATCCAGGCGTACGAAGACCTCCTCAACGCAGAGCAAGAGAAGAAGATCGAAGAGCTTGAGATCTACATCCCGCCAGGAAAGCGCCTCGGTGACGTCGTGATTGAGGCGAAGAGCGTCGCAAAAACCTTCGGCGACAAGGTGCTCTTTGAGGACCTAAGCTTCAGCCTGCCAAAGGGCGGAATCGTCGGAATTATCGGGCCAAACGGCGCCGGAAAGACAACCCTCTTTAAGCTCATCACCGGCCAGGAGAATCCTGATCAAGGAAGCTTCAAGGTCGGAGAGACCGTGGCGCTGTCGTATGTCGACCAGAGCCGCGACCACCTGAGCGACAAGAAGAGCGTGTTTGAGGAGATCTCAGACGGTCTCGACCTCATTAAGCTCGGTGAGCGTGAGGTAAACTCACGCGCCTACGTTGCGAAGTTTAACTTCGCAGGACCGGACCAACAGAAAGAGGTCGGCAAGCTCTCAGGCGGCGAGCGCAACCGTGTGCACCTGGCAAAGATGCTGCGCTCTGGCGGAAACGTGATCCTGCTCGACGAGCCGACCAACGACCTCGACGTCAACACGCTGCGCGCCCTTGAGGAAGCTCTCATAAACTTCGGCGGATGCGCCGTTGTGATAAGCCACGATCGCTGGTTCCTGGATCGCATAGCGACTCATATCCTGGCGTTTGAGGGCGACAGCAACGTCGTGTGGTTCGAAGGCAACTACCAAGACTACGAGGCTGACCGCCGCCGCCGTTTCGGCGCCGACGCCGACACCCCGCACCGAATCAAGTACAAGAAGCTCACGCACTAGGTCGCGAAAAAGGGGACGGACACCCTTGTCGTGCGTCTTTCTCCCTCTCCTGCACTTGCACTGAACTCCTCGTCCTCATCCTGTTCTATCGACACGAATGTCGGAGGCAATCCCCGGAACTGTCCCGATTACGAGCAGGAGTTCGGTGCAGGTGCAGGTACAGGACGAAGAGAAGGATGAGGGCTAGGAATGCTATGCCCCACTACAATCCGCTTCGAGATTACAGCTAGTTAGAAAAACTAGCTTACGCCCGCCTTAGGTTGACTCCTCCGTCACAACGGATACAATCCCCCCGCCTTTAGTTTCAGGCACTTACGATTGCGGCGTGGCAGAGCGTGTTCGCCTCGCCCGTTAGGCCGCAGTTGTGAGCAACAGTTCGTCTAGTGAAGTTGGGAGTAACATGTCTACCACTTATTCCGTCTTAACGTGGGCCACCCCGATCTTCGGAGTGTTGGCCTTCCTCGTCGCGTACCGCATGTACGTGAGCATCCTGGCGCTTCCCGCCGGGAATGCCCGCATGCAGGAGATCAGCGGGGCTATCCGCGCCGGCGCTCTGGCGTACCTCAAGCAGCAGGCGTTGTACCTGGCTTGGTTCATCGGAGTGGCCTTCCTCGCGATCTGGTACATGCTTAAGTTTGACACGGCAGCGTGCTTCATCCTCGGAGCCGGCATGTCACTTCTTGCTGGCTTCCTCGGCATGAAGGCAGCCACCATGGCGAACGTGCGCACTGCGCAGGCAGCCTCTGACAAGCAGCCGGGCCAGGCCCTGATGGTCGCCTTCAACGGTGGCGCAGTCATGGGTCTCACCGTTGCAGCGCTCGGCCTGATCGGTGTTGGCGTTCTCTTCCTCTACTTCCTCCCGCAGGAAGTTCAGGACGTTGTTAAGGCTCATGAGCCAATCATCGGCTTCGCGATGGGAGCCTCTTCGGTTGCTCTCTTCGCGCGCGTGGGCGGCGGAATTTACACCAAGGCTGCTGACGTAGGCTCTGACCTCGTAGGAAAGGTCGAGGCAGGAATTCCGGAAGATGACCCACGCAACCCGGGCGTTATCGCTGACAACGTTGGTGACAACGTAGGCGACGTCGCCGGCATGGGCGCTGACATCTTCGAGTCGTACGTTACCTGCATCATCGGCTGTCTTGCGCTTGCCGCGACGATGGGAGACGCGGGCATCATGAAGCTCCTCAAGGCAGACAGCGGAATGGCCGTAAAGGATGGCCAGATGTGGCTCATGGCCACTCCGCTCATCCTGGGGCTCTTCGGGGCTATCTCGTCGTACATCGCCATCAAGTGGATGGGCTTCCTGAAGGACGGAGATCCTGCCAAGGCCCTCCGCTTCGCAGTGCTGATCGCCTCTGTGCTCTTTGTAATTGCTGCTGGGATCTTCCTGGTCCTTCCGGCTGTTCCGCTGACGCTTAGCCTCTGGGTGCCGATCATCTTCGGAACCCTGTGCGGCATCGGCATCGGTCTTGCGACGGAGTACTACACCTCATCGAAGCCGGTCTTCGAGATCGTTGCAGCGGCCAAGACTGGCCCAGCAACCTGCATCATCAACGGCATAGCCGTTGGCTTCCGCAGCGTAGCGATCCCGCTGATCCTCATCGTTGCGGCGGTGCTCATCTCGCACAAGTTTGGCGACGTGTACGGTGTGGCCCTCGCAGGCGTGGCGATGCTCTCAACCACGGGCATCATCATGACGGTCGACGCGTACGGCCCGATCGCGGACAACGCCGGCGGTATCTCTGAGATGTCGCACCTCGGCTCTGACACCCGCGCAATCACCGACAGGCTCGATGCCCTCGGCAACACCACTGCTGCCATCGGCAAGGGCTTCGCCATCGGCTCCGCAGGCCTAACGGCGCTGGCAGTCTTTGGCGCGTACACCCAGACCTTCACCGGCGCTGGAACCAAGATCGATCTCAGCATCACTAATCCGATGCTCGTCATGGGCGTGTTCATCGGCGCAATCCTCCCGGGTCTCGTCGTGGCGTTCACGATGCAGTCGGTGGGTCGCGCAGCCGGCTTGATCGTGACTGAGATTCGACGCCAGTTCCGCGAGATCGCAGGACTGCTCGAGGGCAAGGAGGGCGTTAAGCCTGACGTCTCTCGTTGCGTAGAGATCTCAACCAAGGCGGCTCTCACTGAGATGAGGACCCCTGGGCTTGTCGCTCTCATCACGCCGATCCTCGTCGGCTTCGCGATGGGAGCTGATGCGCTCGCAGGGCTTCTCCTCGGCACCACCGTAGTCGGCGTTGTGCTCGGCATCTTCATGTCGAACACCGGCGGCGCTTGGGACAACGCCAAGAAGTTCATCGAGCAGGGACTCGTTGAGGGCGAGAAGAAGGGCTCCGACGCTCACAAGGCGGCGGTAGTCGGCGACACCGTAGGCGATCCGTTCAAGGACACCTCAGGTCCAGCACTCAACATCCTTATCAAGATGGTCTCGATCCTTTCGCTCCTCATCGCTCCGCTCCTGTAGCGGACTGAGGAGCCGAAGCTTCGGCCAAAAAGGAAAAGGGCTGCCAAATGGCAGCCCTTTTTTATTTAAGCACGCCCCCTCCCCTTCGACACCGACAGCGGCACTGGTACCGGGAACGGCCCCGGTTCCGGCTCCGGTTCCGACTCCGATTTCTCAGTCCGCAAGCACAAAGGCAGCCGCTAGCTCCGCCGGACCTGAACCGTGGCCGGACGCTCCGCTCCCTCCATGCAGCCATGACCGTTTCTCGACGCTTTGGTTATTTCCGATAATTAACGCGGGGGCGCGGAAAACGCGGAGATCGCTGAATGGAGATTGCTATGCTGCTCAAAAGGCTAATCCACTAGACCGCCAGAATTGAGCAGCCGATTCGGATGTTCATACTACTCGGCGGCATCTTCCCCGTCTGCGGAACCGTGGCCCGGATCGGTGACGGCAACGGAACCGGTTCCGCAGCCGGCTCCGAGGCCATTTGCTACTCAAAGAGAACGCATCTCTCCGCTACGACTCCTCCACCGCTTCGTATATCGCCTCCAGCATCTTGCGAACGATGTGGTCCACAACATCCTTCACCGATACGATCCCGATCGGCACGTCGTCTTGGTCTACGATTGGGACATGGCGAAAGCCGCCGTGGGACATGAGGTTCAGGGCGAACGCGATTGAAGCTTCAGCGCGCTCGCGAATCGGGTGCGGGGTCATGTAGTCTTTTACTACCGCCTCATTCAGTGACTGAACCTTCGCCATGACCTTGAGGATACAATCACGCTCAGTAAAGATGCCCACGAGCTTCCCCTGCTCGTCTACCACCAACAGGCTGCCGATCTTGTGGTGTTGCAGCACATCAACGCACTCTGCGAGCGTCGTCTCTGGCTTTACGACAAGCGGGGTCTTTAGCCCGATAGAGCCTATGCTGTCACACAGCAGGGTCGGCGGAATAAGGTTCATTCCGACAGCGCAGGCCGAGTGAATGTTCGTCAAAAGGTCCTTCTTTTCCATATCCTACTCCACCGTTAAATCCATAAAGGCTTCCTGCCTCCATTCGCTCCTGTCGTCGCTCGGCTTGTAACAAACCGGGCCAGCAACAGAATCCTTCAATTCCAAGATCGTTTCTCCACTTGTGAGAACAGTGCCGGCGTTTGCCATCTCGCGGACATTCACGCGCGCATTGCTTTCAAGAGGCTTCCCCTCTCTCATTTTCTTCTCAAGCCCCTTGAGGTGTTCCAGTGATTTCGTGACCTGGTCGTGCTTATCGAGCAGTGCCACCATCTTCTCCTTAAACTGGTTGCGCAAAAGCGGCACTCGGTTGCGATTCTTGAGGTATGGGCCGATGTGCAGCTCAAGCGCCGCGGCCGCTGCGGCATGCTTGCGGATGTTGTCGCTTAGCTTGCGGTACTCCTTCGTTACCTCAAGCTCGTTTCGAATCTCTATCACCGTCCTCACGCCAGCCGGATTGCCCACGACGCGCCCCTCGAACCCTTTGACGCACCAAACCGAGCCGCCGATGAAAGCCGCACGCGGCGATATGACTGCCGAAGAGGAGCAAAGCGCACACTCGCGCGCCTCACGGGCGATGAATATGTTTCCGCCTACTTCTGTGGTGACCTTCTCGCAGGCGTCTACGGTGTAGTCACCCTTGGCTGAGAGAAAAGAGCCCTCGCCACCGTAGTGAAAGCCCTTGATCGTGACCGACGAGTCGCTCGTGATGACGTTGTCCCCCAGCACTGCCCCCAAAACCTCAATCTTGCCGCGGGCCTTGATGTTGAAGCCCTTCTGAACATCGCCTCCTATTCTGACGCTCCCGATAAAATCAATGTGGCCCATGCTGTAGTCGAGGTTCCCTGAGATGTGGAGCACCTCTCGAATGCTAAACTTTCCGCCCTCGTCGTGGACGTACCCATCGACTGCTGCAACGAGCGTGGTGTAGGCCTCCTGTGCGTCATCCGCCCGGGCCTCAATCGTCTTTTCAAAGCGCGGGCTTATGGCACGGCCAGCTTTCGTCGAGAGCGGCTTGCCGAGCACGTCTTTCCCTGCAAGACCTCCGGTAGGCTTGTACACACGCGCGATCTCGCGCCCTTTGGCCACATTCTCAAACAAGCCTAGCGTGAAGAAATCAACGAATTCGCGCTCAGCATCATCCGTCTTGCCAGGCGAAAACCGGCGCACGAGCCACACCAGCTTTCCGTCACGTCCCGGCACGGGTGACACGCCACGCGCCACTCGGCGAGCGTCGCAGCCCTTCCCCTGCCTGAGCTCGGATACGATATCCCATACCACCATACGGTCGATCAGGTCGTCAGGAGCAATGGAGCTGACTTCTTTTAGGAACTCATCCTCTCGAGCAGCATTGCAGTCTGCCTGGGGAACTACGCGCGCAAAGAGCTTGAGCCGGTCATCAGACACCAGCAGCTCAAGGGTCATCTGGCTTGTTTCTTTTCGGTGGACGACCTTCACGTTCTCTTCTCTCCAATGAGAGAGATCGGCATATGCTGCGGGAGTATTGAGTGATTCCAGAGGCTTTGCCGTAGACCGCGGTGTCATGACGCCCTAAGTCCATGAAGTGGCTGTCTTTTGATCTTCCTGCTACAGTCTCCCGGGCTAAAACACGCATTTATCGCATAAAACCATGCCGGAACTGCCAGAAGTCGAGTCTACAGTCAGGTACCTCAGGGAGCGCATCGAGGGGCTAGCGATAAAAAGCTCTGAGGTGCTGTGGCACCGCACCATCGCGCACAACAGGGCCCCTCTATTCTCTGATCTAGTTTCCGGCAGCGCCATCACGAGCGTATTTCGCTGCGGAAAATTCGTCGGCATGCGGCTTGAAGGCAGCTCCGAGCAGTTCCTCTTTACCCACCTTCGAATGAGCGGCTCACTCGATGTGCTGCCCGACTCTATGCCGCTTGAGCCCCACGACCGAGTCGTGCTCTACCTCAGCAACGGAAAGAGCCTGCGCTTTAATGACACCCGAAAGTTCGGCCGGATGTACCTCGTCTCCTCTCCGGAGGAGATCACTGCTCGAATCGGCATTGAGCCGCTCAGCGACTCCTTCACTCCTGAAATGCTTGACTCAATCCTGTGCGCCCGAAAAGGCGCCGTGAAGCCAACGCTTCTGAACCAGTCTCTCATCGCCGGACTCGGCAACATCTACGTCGATGAGTCTCTCTGGACAGCTCAGGTCCACCCGCTGACACCGTGCAACAAGATCCCGCAGGAGAAACGCGCAGCGCTGCACGCTGCGATCGTCTCGATACTCTCTAAAGCCGTCTCACTGCTCGGGACTGACTTCGGAGACGGCGTGGTCGACGGCGGGATGTACTCGCCAGTTGTGTACGGCCGTGAAGGGGAGCCCTGCAAGCGCTGCAAGAGCGAGATTCGGCGCATCGTTGTGGGGCAGCGCGGAACTCACATCTGCCCGGCTTGTCAGTCACGCCGCAGAACCGCGAAAGCCAAGGGCCAAAAAGATGCTACGCGTGGCAGAAATGCCTCTAGAGCGCCATCGCGACGCGGTAGAAAGTCACGATAGACCACTGTAACACTGGCATCAGGAAGTATGGGAACGCATTGTAGGCGACGATAATCCCAAGAAGCGAGAACGTCGGCGTGCGGACCACTTCCAAGAACTTGAGGAAGGTCGACTCTGGGAGGAAAAGGCCCAAAACTGAGTGCCCATCAAGCGGCGGAACCGGAAGCAGGTTAAAGATCCCAAGGATCAGGTTTAGCCGGAAAAAGATAGAGAGGAAATAGGCGCACGCGCCAAAGAAGCCGTCGCCGCTCACGAGCGCCAGCATATTCTCCGAAAGTGTAAACACCCCGAGCTGAATCCCCACGAGCATCAGCGTCGCCGAGAGGAGCACGAGCAAGAAGTTGCTCACCGGGCCAGCGAGAGCCATGAGAGCCGCTCGTCGCGGGTAGCGGATCTGCCAGTAAGGATCGTACGGTGCGCTGCCCCAGCCGAGCATTCCGCCACCGTGAAACATGATAAACGAGAGGATCGGAAGAATGAGCAGCCCCACAGGCTCGCGGCGGATGTGCGGCACCGGGTCAAGCGTTACCTGACCACCTGCGTACGCCGTGTAGTCTCCGCCCCACTTCGCAACGAGCGAATGCGACGCTTCGTGACAGACTGTACTGAAGAGAAACGCGAGGTACCACAGCGGAACATCCGCAAGAAAATCAACACCCATCCGCGTGTTGTACCATTCCCCGCCACTCACCGCCAACCAGGAACGGCTCCGGTTCCGGTTCCGGTTCCGGTTCCGAAAAGTCTCCCATTTCAAGCTGCTTTTTCGAGTACGTTCCCGTTTCCGTTTCCGCTACCGAAGAGAGTAAGAAAACGCTAGGGGATTATCGTCGATCCAACACTTTCAGGCGTCGTAGGCACTTTTTACCCCGGCGAAACTCGGTAAAACTTGCCGCTGGATCGACCTAACGTATCGACTCCGCTACGCGGGCAAAGCTTGCCAGGGCGAGAACGACTTTTGCTCTTTTGAGCACAGAAGCGGCTATAACAGGGCTCCCCATGGCAACCCCAGAAGATTCCGAGAAGCGATCGCCACTGATTGACCAGATTGAGGTCGAGGTTATTCGTGAGCCCCAAGCCCCGTTTCAGGACGACCGGGACCCGACTACCTACGAGGCGAATCCGCTCCGCGCCTTAGAAGAGCTCGTCGAGCGCATGGAGGAGCTTGAGCGAGAGTGCGAAGGTAGCGACTGTCAAAGCAGCGCCGAGGAAGAGGAGTCGCGGCGCTCAATATCTGAAATGCAGCGCCACCTTGAGCAGTTTCAGCGCCAGAGCGCCGTGCTGAAGCGCCTGCTCGTTAAGCTGCACTAGCCTCAAGCACGAAGCCAAACAATGCGCGATCAAAGAGCGAGAACTGCGCTGCTGTCATAGCGAGGATAACGCCACAGGCGCGGGAATGACTGAGTCCTTCGGCCAACAGGATTGTGTCTGCTGTGGCGAGCTCTGTGATATCAACACAGAGAAGAAGATCTGAATCATGCCCCTGTTCGCCGCTTAAACCACCAAGGTGGTGCGCCTGCAGAGCCTCAACAACGTCCCTGAGGCTCTCTGCTTGAGCAGTCGGCACTCTCTCTGTAATTGAGTCAACCGAAATCCCATGACTCGTACCATCGATTACCACCGCCATACGACCGCCCGCGGTCGTCTCAGCCGACTCCGTAGCAGAAGAAGAGAACGAGTTAGCGCTAGCTGAAAGGATGTTGGTTCGAGCTGCCATGGTTTCACTGAAAGGTTGTACAACGTTTAGGGTGCTCGCCTGCTCTCACCACCGACTATGGGAGAACGTGCTGCGAGACCACAACCTTCCGTGAGAAGCGCTGGAAGACGCTTTTCGGGTGACCCGGGCACGCCAGATTAACTGGAGCGCCACTAAAAATCGATTAGGATATGGTGTCAGCAGTCGCGCGTGGCTACTAAGGGCCAAAAAACTTTCCGCGCCCTGAATCCTCCGCTGGAATGGTGAAACTGGCGGGGTTTTCATCCCGAAAAGAAGCGCTGAAGGCGCCATAGACCGACCCTTTCTCTAGTTCGCAGCCGAAGCTCTCTTAAGCGGCCGCATGAGACCACATCTGGTGGGTTAATTTAGATCCTTACCGATACGAACAGGGCGATTTGTAAGCCCAGCTCTACTCAGTGCCTTGCCTGCTCCGGTCTTCTCAAACGATTATGGCTAGGTGGAGTCTCCCCTACAGAAGCAGTCCCTGAGCAGCCGCGTCACCCAAGCGCTCGCAGCTCCGATCGCAGTCCTCTCTCTCGGCGCACTCTCTGCACCAGCCGAGATCTTCCTTATCTCTCCGCCAGAGTGCGAAAAAGTGGCCAAGGTCGATCCGATTGTAGGCTACGGCATGCTCACCTCTCAGCTCGTCGATCGCTCAGACCGTGACCTCTACGAGCTCACCCTCACTCGGGTAAAGGGCATGGCCGAAGACGCGATGAGCCAGCACCTGTGCGAGCTAGCCGTGGCACTCCACGACGACGAGGATGGATCGCTGGGCGAGCTGCTCGGCCAGGGCCTCTCTCGCTGGGTCGAGCTCCGCGAACGGGACCGAATCCTCGAAGCAGGGGGCGAGCCATGGCCGATGAGTGAGCATGACCCGTTCCTTGAGATGCTCAAGAAGTACCCAAACCTGCGCATCTACCCGCTCCTGGAAGAGCCCCTCCGGGACCTCCTAAACCGCTTTCCTCCCCGGCCGTAAGCGCCTCGAATCGCG
>CANLJX010000088.1 GCA_947491545.1 Deltaproteobacteria bacterium
AGATGATCCATCTTTCTGATGTTGAGCGAAAGATTCTGTCGATTGCACAGGGTGATGCCGACCTCTCGTGCGGAGAGATCTCCCAAACGCTCAGTGTAAGGCCCCACACAGTCCGCTACGCACTGTCAAAACTGCAGGACGCCGGAGTTATCCAGCGCCTGGTGTGCGTCAATCTCGCGAAGCTTGGGTTTGGGGAGTACTACCTGGTCGTAAACTTAAAAGACCGATCTCAGGCCGATCAGAAACGGCTAGTGAGAGCAATCCGCCAGTCGGACCATGTCGTGTGGCTGCTCGAACTTGGGGGAGAGTACCACCTCGGGATCGTTTTTCTCGCCAGGTCGATCCTCGATGCTTCGATGTTCGTTGAGGAGCTGTGCGCACGGAGCGAAGTGGAGCTGTCGAAGCGAAGCCTCTCGCTCCGGGTTGCCCGGGCGTATTTTGGGGTAAAGCACCTGAGCCCATTGAGGGAGCAGCAGCGATTCGACATGGGAACGATAGGGTCGGAGCTGGCTACATGGGACCCCTTAGATCATGAGATTCTGCATGCGCTTGCAAGCAACGCTACTGCCAACACAACAGGCATCGCGCGACTCCTAGGTCAGCCTGAATCAACGGTTCAGTACCGAATCAAGCAGCTTAGGCTTAGGGGGATTCTTCACAGCACGGTGTATCACATCAAGCCGGAAACGTATGGAATGGCGTCGTACCGACTGCACGTAACTGTGACAGCGCCGTCAGTTAAGCTGCGAGAGGGGTTGCACTCGTGGGCGCGCAGCCACCCAAACGTTCTTGCCGCCTTTCATACCCTCGGGGCATGGGACTTCGAGTTTCGGACCGAGGTACCGGACTTCCGATTCGCCACCCGGCTCGCGGAAGAGCTGAGCGAGCGGTTCAGCCCGAACATCGCAAAAGTTGAGGTGATTCCGGCGTTCCCTCTTCAGCCGCTACAACACTATCCGTTCCGACGCTGGCCCACGGCTGGGCGGCTCTTTATGGAAGAGCTGCAAGATGCCTCGCTGCTCAAGGTGTCAAACAGCAGCTAGCGCCCCCAGAGTAGCCGCGGACTTACAGCGACTTCGGTAGCCGATTAGGCTCATGGGCCGCCACACCACAAAGGGGGTATCGCTACCCTTGGCATAAGCAGGGACCTACTAAAAACATTCAGGTTTCGGGCTGCCGATGTTCGGGGGATCGAGGGTACCTCGGAATTTCCTCTGCCTAGGCACAGCTCGGGGGGTATAATCGGAGAAGGGTTTCTCGCCTATTCCTCTTCGGCGCCCAACGAGGCGCAAGGTTTTTTCAGGCCGCTAGAGTGGTGCTGTTGCGAAGGGGAGTTAGTGCGGGATGGTTGAGCAAGGTTTTCCGTAGGTTCTTTTCGGGGAGGTTATTATGAAGCCCAAACACCACGTCGAAGTTTCGTCGACCGTTCTTCCGCCAACAACAGCACTGCCGCCCTCGGGTGTCGATCCGATTGCCATAGAGGGATTCGATCACATCGAGATCTACACCGACTCCGCCAAGCAGAGCTCGTACTTCCTCTCGCATGCTTTCGGGTTTAACCCGGTTGCGTACCGGGGGCCGGAGACAGGATGGCACGACTCAGCGAGCATCATCCTCAAGCAGGGAGATGTGCTCATCATGCTCACGTGCCCTTTAAAACCGGACAGCCCAATAGCCCGCCAGATCGCAAAGCACGGATTCGCTGCGCGCGATGTTGCATTTCGTGTGACGAACGCCCAATGGTGCTTTCAGGAAGCCGTTCGGCGAGGCGCAACAGCAGCAGCGCCCCCCACCGAATGGAAAGATGCGAATGGCACGATCATTCACGCCTCGATCAAAACCTACGGAGACACGATCCATTCGTTCGTCGAGAGGTCGAAGTACAACGGCCCGTTCTGGCCAGGCTTTGCGCCGTACAGCAAAGTGTTCCCGGGTGAGCCGGTGGTCCCTGAGGTAGGGCTCTCGGCGATCGACCACGTGGTCGGAAACGTGGAGTTAGGCGGGATGAACGAGTGGGTAGCGTTCTATGAGAAGGTTCTCGGATTCTCGCAGCTCAAGCACTTCTCTGACAAGGAGATCTCAACTGAGTACTCGGCCCTGATGTCAAAAGTGATGAACGGCGGCGGTGGCAAGATAAAGCTGCCAATCAACGAGCCTGCAGAGGGGAAGCGGAAGTCCCAGATCGAGGAGTTCCTTGAGTACAACGGAGGGCCCGGAGTTCAGCACATCGCTTTGGAGACGAAGGACATCATCGCTACAATAGCGGCCCTTCGGGAGCGCGGGGTGCGATTCCTGTTTGTCCCAAAAACGTACTACGAAGAGGCTCCAACTCGAATTGGAACTATCGATGAGGATCTCTCCCTCATACAGAAGCTAGGGATCTTGGTCGATCGCGACGAGGATGGCTACCTGCTCCAGATATTCACAAAGAACCTTGAAGACCGTCCAACACTGTTCCTTGAGATTATCCAGCGCCACGGCTCGCGCGGATTCGGGGTTGGAAACTTCAAGGCGCTCTTTGAGGCGATTGAGCGCGACCAAGCGGAGCGGGGAAACCTGTAATTCTTGTTGATAGCTCGGCTGGCTGCTTCGGCTTTGCCGCGGCAGGGGCCTTTACGCCCGCAGCACAAGCTTCCCGAAGTGCGCGCCGTCTTCCATCCGCTTGATCATCTTGATGCCATCAGCGAGCGGCGCAACGGTGTCGATCGGGATCTTGATTCCGTTCTGGAAGATGAACTCCATCGCCTCAACGAAGTCTTGGCGGCTTCCCATGGTGGAGCCGATCAGGGAGACCTGTTTGGTGAAGAAGAGCCTGTTGTCGAAGGAGAGCTCGTAGCCTTTGGTGTTCCCAACGGTCACGATCCTTCCGCCTCGGGCAGTTGCCCTCAGGCTCTTTAGCATCGTGCGGGAGCCTACGTTGTCCACCACCAGGTCAACGCCGCGTCCCTTGGTGGCTTTCAGCACCTCGGTGTGCCAATCCGGTGCCGCCGCATAGTCGATGACAGTCGATGCTCCAAGCGCACGCGCCTTCTCGCACTTCTCCTTGCCGGAGCTGAGCGCCAACACATTCGCTCCAGCCGCCTTGGCGAGCAGGATTGAGAGCGAATTGACGCCGCCTCCAGCACCCACTACCAGCACACTCTCCCCCGGCCGAAGCGCTGCGCGCTTAAAGAGCATGCGCCAGCATGTCAGGCCGACGAGCAGTGGCGCAGCGCCATCCTCGAACGAGACCGAGTCTGGAAGCCGGAACAGGTTAGCTGTCGGCACACACACAAATTCTGCCAAGCCACCGCACAGCTGCTCCCCGATGATCTTGTACCCAGGGCTCAGGCTGTCCTCGCCACGCCGAGTCCACTCATCGTCGGCCGTCACGACTCCCGGATTGACGATCACCCGCGCACCCGGCGCCCACGAGCTGCCAGGGGCGTTGACCGAGACTATCTCTCCAGCGATATCTGACCCGCCGATGTGCGGCAATTCAAGCCGCAAGCCCGGCCAGCCGCGCCTGACCCAAACGTCGAGGTGATTAAGCGCAACGGCCCTGACTCGCACCAGCGCCTCGCCGGGCTTAGGCTGCGGCTGCGGAAGATCCGCGTACTTCAGCACATCAATTTCGCCGTGCTGTTCAAAGAAAATAGCTTTCATGCTCGCTCACCGAGAAGAGACACTGCTCCAGATAACCACCAGGGTAGCGTGCGGGCAAGGAAATTGTGAGCGTAAGCCATTCTCGCTGATGGGCGGTGATTGATACCGTGGCGCTCTGCAGGAAACCTGTATCGCCCCAACCAATATCCTGGTCGGGAACCAATTCCGTATCCTAATCCTAGTCCTTCTCTTTCTCCTGCACCTGCACCCGCACCGACCCCCTCCTCATAATCGAGAAGCTGGAGCGGGTTGACTGCGATAATTTCGTCGGGACGCCCGGATTATGAGGAGGAGATTGGTGCAGGTGCAGGAGGGTGAGAAGGAGGAAGATAAGGAGCAGGATCGGACGAGGTGCGGCCTACCGTGATCTCCTCAGGGAAAAAGGGAGTCAGCCGCGCGAGAGAACGAGCGAGAGCCATTCCCCTTGCGACTGCTCGCGCTCAAGGCGCCAGCCGAGAGTGGTGCAGAAGGCCTCTATTACCTGTTCGCACACTAGGTCGGTGATACCGGAGAGGAGGGCGATGCAACCGGGGGAGGCGACGCGGGTGATCTCCGCCGAGAGCGCCACGAGCGCCTCGCCGTACACGTTGGCGAGGATCAGGGGGAACGAGCCCCTAATATCGCTAAGCGGCGTGGTTGAAACCGAAACGAGCCCCTCTACACCGTTTAGGGCTACGTTGTCTGCCGCGTTTGCAACTGCCAACGGGTCAATGTCGATGGCGGTCACCGGCGCGCCGAAGAGCTTCGCCGCTGCGATCCCCAAGATGCCACTTCCTGTGCCGAGGTCGAGCACCGCTGCGAACGGAGTGCTCGGCTGCAATTGGCTAAGCTCCCCCAGCAGCATGTTGGTGGTTGGGTGGTGGCCAGTACCGAACCCAAGGCCAGGGATTATCTTGATCGCCCCGGCTGGAACCTCGCGCGCATCGGTGGGGGACTCAACCGGGACAACCTGGAGCGTTCCGGCAGCGACTGGCTGCCATAGCTCAGGGCACGAAGCTGTCCAGTTCTCTTCAAGAACCTCCTCGTGAGACAGGACTCGGCACCCCAGCTGCTCAGCGATGAGAGAGAGCCTCTGCATCTCTGCCGCAGAACTGCTCTCAACGAAGCAAGCTATCTCGGGCGGGGTATCGATAGTTGTGCCAGAGGCGCCAGCTTCCATAAGCTCGGAGCAGATAGAATCGAGCCCCTCAGAGTCGATCTGTGGGTCGCTCGGCAGGAGCAGCAGCTTGTACCAGGTCATGGAGCGCCTTTTTTACGACAGAAAGAGCGACGCCCCGCGACCCGTGAGGGTTCGTCGGGGCGCCATCAAGTGAGCAATCCGAATCTTAGATAGACTTCTTGATCTTCTCTACCAGCTCCTCCTTAGGAACTGCTCCGACGACGCGATCGATTTCAGCGCCGCCCTTGAAGATGATCAGGTTCGGGATAGCCCGCACGTTGTACTGCGACGGGCTCTTTGGGTTGTCGTCGACGTTTACCTTGACGATTGTGACCTTTCCAGCGAGCTCCGCTGCGATCTCCTCAAGCACAGGCGCGATGCTCTTGCACGGACCACACCACGGCGCCCAGAAGTCCACAACAACTGGAGTGGAGGACTTGAGGACCTTCTCTGCGAAATCTGCATCGGTAATCTCTGCTACGTTAGCACCCATACTGAAACTCCTACGAAACGGTTTAGGGTAAGTTTTCCGCTCATGCTGCCAGTCGAAAGCTCCCTTGCTGAAAGGGTCTTATGAGCCGACTGGCGAGAGCGACGCCTAACCTTAGCACCGTCGAGAGGCTCCTTGAAACTCCCTGAGTGTGCGCCAGATTGCGGAGCGGGGGCTGGGTCTCTCGTGACTTGATCACCCTGGCAGCCATTTGGGTGGTCGCTATTTTCCCCGTGAGTCCGCGGTGTTGAGCCGGTGCCCTAAGTGGCGCGGGCTCTGAAGCCTCATCCGGCATGAAGAATCCTTGTTTAGCTTTAAGTTGTTTGAACCTACGACGAGGTGTTCGGCTTCCTAAGTTTAAGAGAGTTAAAGTCCTGACCGGTGGTGCTGCGACCAGCGGAGAGGGACAGGGAGAAACGCACTATGAAGGACCTACACGACGGGCGGACGCCGCTCACAAAGTCGCCGTACCCTGTTCTCGTAGTTGATTCCTACGCCAGAGGCATATCGATTGGACGGATTGACCCGCAAGGGCCAGGCCTCGGCCTTCAGATAGAGGGTGAAAAGTCGGGCTCGATGCCTCTTCGAAGCCGGTACGTTATGCGTTCGGGGGAGCCGCTGGCTGACCTCGAGCGACACCTAAGCCGACTCTCGGAGAAGGGGGAGCTTAGGAGGGCGACAGTGGTGTTCGGCGTCACAACTGACCCGTTCCACCCGTTCGACGAGAAGTTCGCAACCAGCATGAAGTTCCTTGAGCTCTTCGAGCGCTACCAGCCTGGGCGTCTGGTGATACAGACCCGGTCGCCACTGGTCGTGATCGGGTTGCCGATGCTCAAGAAGGCTCGTGAGAGCACCTGCGTCACGGTAGGGATTGAGACTCCGCTGGAGCAGATCCATCGCCGCTACACTCCAGAGCTTCCCACGGTTGACGAGCGCTGGAAGACAGTTCGGGCGCTGCGGCGGTTCGGGGTTCGAACTGGGATCCAGGTTGGCCCAATACTTCCGTACGGAGACTGGCGCGGGAGTGCTAAGGCCTTCGCCTCAGAGCTGCTGGACAACGCCGACTACGTGTCGATCAGCTCGATTATGCAGGCTAACGGTCCAGGTCGCACTAACAGCCCGCTCGCGAGGAGGCTCGCGCAGGATCGGCAGTTCTTCTGGCTCAGGCAAGATTCGCACCTTCCGCTGGTTGAGGCGGTGCAGTCGATGGCGCAGGAGCGGTTGATTCATCCAGCTGAGCTGGCTCCGGTGGATCCGCAGATTAAGCTGTTTGGGACTCTGTAGGGCGAAAAAGGGGCGGAGTTCCTAATCCTTTTCGTTCTCCTTCTCCTGCACCTGCACCAGACTCCTGCACATAATCAGGGCATTTTCATGGATTGCCCACGATAGTCGTTCCGGAGAGCTGGAACAGGACCAGGAATCCAGTGCAGGTGCAGGAGGAAGAGGAGGATTAGGATAAAGATGAGGAGTGCGTTGCTGCGCTGCGATCTGCTTTGCGCGCCGTGCTACCTTTTTCCCGTGCCGAATACCCGGCTATACGCTACATTTTCCCTCTGTTTGGCCAGGGCGCGGAGTAATCAATGAGAGTCGCAATAGTCGGTGGTGTTCGAACTCCTTTCGTTAAGGCGGCAGGGGTGTTCTCGCGCTACTCGGCGCTCGATCTCGGCAAGCACGTTGTTGTTGGGTGTGTCGAGAAGCTTGGGCTCGATGCGGCACGCATCGATGAATTGTACTTCGGCACGGTCTTGCTCGATCCTCGAATTCCGAACCTGGCACGCGAGATCGTGCTGCGCTCCGGGCTTCCGAAGTCAATCGTCGGAAATTTCTCGGCCAATAATTGTGCAACCGGACTGGTTGCTGCGAGTGCTGCCTCCGAGGCGATCCAGTGCGGCCGAATCTCGTCCGCGATAGTTGGCGGCAGCGAGTCGATGTCGCAGCCGACCCTGACCTTTCCGCGCAAGGGCGAGCAGTTCTTTATCTCTCTCAACAAGGCGCGCTCGCTTGGGCAGAAGCTCTCGAAGCTGCTGGCCTTCCGGCCTGGATTTCTCGTTCCGCAGGCCCCCAGCCCGAAGGAGCCATCGACGGGGCTTACCATGGGACAGCACTGCGAGCTGATGGCGCAGGAGTTTGGAATTCCACGCGGGGAGCAGGATGCCCTCGCGCTTCGTAGCCATGCGAATGCTGCCAGGGCCAAGTCGGAGGGGATCCTTGCTGCGCAGATCTTGCCCCTAGGCGATGTGTCAGAGGACAACCTGATTAGAGGAGACACTTCGATTGAGAAGCTCGCCTCGTTGCCGCCGGTCTTTGACCGAAGCGTTCGGGGCACTATTACGGCGGGGAATGCGAGCGCCTTGACCGATGGAGCGTCCGCCGTGTGCCTGATGTCAGAGGCGGCCGCGCGTGACCAGGGCAGGGAAGTGCTGGGCTACCTCGATGGAATTCAGTTCGCGGCGCTCCCGCCAGGAGATGGCCTCTTGATGGCTCCAGCTCTGGCGTTGCCGCAGCTCATGTCGCGGCTTGGTTGGAGCGTGGGGCAGGTGGATATCTTCGAGGTTCATGAGGCATTTGCGGCGCAGGTGCTGTGCAACATGCGAGTGTGGCGCGACGGCTGGTCGCGCTACCCGAAGGTCGCTCCGATCGGCGAGATACCGGAAGAGAAGCTCAATGTGTTTGGCGGGTCGATCGCCCTCGGTCACCCCTTCGCGGCCACAGGGGGAAGGCTCCTTGTGAACGCGCTGCAGGCTCTTCGCGCCCGCGGGGGGCGGCGAGCGGTCATCAGCATCTGCGCAGCAGGCGGCGGTGCTGCCGCGGCTGCGGTCTCCTTGCCGTAGCTTCCGCAGCGCGCCGACGCTAGCACTGTGCGTCAGGTAAACGAGGCTGCTCTAAGGAGCAAAAAAGAGGGGCGCCTTGAGCGCCCCATCTCTTTCCATCCTGCTCTTACGCTGGATTTAGTAGTCGAATCGGTCTCCCGAGGTTCCAGAGGACCCCGAACTTCCGCTCGAGCCCGAGTAGCCGCTTGAGCCTGAGCTTGCGCCGCTGTTGCTGCGGTAGTACGGGTCGCGCGCCTGATTACGGCGGATCTCGTCGATCTCTCTCTGCTGCCGGCGGATCTCCTCCTCTTGTCTGCGGATCTGTTCGTCCTGCGCACGGGAGCGGTTCTCCTGCCTATCTGACTGGCCGCCGATAAGTGCGCCTCCGAGCGCCCCCGCTGCTGCTCCGATTGCGATGCCGCCGCCGGTGTGGCCAGTCTGGTTTCCTACGATTGCGCCTAGTCCAGCGCCGAGGGCTGAACCGGTTAAGGCGCCGGTCTCGGCTCCCGAGAGCTGAGGCCCATTCTGTCCGCACGCCGTGAGTGCGAGCGCTACAGTGGTGACGAGAGGGGTAAGGAACGTTCTTCTCAACATACGTTTATCTTCCAACAAAGAGAGCCCTTAAAGCTTTCGCCTGAGGCTGTTGCCCAGGAGCATTAAGGTAGCGCCAGCGCACTAGCCCCGCAATGCGCAGCTTCGGACGCCTGCTCACACATTCTAGCGTATGTGGTAGCAAAGCTGCGCGACGTCCGCGAGCCGGAAATTAACATGTGCTAATGAGCCCACAAGCGCAGGGGTGGGAACGTTACAAAGGCGGCGCGCTGCCCCTCGGGCACTATTTAAGATATTGATACTATTGGCAAAAATGCCACCCAAAAAAAGCCCTCAAGGGCTTCGGCATTCCAGCCGTAACTACAAGCATCGGGGACAACACCCCTCCAGTTGTAGCAGCTGTTGCAGTTTATCCGCTGTGCCTTGCAGTTGCAGTACCAAACAATCGTGTTCCAGCAGTTAACCGTGTCGTAGCTGTTTCCGCAGTCCGGCCTTTCTCGACAAAGGCAGGTCGGTAGCCGCGGGAGCTGTTGCGGTCGATGTCGAAGCCAGACGGCGATAAGCCGTTAGGTTCTTGTCAAAGGATTGACGGGAGGCATCGATTATTTCAAGGAGGAATATACTGTGCCAATAACCATTAACTCTAACTTGGCGTCTCTGAGAGGTCAGAGACTCCTAACAGCCTCGTCAGACCAACTCACGAACGTTTACGCTCGTTTGAGCTCCGGTCAGCGCATCAACAGGCCCAGCGACGACGCTGCCGGCTTGTCGATTGCGGAGTCGTTGAAGGCCAACCAGCGCGTCGCGGGTGTCGCAATCCGTAACGCTCAGGATGGTATCTCGACGATTTCCATCGCTGACGGTGCGCTCGGCCAGATCGGCCAGGTGCTCGCTCGACTAGCTGAGCTTTCTGAGCAGGCTGCAAACGGAACGTACTCTTCGCAGCAGCGATCTGCGATGCAGAACGAGTTCGTTGCGCTTGGTTCTGAAATTGAGCGTATCGCTACCACGACTACGTTCAACGGAGTTGCGCTCCTGTCGGGTAACTCGCAGCTCGTGCTGCAAGTTGGCTTCGACGCCGCCTCAACGTCCCAGATCATCGTCAATCGGCTTGAGGGAACTCTCGCCGGGCTCGGCCTCTCGGGCGAGGGGCTTTCTGCCCTGACGTACTCGATCTCGGGCACGACGGCGGACGTAGCTCAGTCTGCTGCGCGGCTAGCGCTTGAGGGCGTAAACAACGCCATCACGTCGCTGACCACGCTTCGCGGACAGCTCGGAGCGGTCGAGTCCCGCCTCCTCACGGCAGTCAACAACCTCTCGGTTGCACGAGAGAACTTTGCTGCCGCTGAAAGCCGAATTCGCGACATAGATGTCGCGCAGGAAGCTGCGGAGCTGACTCGTCTCAACATCCTCCAGCAGTCTGGTGCTGCGGTGCTCGCTCAGGCGAACGCTCAGCCTCAGCTGGCCCTCTCGCTGCTGCGTGGATAGTGAAGCTGGGCGGCTCGCCGCATAAGGCGGGCCGCCCGTTTCTCTTCCGAGATTGACGTGACAATTTTGACCCGTTAGCGACAAAGGACCTTCCGCCCGGGCGAGCCGGGCCGGGAGTTGCTCCGCAGAGCACTCGCGAGCGGTTGCCGGGTCGGTTCACGTTGTTTGACCCCGTTGTGGTAAGTCCTTTGTCGTGGGGTGCGGAGCCAAAAACTCCGCACCCTTTTTTGCCAAAATCACTCCTCGACACAAGAGCAAAGCCCCGCACCGGGAACGGCTCCGGCCCCGGAAACGCAAAAAGCGGGCGAAAAAGAGCTGTTTGAGCGGGATTTTCGGAACCGGAACCGGAACCAGAACCATGGCCGTTCCCGCTACCGCGGAGGGGCGATTTGTTAGGGTTGAAAAGAGAGCCCTCGGCGGCGCTCAGATTCCCAAAGCCCAGCAGCTAGTTACGCCACCCTCAAAATCATGCTCAAGAAAAAATTGCCGCCTGCCGTAACTTCCTTTGTAGCAGTTGTGGTGTTGCAGTACAGGCAGTACCGAAGTTTGGTTGTAGAAGTTACCCCAGTGGTTCTTTGAAGTCCTGATTTCGTACTCCTCCATAACTCAAGCGGAGCAGGGATGCGCTGTTTGAGGGATCGGCACGCACACTCGGGGCAGGCTCACAAGGCTTGCGCCGCTGCGAACGGGAAACCGTTACATAGTGCCATTGTTGTTCAAGGAGGAATAAGTCATGGCGATTACGTTAGGCAATAATATTGCGTCTCTCAAGGCGCAGTCCCGACTGGCCAAAACCGACCTGGCCATTAACAAGACCTATGAGAAGTTAAGCTCTGGTCTTCGAATCAACACGGCGAGCGATGACGCTGCGGGTCTCGCAATCGCCGATGATTTGAGGGCCAAGATTCGCATAGGTCAGGTCGCAATCCGAAACGCGAACGACGGTATCTCGACCGTGGCGATCGCGGACTCAGCGCTTAGTGAGATCGGAGGCGTTTTATCGCGCTTCGCAGAGCTCGCCGAGCAGTCCGCCACCGGCACGTTCTCTGCGATCCAGCGTTCCGCGCTGCAGAGCGAGTTTACCGCGCTTGGCTCGGAAATCGAGCGAATCGCCAACACGACTGAGTTTAACGGGGTTAAGATCCTGTCGAGCTCAAGCGCGCTCACACTGCAGGTAGGGTTCGACTCGACGGCGAATTCTCGGATCACGTTTAACAACGTGACTGGAACGCTCGCCTCCCTGGGGCTGGCTGATAGCGGCTCTTCGCAGCTCACCTATTCGCTAAACGCGAACTCACTTGAGCTGTCGCAGAGCGCATCGCGCATAACGCTCGATGCTGTGAATGGGGCGATTCAGTCCCTGGCACAGACGAGAGGCGCCCTCGGAGCGACTGAGTCGCGCCTGCGCCTGGCGGTCAGCAACCTTTCGGTCGCTCGCGAGAACTTCGCAGCAGCCGAGAGCCGAATTCGCGACCTGGACGTCGCGGAGGAGGCCGCCAACCTGACGAGACTCACGATCCTGCAGAATGCAGGCGCGGCGGTTCTCGCGCAGGCCAACCAGGCTCCGGCCCTTGCGCTCAAGCTCCTGAGCTAAGCGCGTAGGCTACTGCCTTGACGAGCGGGCCCGGTGCGGGGGCGAAAGCCCCGCGCACCGGGCCCGTAGTCTTTGGGCCCATGCGCCCCACACCCCGTACCCGGCACCGGGAACGGCCCCGGTTCCGGGAGCGAAAAATCACAGCCCATAAATTCGTTCGGTAGGTGTTTTCGGAGGCGGAGCCGGAACCGGATCCGTGGCTGTTCCCGTTCCAGAGTATTGGGATCGTGTGCCC
>CANLJX010000089.1 GCA_947491545.1 Deltaproteobacteria bacterium
CGTGGTCTGGGTCGAGCGACCCCGCAGCGACCGCGAGCGCACGATACACTGAGTAGGCGCCCGAGTGCGTGCCGATGCAGTTGCGGTGGTGCAAATCGGTGAATGTGCCGATGATCGGTCCGCGCGCCATCGGATCGCGGGCGCCCCACGTGATCGGGATAACAGCAGACGGAGCACTGGTGGGGTGGGAGGTGAGAACGATCGGCTTTACTGCTTTCTTCTTCTCGGCCATGCGTTGGTTCTCTCTACGACATCCAGTTCTTGTCGGGCTGCAGCCCCCACTTCGAGGTGATCTTCTTCCGGTTTGACCACAGCTCGACTCCGCCGGAGCCAGTGATGTCACCAGTGCCAAATTTCGACTCCTTCGTTCCGCCAAACGAGAACGGCTCGCGCGGCACTGGCACTCCGATATTGACACCGATCATGCCAGACGACGCGCGATCTGCGACGTAGCGCGCCACTGCGCCGCTCGTGGTGAAGATCGAGAGCGCGTTTCCGTATCGGCTTGAGCGCTCAAGCGCCAGCGCCTCGTCGAGTGTCTTCACTCGCACGATCGTGAGAACTGGCCCGAACAGCTCCTCGCAGGCGCTCTGCATCGAGGGCTGCGCATTGTCGATGATTGTGGGACCCAGCCAGTTGCCGCCTGGGTAGCCTGCCGGCGCAGGGCACTTCCGTCCATCGAGCCGCAGCGTGGCTCCGTCACGGACAGCCCTCTCAATCGCCGCCGTCAGCCTAGTGTGAGCTGCCTTATCGATCAGCGCTCCCATGTCGAGACCTAAACGCATCTTTGCAGCAGCGCTTTCTACTTGCGCCAGAAGCGGCTCCACCTCGCCAACCGCAACCATGACACTTCCTGCCATGCAGCGCTGTCCGGCGCAGCCGGTAAACGATGTAACGACCCCATCGACCGTCACTGCAGGGTTGGCGTCAGGCGCTACGATCAGGTGATTCTTCGCGCCACCGAGGCATAGAGCGCGCTTTCCACTACCAGTTGCGGCAGTGTAGACGGCACGAGCAACTGCCGACGAGCCGACGAAACCAAGCGCTGCAACTGTGCGGTGCCTGGCTAGGTGCTCAACGATCTCTCTGCCGCCGTGAAGAACGGAGAACGCGCCTGCCGGGAAGCCCGCTTCTTGAATTAACTCGCCTAGCAGCGTAGCTGTGAACGGCACCTTGTCAGAGGGCTTTAGGATGAACGAGTTTCCAATCGCGAGCGAGATCGGAATCATCCACATCGGCACCATGGCCGGAAAGTTGAACGGCGTGATCCCGACGGTCACTCCGAGCGGCTCTCGGCGATACTCGCAGGTAACTCCTCGGCTTACCTCAAGCGCACCTCCGAGGTCACTGTTCGGCAGGCTTGCCGCGAACTCAAGAACCTCAACCCCCTTGAGCACCTCAGCACGTGCCTCGCCGACAAGCTTCCCCGACTCACGTGCGGCGCTGTGAGAGAGCTTCTCTATATCTCGCAGCATCACCTCGCGCAGCTTGAGCAGGGCGGCTGCGCGCTCCTTGGCAGGAACCTGCCGCCACGCATCAAACGCGCTCGATGCTGCCGCAACGCACTGGTCGGCTTCAGCCAGGGAGGCGGGGTGGATCGTGCCCAACACTTCGCCACTGTAGGGGCTAGAGAGCTGGCGAGAGGGCTCTGAGCCCGCTATCCACTGCCCTCCGACCAGGTTGCGGGCTGAGAGTGGCTGCTTCGGCAATTCGACAAGTTGTGGGTTTGGATGAGTGACCATGGTGTCTATACTAAGGTAGATGCGAGTTACTGCTTCGTACTTACCTCAGAGTGTTATAATAAGACGTTGTTTGATGGCGGGGCTTTTGAAATCTTTCCAGGGGCGTGTTGCAACAGTAGTTTCGGCATTCTTTTCAAGATGTTACCATCCGCCACTGAGTTTTTTAAGCACGTAGCCAGCTGATGAAACCGTCAAACAGGTTGTTGTTAGACTATAACGCGCTCGCGTCTTCCTTTCCGCGACGCGCCTCACCCATCATCGACGTGCACTCCCACATCCAGGGAGAGCACGCCTCTGCGATCTACTCCGAGGCTGCGCTGCGCTACGGCGTTGGGCTTACCTACTCGATGACCCCTCTCGCCGGCATACCGATCGTTCAGCGGGTTCTCGGAGATCGGGTCAGGTTTATCGCCGTGCCGGACTTCTCAAGTAAGGATCGTCTTACAGCCGTCGGGAAAGAGTACACGAGGCAGATTCCCGAGTTTCATAAACTCGGCAGCCGCATTGCAAAGTTCTGGAGCGCTCCACGCATCTACGAATCGTCGCCGGAGCCGTTCACCTCGAACCCATGCCGCATCAACGCGCCGCTTCGGATGGACGGGATGAAAGCTGCGGAGGATCTAGGCATGGTGTTCATGGCTCACGTTGGCGATCCCGACACTTGGTTTGCGACGAAGTACTCCGATTCGTCCCGTTACGGCACGAAACGGCAGCAGTACGAGCTTTTCGAGGAAGTGCTGCAGCGCTTTAGGGGGCCGTGGATCGCAGCCCACATGGGCGGCTCGCCCGAGGACCTAGACTTCCTCTCAGGGCTATTGCAGCGCAACGCAAATCTCTACCTCGATTGTAGCGCAACGAAGTGGATCGTGCGCGAGCTAAGCAAGCACCCGCCGGAGCATGTGCGAGCCTTCTTCACGCGTTGGTCAGGGCGAATTCTCTTCGGCTCAGACATCGTCACTTCAGACGCGCACCTGACGAGCAGGTCAAACAGCACCGAGATGGAGGCGAAGGCCTCAAGCCACGATGAGGCATTCGACCTCTACGCTTCAAGGTACTGGGCTCTGCGAACCTTGCTCGAGACCTCTCACGAAGGGGAGTCTCCTATTGCAGATCCGGATCTGCACCTCGTCGATCCAGACAGTCACTCGCCGCTGGACGCGCCACGGATACGCGGCTGCGCGCTCCCATCAGGGGCCCTCGATAGCCTCTACACGGGCGCAGCTTTGGCCCTGCTGCCGGACGCCACGCTTGGTAGCGTCTAGGCGGGCTCCCTCTGCGAACAATCATGGGTTAGCGGCATTTCGCCGAGTGGCCAGGATTTTTCTGCTGCCCCCGGCGATAGCAGGGGGCTATAATCTAGTGATCGGCGTAACCTCTCTGCTCGGATAGCATATGTCTCTTGGCGCGCATGCGGCTGCTCACACCGGAACTTGGGGATCCTTCGCTAGCGGTGCGCAGCGTCTTGATGCATGCCAGTGTCCGCCTTCTGTTGCGGCGAGCTGGGTGTCCAAGCCCACACGTGTCCACAGCACTAGCTGTGCGCCCCTCCACAAATCGGAAGTGCACGAGCAAGCTAGCGGGAGCCAAGCATGATCCTCGCATCAATTCACAGTAACAGGAACGAGCTCGCGCAGGACGGCGAGCTCGTTGTTGTGCACCCTGATCACTCGAAGGTGGCGCTTTTGCCTGCCGGCGAATTCAGCTCTCTTTCAGCGGCTCTCGATACCTGGAGCAAAACTGAGCCACGGCTCAAGGCTGTGGACGCGCAGCTTCGCGCCGGAGCCTGGACCTCTACGAAGCCTGCTAGCGACTGCTCATTCTTGGCGCCACTCCCTCGCACCTTTGCCCTCCTCGACGGCAGTGCCTACATCGAGCACGTGCGGCTGGTGCGCAAGGCGCGCGGTGCCGAGCTGCCTGAAGACCTCTTTACTATTCCCCTCATGTACCAGGGAGCAAGCGACAACATGCTTGCGGCAACGGACGACATCCCCCTCATAGACCCTGCACACGGCTTAGATTTTGAGTCAGAGATCGCTGTGATTACAGACTTTGTCCCGATGGGCACCACTTCGGCCGATGCGGAGCGGCATATAAAGCTCGTCATCCTCATGAACGACATCAGCTTGCGAGAGCTTATTCCCCGGGAGTTAGCCACGGGCTTCGGTTTTTTTCACGGCAAGCCTCCCTCGGCTTTTTCGCCCTTCGCGCTCACCTTGGACGAGCTCGGCGCCGCCTGGCACGATGCGCGAGTGCACCTGCCCCTTGAGACGCACCTGAACGGAACGCTCTTCGGAAACCCGGAGGCAGGTGCCATGCACTTCTCTTTCTGCCAGCTCATTGAACACGCGTGCAAAACTCGCCCACTCAGCGCCGGCACAATCATCGGCAGTGGGACGGTGTCTAACGAGGATCCGGGGCGAGGCTCAAGCTGTTTGGTCGAGCAGCGCATGCGTGAGAAGATAACAACAGGCTCCATCAAGACCCGCTACCTCCAGGACGGTGACCAGGTCCGGATCTGCTTGAAGCACGAGGGGCGAGACCTTTTCGGCGCAATCGACCAGCACGTTCGGTTGGTGAGAAGATGATTCCGTTCCGTGAAGACTCCACCTTCGATCTTCTCCTAGAGAGGCTCTTCGACTACGCCGGGATGTTCCCCCCGGCGTCACGGTCTTTTGAGCGCGCGCTGGCTGAGAGCGCACAGCTTCCGCATTCGCTTGAGCGGCCGTGGCTCCTGGCAAGCGACTTGGTGCTGGATGTGAAACATGCTCACCTGCTGCTCAGTGCTGTACGTGGCGCCACCACCGGATTTGAGCGCCCTATTAGCTTAGTGCTTCTCGCCAGTGAGAGCCCGGCAGCAGTGTGCGAGCTGGCTGAAGAGCTGGTGCGTGAAACGGCTGGCTCCCCTACCCCCATCTCAATCTCGGCGATTGAGGCGAAGGCCCCCCAGGGGCGCTGCGCTGCAACGTCAGCCCTCTTCCGCGCGACATGCCTAAAGCTTCACGCACACCTGGCGCTGGAGCCTGACCTCTCTGTTGAGCCGTGGAGAGAGTCGCTCCTTGAGGCGACGCGAGCTGCCTCCGCCGAATCGGGACTGGTTGCGCTCAAGTGCCGCTGCACGGGCCCAACTGGAATTGGGGCACATCGACTTGCGCATGCGATAGCCGAGGCATGCGATGCGAAACTCCCATTTAAGGTGACCGGAGGTTTTCACCATCCAATCGTTGAGCCTGCGGTGCACGAGTACCCGATGGGATTCTTAAACCTCGCAGCTGCGGTCATGTTCCGGCGTGCGCTGGGCGGTGGCGCCCCGCTGGAAGCACTCGAACGATTACTCACGAATGCCTCCGCAGGAGCTCTTTCTTTCAGTCCAGGCCTAGCGTTCGAAGATCTCTTCCTCTCGCACGAGAGGCTCAAGGCTGCGAGGATGCAGGCAGCTGTGGCGATTGGAAGCTGCAGCCTGCATGAGCCTGATGACGACCTCAGGCGGCTCTTTCCGGAGAAATCGAAGACAAGAGTGTCGAAATAAATGAAGTGCCAGCTGACTGGTTATCAAGAAGCGCCCAAAAAAGTTTCGTTGCTCCCTGAAGGCTTCGTGGCTGCCGGAGAGAATCCGACAGCGCTGCTCAGCTGTTCCGGAGGAAGCTTTCGTCGAATGTTAGCGAGTTAAGAGCGCCAAAGAATGTCTCAACGAAGAGGCACCAGTCAACACTTGTTGCAACAGAAACATTGGGAGCTGGACGACCTTGCAGCCTGCGGTCAATTACACTCATGCCGCGGGCAAAACTATCCCCTGTGTCAACGCGCATCCACATCTGTTCATACGTAAAGGCATTTGGATGCGTGGCGCAAAACATCGCCAGAGGATCGTACATGATAATCCCATCAATGCCCTCCTCGCGGGCATTTGCTGATGCATACTCTTCACACAGCAACCTGAGAAAGGCCCGAAATGCAGGGTCTCTAACAAGCCTAAGATCTTGCATCGAGAGCACATTCCTCATGCAGAGATCCAGCGGGATAACAGTCACTCTGCAGGGAGCATTTCCGAGCACTAAATCTGCTGCTTCCGGATCGCAACGAAAATTAAACTCAGCAACTGGCCCCTTATTCCCCGGGACATCAATCGCTCCACCAAGAATGACAAGACGATCATCTGCACGAAATCGATGAGCTTCTGTGGAAATGACGTCCGCAATATTTGTGAGAGGAGCAAGCGCAACCAGGGTACGGGCCTCGCCACATTGGTCGGACAAAAACGTCCTCGTGGCCTCACTAGATGAGACCTCTTCGCCGTGCATCTGCGAGCCGCTTTGACGGGGGCAAATCCCTCCAAGACCGGCTTTGCCGTGAACGGCTGAGGTGAGAGGCAATTGCGCTCGAGGCCTTCGCGCTCCCGGTGATACTGGCACTGTGCTCGCACCAACAACATCAAGAATGTATTGGGCGTTTCGAGTCACGGTATCAAGGTCAAAATTACCACAACAAGTCGTGACCTGAGCCACTTCAACCTCTCTAGCACCCAAGCCAAAACAAAGCGCTAGAGCATCATCAACACCTGGGTCGGTATCTACAAGGATTTGTGTGGGCATAATTACGGAAGTGTCCTTCGACGAACTATTTCTTGCATCATTTCAAGAGCACCCACCACACCTGGAAGTTGAGTCACGCCAGTAACAGAAGACGGTACAGTCTTAGCATCACCCTGGCCTACCAAGAAGCTTTCAATATCTGGACCGGTAACGGCATCTGCTGGCCCGTCCCCTATCATCCAAAGCTTACGAACACCACTGTCCGAAAGCATATTCAAAGCCCGTTGCTTGCCGCACAAGACGTTATTCCCGGGGTGGATAATTGCGACTCCGTACGGCCCCGCCTTGGGATTAAAGTCAAAGGCCAACTCGCTCTTTTCTGATAGTTCCAAGAGCTTGGCGGGAAGAAGGTTTCGCAGCTCCTCTATGAACGCACTATCCGAGAAACAGGACACCGATGCTTTCCGCCCTCTCCCAAAAGCAAAGGTACGGGCGAACGGCGACACATCTCCACAAAAATCAACGGCATACATCTCTTCGCGTTCCTGATAATTCAGCTTTTTGGCTAACGTGCGAATAGCTCCTTTAACTTGATCGATAACCGGCATCGGCAGAAGAACAGCCTCCGCGCCGTTGCTACTGGCATAGTTCCCGTTCTCGGCAAGAATTGGTCCATGCATGCCCCATTTGGATGCGAGCTTCATGAGGGGATCCAAGGGACTATCCGAGCACAAACCAACACTAATTCCTAATTTCTGGACCTCGCGAATTGAGTTTATGAGCTCACGCTCTAAGATTCCCGGAATCCCGGACTCTCCAGGTGCGATCAAAGTGCCGTTTAGGTCGAGGAACATGCATTCGTCGGGAAGATTTAGTCTTTGGACGCAATTCTGATTCGTGGAAAGCCTCCGCCCTGAGCTTAGGATTTCGGAATACCTCTGCTGGGCTTCGCAAGCAATATCAGCCATCGAAAGCCCCGGTGCAAACCCCTGACTCCGAAGGAGCGTTACTACGTCCGGGTGACTATCTTCGAGGCGAGCAACTATCTTTAGCTTCTGCTCAAGTTCATTGAAGAAACGTATATTAAGCTCCAGCACCTTCTCAGAAAACTCTTTAGCGAGATTCTCTGGGATACTCGCCTTCTTCGAAACTTCAGCGAATGGCAGAAGATACGGGACTCGCCCGAGGGAACCATCCTGAAGTTTTACCACTCCACCAGTGGCTCCCAAAAGAAAGTACCTGGCCTCCACAAGGTCAAGAGAATCGAGGATCGTCCTCGGGTCGTTTTTGGATGCATGCTCGAATCGTGCTGAGGAAATAAGCGGGATCCCTTTAGATGCCAAGGCGGGAGAAGCTCCAACCTGGGTACCTGTCACAATTTTCTCCACTTCTATGCCTGCACTGGAAAGAGTCTCTACCGCGCGCTCAAGGGTGCCGCAAGAAAAGGCATGATCATCAACCAGGCAAATCTTTGTAACCCCTTGCTCAGCCATTTTTCGGCGCAATTCAATGAGCTGCTGCCACACCTGCTGCGCGCCAGGTCGGGCCGTCATCTCTAGTTTACTGCCATGCGTCGTCTGCAATCGGGATAATTCGAGGTTGAAGTCACACCAATCCTGGTCACCAACATTTAAGCTAACGGTGAAATGTCCACGAGCATTTTGACGGAGCTCCGCGTGAATCTGGCTCTCTGGCATCACTGTTACTTTGAACTGCTGCGCCCCGTTTGATAAGTTCCCCAGGGTGGCGAACACACTGTGAGCAAATTTATGGTAGAGCGGAGTTAGCTGCTCAATTATCTCTATGGGAGAGCTGGAGGATCGTGCAGCAAAGGACTCCGCAAATGGGGCAAGGGCCCGGTCTGCGTCGAGAGCAGTGACGAAAAGGAAAGTCTTTGGACCTATCTGGATGCGGCGTTCTGGGACGATGCGCGGAACGACTCGTGGAGCGCACCGCCTATCCAGATGGTTCGACGTAACCGGCTTTTCGTCGACGTATCGAGGCGGTCCATGTAAGGCCTGCTTTGTGGCTAAGCTCCGTGAAGTCTGAACGCCATTCATAGACAAATCTCCCTTCAGTTGACAGGCGGTGAGCCTAACGGAAGGGAATCAACTTGCTCTCCGGAGAGAAAATCAGAGCAGGGTGCCGACTAGGTCTGAGACAGCAATCTCCAATCCAGACGGTTATTGGCACCTGCGTATCACAATCAGGCAGAGAGCCGCATGCCCTTTAGCTTCAGTTGCGTTCCCTGCATGAAATGCTTCTCGACCGGAACAAGGGCCCAAATACTGGCTGTTTGCGCGGGGGTGAATGGGGACACTCCTCTCGACTCGCCCCGTCCTAAGGCTGGCACCTTGACTCAATGTAGGACTGGACCTTTTGCGAAGTTTCTCTCATGACTTCGGCACATTGAAGGCAGCGGCGCCATACAAGCATTCATTAGGGGCTCGTGTACTGTCGACGATCTCCGCATCCCAAAGTGGAACGTTCCAGCTTGCACAAACCATTCGCCGAAAAATAGCACGTGCTTTCAGGCAGTTAGAGAAGGCTGATTTCGACTACCCCCGGCTTTTCAGACAAGATTTGCTGAAAAGCACAAAAGTAAAAGTAGCTTTTTGGGGATTTTGACATCGCTTTGAAGGATAGATTTTTTTCGCGTATTTCTCTTCTTACGCTGAAATTGCGCGGTCACGAAATCCATTCTGATGGAAATGGCCGAGCGAAACACCAAATAGGCGGCTCGCTTGTAGAGGAGCTGCCGAGGGAGGAAACGTATGAGAAGCCTGAAGCTGTACTTTGAGATCGATCAACTTACTGAAGTAATCTTCCGAGAGAATGCAGGCGATGAAGTTAGGCACACCATCAGGGGAAAGACTGGTGGAGCGTTCCGTTACGCAGGTTCGTTTCAGTGGACCTCTGCTGTGAAGGCTCTAAGCCTCCTGCTCGCGCGGGCGGCTCTGTCTCCACAGAACTCGGCAATTCAGGGACATGTGGGCTCACTTGCTGCGAGCCTTGACTATGCGATCTCGAAGCAGCCAGCTTGGATCACAGAGATGTTCGGATGTGACCAGCACGGGATTAGCTTCGCCAGGCGCCTTATCTTGAGGACGAATCCGGAGCGTAAGCGCCCAGGACCAGTCGTCCTCGCAGTGAATTATGTATACCTCCCGCAGGTATCGATCGAGGTCTTCGTTAATGGAACGAAGTGCTCGACCACCGACCTCGAGAAGTTGATCGCAACGCTTGACGATAAGCCCTATACAGAGAGCCTCTCGGAGGGCGCGGAAGGAGAGAAAAAGGCGATTAACGCCTAGCTTAATGCGGCTGCACCACACTTAACTCGTGGGTTCCCCGAAGGCCCCCGCGCGCAAGACAGTTAGACGCCTTGCGCGCGGGGGCCTCCCTTTTCGGGGACGATTACTTAGAGCGGGTCACAAAAATCTCCACTGCTGCGGCCAGCTGCAAGCTCGCGGGGCGGCGTCTTCGGCCGAAAATGTGCTCAACGTGCCACAGCGGGCACGTCTCGGCGCCTTTTGTGACTGCATCCTTGCCCCGCGACCTTTCGCTTGGCCCCGCGACGAGGATATTTTTGTTACGCGCTCTTAAACAGGAAGAAGGGGAATTCCCGGTAGCGCCACTGCCGAAGAATCGCTTCGGAGCACGCTGGATCCTGCAGACGCTGGTAGAGCTGAGTCTGGTGAATAGTGTCACGCAACCGCCGGTTGAGATCATTCAGCTTATGGGCGATGGCGCTCCGCTCTGGCCCTTCGGCCGCCTGCTTAAGAAGCGAGAGCAAGCCACTACGTTCAACTCCGGCCTCGGAGAGCAACTGATCTTCGGCCTGCAAGAAAAGCCCCTTGCCGACGAAGTTTTGGGGATGAGACACCATCTCTTTGAGCTGGCTCTTGAGGAGCAGCTCAGCCTCCAGCTGCTGCACTTTTTGAGGGAACAGGTACTGAGTGCGGCTGGCAACCACGAAACGCGGCAGCTCTGCACCGAGCCACTTTACTGCAAAGCGGTCAACGAACTGATCGTACTTAGATCCCCCCAGGCCGTGAATGAAGAAATCTGCGCAGCACGCCCTCAGCATGAGGGTTACCATGCTGCCCCGCGGCAGGATTGATTGGGTTGGCTCAGCGGCCCCTCCTGCCACCGGCACTCGGACCGGCTGACGATTCGCTCCAGCCATTGTCCACAGCGGTAGCTCGACCTGCGCTGAGCTAACCTCCATGTTCGGAAACGGATTGGCAGCGTTCTTAATGTTATGCTCCCGACGGTGCTCCACCAGCGCCTCGTTGTAGAGGGCAGCAAAGCCGGCAGCATCCGCCATGATGGTCCTGATAAAATGCCGGGACTCCTGCAGGCCGGCGACTGCCGAAAGCGGCACCTCCAGATGGCTGTGCCCTGTCAGCACCCTGCGAACTATCGAGTGTGCCTCCGCTACCGGAACCCCGCCTAATTTCGAGTAGAGCTGCAAGGCCGACACAACCGCCCCTTCAAGGTGCCCCATGCCGCCGCGGCTAAGGTCAGACCGAATCTCCGCGAGGATTCCAAGCACTGCCTCAGATTGAGCCATTGTCTGGCGGCCACACATGCCGTCCCGCGTCGTTGCAAGGGTAGATTCACGTGCCGAGAGAACCCCGTCGTGTATCGCCGGCCACGTTATGCGGCCGCTGTCTACTTCGTCTGTGTCGATCGTTACGCTTATAGGCACGCCCGACTGCGCTTGGGCGAACGTGTTGAGCAACTCTTCCTTAAAAAGGAGCCCCGGGTGGTACAGGAGCGGCTGATGCCCCGTCATTATGAGCGGCGCATTATGAGGGAAGTCACTCTTTGGTGCCGGAAGGGGGATTCCGCGCTCAGCAGCGATGGCTACCAACCCCTGGGTGAACTTCAGAGCTGCCTCCCGAACCTCTCTGCGCATCAACTGACTAGAAACGCCGCGCACCGCATCACCGACTCGCTGACGAGCCTTGCTGTTCTCAGTCAGCAAAGACCCCCAATCGCAGAGCGGAGGCTGCACAGTATCGACTGGCTTATCATCACTCATAGGGCAAAAAGGGCTGATGCCTCCTGCACTCTCAGGGTCTCGCGACAGGCGAAGGGCTCCGCGGCTGCAGCCCCTACCTGGTCTCCCCAGTAGAGCGCCTCGCGACGAATCTGCTCGATGCGTCCGCTGTTGCGCGGATTTGCGTGGAACTGGGAGCTGTACGCATTGAGCGCCTCGACTTTTACATCGACGAACCGCGAGATATCGAACACGCACGCCGGAGCGAATCGCACCTTGAGGTGAGTCGAAAAGAAGTAGAGCTGCTTTCGTGGCTGCCACGGCTCGTGCTGCAGCTCACCTTTGACAAACTTGGAGTAGAAGCGCGCCGCGTCAACAAGCTTGCTCGCCTCAACATGGTCTGGATGAGCATCCTCCCAGTACGGCCCAAACAGCAGCTCTGGCTTCACCTCTCGGATAACATTTGCAAGCGCTATGCGACTCGCGCCAGTGTCAAAGACCTCACGATTCTTGAGCCCGAGGTT
>CANLJX010000090.1 GCA_947491545.1 Deltaproteobacteria bacterium
TCGGCCACATCTCTGTCGAGACAGCCCGCGCGATCGTCATCACAAATCGTTCGCCGTCTGTGTCTCGAACACCGTGACGCTCGCAGCGGATGTCAAAGAGCCCGCCACGCGCCAGTTCGGCGCTTAGCTTCCGGAGCTCTGCAGCTGAACCGATCCGCTTAAGCCAGCCGTCGAATGACCGCTGGCGAGTGTGCTTCCCAGGGAGGCGAGCCGCAACGCCACGACCGAGCCCAGCGATAAGGGCGCGGTCGAGGGCTTTGAGTCGGTTGGCTGTCGGATCTGCTCGCATAGGCGGAGCACTGTCGATACGTTGTTTATGGCAGAGTCGCAAGATAGGTGTCAGGGATGCGCGCTCAAACACCGGATGAAACCGAGCGCTCCGTAAACACCCCGACTCGCATCTAACCTTTCTAGCGAGAGAGTTTCGGCTCAAGCTGGTCGTCCCACACCACTTTGCCGTACGATTCGCCAACCACTTCTATATATTGGCTGCCTCCCATATGAACTCAAAAGACTTCCTCCACAAGCTCCTCGATACCCCCTCCCCGACCGGCTACGAGCAGCCCGTTCAGCGCATCGTGCGCGAGCGCATGAAGAAGTACGCCGACTCAATCGAGACCGATCTGCACGGGAACGTAATCGTTGCCCTAAACCCGAAAGCTGAACGAAAGGTGATGCTCGCAGGCCACTGCGACCAGATCGGGCTCATGGTCCGCCACATCTCAAGCGAAGGCTTCGTGTACGTCTCTGCTCTCGGCGGCATGGATATTGGGGTGCTGCACGGAGCGCGCGTCACGATCTTCGGCGAGAAAGGCCCCGTCGAGGGAATCGTTGGCAGGAAGCCGATTCACGCTCAGAGCGCTGACGAGCGCGACAAGACCAAGAACGACATCGAGAAGATCTGGATCGACATCGGAGCTAAGAGCAAGAAGGAAGCAGAGAAGCGCGTTGCCATCGGCGACTGCGCGACGTTTAAGCTCGGCGTACTTGAGATGGGGAACGACTTAATCTGCGCGCCCGGTCTCGACGACAAAGTCGGGCTCTTTGTCGCGATGGAGACGCTACGCGTCTGCTCCTCAAAGAAGCTCAACGTGGGGCTATACGCCGTAAGCACCGTGCAGGAGGAAGTAGGGCTCCGTGGCGCTGCCACCTCCGCTTTTGGGATCAGCCCCGAGGTTGGCATCGCAATCGACGTCACCCACGCCACAGACAACCCAGGGCACGAGAACAACAAAGCAGCGCCGTGCAAGCTCGGCGGTGGACCAACGATTACGAGTGGCCCGAACACAAACCCTGTAGTCGGCAAGATGCTCAAAGAAGCTGCAAAGCGCGCGAAGGCCCCATTCCAGCCCGCGCCGTCGCCGCGTCCGCTCGGAAACGACGCTAACTCAATCCAGGTGTCTGGACGCGGCGTAGCCGCTGCCAGCCTCGGGATACCGAACCGCTACATGCACAGCCAGGTAGAGGTGTGCAGCTACAAGGACCTCGAAGCTGCAATTAAGATTCTTGCAGGCTTCGTGCAGTCGATTACCTCCCGCACTGACTTCCGCCCGATGTAGGAGGGAGCACAGCTCCTGCCCACCAAGCCCCTTGCACCCACGCGAACGTGAACGTGCGTGTGCTCGTGAACGTGCCCGAAATCCCCGAAAAGCAGGGAGAGCTCGAGGACCTCTACTCAGCGTTGGCCCGAACCTACGCCGCGGCCCGCCGGATGACCTCGAATGTCCCCCGCTGCCCAGCAGAAGATGTTTTAACCATCAAAACAAGGAGCGTCACAGCGCCCACAAGCCTGCCGTACGACCAAGGATAAAAGTCAAAGGTAGGCACGTAATAAATGAGAAAGAGCGCAAACCCGTAGGCCACCCACTCTCCAGGAGATGACACGCGCCTGAGCATCACGAGAAACGGCAGCGCCGCGAAAACCGGATGATGCTCCCACATGAGAGGTGAAACCACCATCATCGTGAGCATAAGCACCGGCGCCGCGTTAAGGACCGTAGCCCCAGCTTCGCCCGATGGAGCGAATGGCCACCACCTGAGGGCCCGCCAAAGAGCGGTCACGCCTAACACTATGAGAACTGCGCGACCGGCCTTCACAAGAGAATCGGCGTACTCCGGAGAGACCAATCCGATAATCATGCCGGACCGAAAGAGGGAATCAACTGAGTTTTCCCGAAAAACTCCGCCGTTAGCCGAGTAAATATCCTGCACATTTTTAAACGACGAAAGGAAAGGCTCCGGGCCGAATTCAAGGAGCGTTGGCGCGGCAAAGATTCCCAAACCGAGGGCGAAGGCCACAAGCCAGCGCCAATCCCTACAGAGCAGGAAGGGCAGAGCCAGCATGCATGGCGATATCTTCAAGTGAGCGGCGAAGGCGAGCGCCAGGGCGGACAGGATAATGTGTCGCGGGTACCACAGAATCGACAAGAAGATAGCATTAACGACAAAAAAGTTTACCTGCACGTAGGCAAGGGTGCGCAACATAGGCACGTTTATCGCGACGAAAGCGAAGACGCACCCGGCTGCCGCACGAGGCGCAAAACCGTAGCGCTCAAGCAACGCACACAACAAAAATGCAAACACCCCTACTGAGAGCAGATTGAGCGTCCACAGCAAGTAAAAAATCTGCCCCTCATAGGCAGGCAACATGTGACTGAGGAGCGTGGCAAAGAACGGAGGGTAGAGGTACCGGCCATGAAATGGCGCATGAGACTCGAGGTTGACGGCGGCTTGAATGTAATCGCCGTAGTCACCATAGTTGGTATGCTCCCTGAAGACGTTCGCGTAGAAGATGAGAGCCGCTGCTGCACACACAAGCTTAAAGCCCCGCGTCTCTCGAACGGTCTGGCTGCGGAGCGCAAAGAGCAACGCTCCAAGAACCAACCAAACAATAACAACTGAGGTAAAGGCAAAAGGGACTATTGTCCCTGGCTCTGCCTGGTAAAACTCCGGCGGTATAGCCCCGGTGTCTTTGAAAAGCAGCCAGACCGTCGCGGCGACAGCCAAGGTCACACATGCCCAGATTATCGAAGCTGCCCGAGAGCTCTTCTCTACCAGCGCATCAAGTTGCTGCATCTTTTGTCCTGAATACTCGAGCCACAGTCTCACGCCGGATCGCTCGTTGACAAGCGATACAAGACCTTTGCCAACGCAGAGAGGCCTGTGAAAGCGGGCGCGAAGAGGCCGCTTGGCGCTGCCGTCATCTGATTTCCGTTTGACCCGAACCGAATCAGTAGTTTAAAAACCGGTGGGTATGGTCCGCGTACCCGCCCTCCCTCTCAGCTCATCACAGAAGCAGGCCCGTCTTCTCGGCATTCTGCTGATCTTGAGCTTCCTCACGTACGCATTCTTTCTCAATCCAGACTGGCGCAGCCCCTCTTGGGCCTTTCCTGATCTCCTCAACGTAGTCGGGATTCCCTGTCTCTTCTGCGGCGGCACCCGTGCCACGCACTTTATCCTGCACGGGGAGTTTCAGCGGGCGCTGTACTTTAACTGGATTGCGTTTCCGGCACTCGTGGCTGCGGTGAGCCTGGTGCTTGTCATGTCGCTTGAGATAGGGCGCCGCAGGGCACTGCTTCCATCAGTGCGACTTCGTACGTCGCAGTGGGTCGCTCTCGGGGCGTTGGCAGCACTCTTGTGGGGGCACCATGTCTACGACGCTCTCTACTCCCCAAAACCCGAGCTGCTCAATCGCGAGGGCTTGCTCTTCAGCTTTAGTTCATCGACTGCACAAGGTGAGACATCAAAATGACAAAATGGTACTACGCGAAAAATGGGAATCGAAATGGCCCGGTCGAGCCAGACGAGATCAAAAGGCTTTTCCAGAGCGGCGAGATCAAGCCTGACGACCTCGTCTGGGAGGAAGGGATGCCTGACTGGGTTCGTGCGGGCTCAGTGCTTCAAGCAGCACCACCTCCACTCACTACGAGTGCTCCAGCCCCCCAGCCCATTTCCGGGCAGCCGACACCAGCCATACCGGACTACGGTGACTTCCTCTGCTGGGGAATTATTCTGTGCTGTGTGCCGTACCTCGGCTACCTGGCCATCATTGTGTTCGTCATTCTGCACCTGATCGAGCTCAACGCCGTGCGCACTGCCGTCGCACAGGGACGAGTACAGCCGAGCGAGTACAGCAAAAACCACCCAGTCTTCGTTGGCTTTGCCCTCCTGATGACAGGATGCTGCTGCGCAAACCTCTTTCATCCATTCATGATGCACTGGAGAAACAAGTCTGGCACCTTCAAGCAGCAACCCAACGCAGTGTGGTTCTCAATAGCTGTTTCAATAGTCTGCTCTGGAGCGCTTATTGGATTAGGGTTCCTTCAAGGGTTCATCCCGGCTTACCTAGAAGCGGTGCAGCAGCAGACAGCCGCGGGACGATAGCTCTCGTCTGTAGCAGCGAAAAAAGGGGTCGTCCTTGTTTTCCTCCTGCTCCTGATCCTGCACTTGCACTACATTCCTCGCCCTCATCCGGTTCTTCCAACGCGAAGATCGTAGCTCCTCCGCGGGAATGTCCTGATCATGAGCAGGAGTCGGTCCAGGTGCAGGAGGATGAGAAGGATTAGGACGAGGAATCCGGTGCAAGTGCAGGATGAGGAGAGGACCGGACTCTTTTTCGCGGCGGCATCCAAAACCGCCTATATCGAGGGATACATATGCACAAAGAGAGCAGCGAGGACAGCGAGAGGTCCGAAGGGAGCCTAGTTATACCCCCCTCTTTGCTCTCGCCGCTCTCTTTGTGTGCTTATCCCTACGGCTTGGATGAAGGTGTCCGCCCGTATCTTTCTCCTCCTCCTGATCCTGCACTCGCACTTCATTCCTCGTCCTAATCCGCTTCTTCCGCTGCGAGGGTCCCGGTTAATCCGCGGGAATGTCCTGATCATGAGCAGGAGTCGGTGCAGGTGCAGGAGGATGAGAAGGATTAGGACGAGGAATCCAGTGCAAGTGCAGGATGAGGAGAGGGACGGACTCTTTTTTGCGGCGGCATCCCAACTAATTATATGGAGAAGTAACAAGAATCAGGATGGTGCACGATGATCGCCGACGTCGACTGCTCGGGAACAAGCTGCCACTCGGAGCTTAAGCTCACGCCTACCTTGGCTGGATCGAGGAGCTGGAAGATGTACTTCTGGTCTTCGAGGTTCGGGCACGCGGGGTAGCCGAAGCTGTAGCGCTCGCCGTGGTAGGTCTGCCGGAAGAGAGACTCGATTGTTGCACCGTCCTCGCCTGCGATGCCGAGCTCCTGCCGGATGCGGCGGTGCCAGAACTCGGCTAGCGCCTCGGCAGTCTCGACGGAGAGTCCGTAGAAATGCAGGTAGTCAGTGTACTGGTCAGCCTTGAACAGCTCCGCGCACTTCTCGGACGCGAGCGCCCCCGAAGTGACAACATGGAACGCAACGACGTCCCTTCGTCCTGACGATACCGGCAGGAAGTAGTCGGCGATGCAGCGTCGAGCGTCCGCGATCTGGCGCGGGAACTTGATGCGGCAGTGCTCTCTGCCGTGGTCGTCAGGCGAGTAGATCACTAGCTCGTTCTTCTCACTGTTGCACGGGAAGTAGCCGTAGGCCACTTTCGGGTGGATCCAATTGCGCTCAAGCGCCCGCTCGCACCACTGATAGAAGAGCGGGTCGACGTGGTTCTGGATAAAGTCTTTGTACTCCTTCGTCGAGCGGCTGCCGCGCCTGTACTGCCACTGGTTGGCGTAGAGCGCCTTGCGGTTGATGAAGGTAAAGAGCTCTTTCAGGTTAATCTCGGGCTGTTCGACGTAGCGAACACCCCAGAACGGCGGAACAGGGATCGACTCGACCTGCGGCACCTTCGTGTCGACGTACTCTTCAGCTTTCTCGGCGACACGCGCCTCGCGCTCGACCCGCATCTCACCCTTTCGCTCGCGCGCCGGGTTGCTGTCGCCTGTCAGCACCTTCTCCTCTGACCGGCCGGTGAGCTCATCCATGATCTTTAAGCCCGTGAAGGCGTCAGCGCCGTAGAACACTTTGCCAGTTGAGTAGGCGGCGCTTAGGTCTACCTCGACGTACGCGCGATTGAGCGCAGCACCGCCACACACAACAGGGGTCGAGATCCCGCGGCGGCTCATCTCCTCTAAGTTTTCTTTCATCACGAGCGTTGACTTAACGAGGAGCCCGGACATGCCGATCGCGTCAGGCTTGTGCTCCTCGGCTGCCGCGAGGATCGCCTCAAGCGGCTGCTTGATGCCGAGGTTTACGACCTTGTAGCCGTTGTTTGTGAGGATGATATCGACCAGGTTCTTCCCGATGTCATGCACGTCGCCCTTGACGGTGGCGATCACCATGCAGCCCTTCTGCGCGCCATCGGTCTTGTCCATGAACTTCTCAAGGTACGCCACGGCTTTCTTCATCGTCTCGGCCGACTGCAGCACGAACGGAAGCTGCATCTCGCCCCGTCCGAACAGGTCGCCGACAACCTTCATGCCCTCAAGGAGGATGGAGTTGATGATCTCTAGCGCGGGGTAGCTCTCAAGCCCCTTGTCGAGCAGAGCTTCAATTCCCTGCTTCCTGCCGTCGATGATAACCCTCTTGAGCACCTCCTCTATCGGTCCCGTGAGCGCTGCTTCTTCGGTTTTTTCGGCAACGGCGCCTTGGAGCTTCTCGATAAACGAGAAGAGCGGGTCGTAACCCTCACGACGACGGTCGTAGATCAGATCGAGCGTTATCTCCAGGATATCGGGCGCGATCTTGTGGGTCGGAAGGATCTTCCCCTGGTGCACGATCGCCGAGTCGAGCCCGTTCTTGATCGCCTCTGAGAGAAAGACTGAGTTCAATATCTGGCGCGGGTACGGCTTGAGCCCGAACGAGATGTTCGAGAGGCCAAGCACCGTGCGCACGTCGGGGAAGCGCTGCTTAATGAGACGAATTCCTTCGAGCGTCTCGATGCCTGCCTTGCGACTGTCCTCGTCTCCGGAGCCGATCGTGAAGGTTAGCGGATCGAAGATCAGCGCCTCGCCAGGTATTCCGTGACGCTCGGTGCACAGCTTGTATATCCGCTCTGCGACCGCAAGCTTGCGGTCTGCCGTCTTCGCCATCCCCTCTTCTTCAATTGTGAGCGCAATGAGGGCTGAGCCGAAACGGGTCGCAAGCTCGCAGATCTTGTCGAACTTCTCTTCGCCATCTTCGAGATTAATGGAGTTGATGATCGCGCGGCCGCCGATGAGCTTAAGCGCAGCTTCAAGCACATCGAGCTGCGTTGAGTCGATCATGAGCGGCGCTGTGACCTGTCCGACGAAGCGTGACACGACCTCGGTCATGTCCTTCAGTTCGTTGCGGCCAACGTACGCGGTGCAGATATCGAGCACGTGCGCCCCTTCTGCGACTTCCTTGCGGCCCATCTCCACAATTGCTTCCCAGTTCTCTGCCAGCAGGTACTCACGGAAGAGCTTTGAGCCGTTGGCGTTGCAGCGCTCGCCGATGATGAGCGGCGATGTGCCGGGCTGGTCGAGGGCTACGGCGCTGTAGTTCGAAGCAACGTGTGGCTCAAGCTTCCCCTGAGGCGCCTTGGGAGCGAGGCTTCCGACGCGGTCGAAGAGCGCCTTAATGTGCGCTGGAGTGGTGCCACAGCAGCCGCCAACCATCGCTGCGCCGAAGTCTTTCACGAACACTTCGTGGTAGTCGGCGAGCATCTCTGCCGAGAGATCGTACACGGCCCGCCCGCCGTCGTTGCGCGGCAATCCCGCGTTCGGCAACACCGCCACGGGGTACCTGCCCGACGAGCAGAGGTAGCGCACGTTCTCCTGCATCATGTCCGGGCCGGTAGCGCAATTGAAGCCGATCATGTCGATTGGCAAGCTGTCGAGCACAACGAGCGCCGCCGCGACTTCAGTTCCGACGAGCATCGTGCCGGTTGTCTCAACCGTCACCGTGACGCAGATCGGAACACGACGGCCGCAGCGCCGCATCGCTTCGACTGCTGCGTACACCGTGCACTTCACCTGCAGCATGTCTTGGCAGGTCTCGATCTGCAGCGTGTCGACGCCGCCGTCGATTAGTCCCATCATCTGCGGTAGGTACGACTGGAACATATCGTCGTAGGTGATGTGTCCTAAGGTGGGGAGCTTTGTGCCTGGCCCGACCGAGCCAGCAACGAAGCGCGGCCAGGACTTTGAGGAGAAGTCGTTTGCGACTGCGCGAGCGGCTTCAGCGTTGAGCTTCGATACCTCGTAGGAGCGATCAGCGATGTCGTACTCGCCAAGCACGAGAGCCGAGGATCCGAAGGTGTTGGTCTCCGCCAGGTCTGCCCCAGCCTCGAAGTACTTCGCATGGATCTCCCTGATCAGGTCGGGCTTGGTGCAGATGAGGTACTCATTACAGCCGTCGAGGCCCCCGAAGTCGTCAGGAGTGGGGTTAGCGAGCTGGATCATCGTGCCCATCGCGCCGTCGGCGATGATCACTTTCTCCTTGAGTCGGCGCAGGAATCGATCGTTTGGAAGCATCGTAAAACGTCTTGGGTGGCGAAAATTAAACTAGTGCCCCAGTATGGGGCTCTGAAGCGGGGGCCTGCTAAGACCCTCCGGTGGCTCGCAACCACCTGTAACGACGGCTATATCAACTTTATCATGATGCCGAAACCAGCAAGCTAGGGACGCGCTGCATTCTCCACAACACGCCGAACTGTGCTTGATCACGGGTCGCGCTGCTTCCGGGCCCTGCGCTGCTCCTGCCCTGGACGCCGGCAAAGCGGCAAAAATGTATTCATACCAAACCCATAGCCAGGTTTCGGCACACATTATTCCCTTTCGCTCCTGCGCGATCCTCTCTATAAATGTGGAGCCTTTTCGGCAATATTCCGCCGGCTGCGGGCGTCCTAGGCTTTTGCCCGGATTTTGAGGCTGCCGAAGAGCTTCCCTCGGGAGGCTGAAGCGGCAGGCTCGCATGTGCTCAGACCGGCGCGGAGTTGCGCGCCAGTTTGCGTGCAACAGAGCTGGAGCGGCCCCAGACACACCCAGCAAAGGGTGTTTCTCGGAGGTCTCACTTTGGAGGAACGTTAAGACCCATGAAGAACGCCATCGTACCCCTTATCTTTGTCGCTACTATCATTGCAGCAGCAACATTCTGGATGACACGTTCACCCAAGACGCAGGTAGCGTCTGGTCCGAGTACGCCAGCCGTGACTGCCTCCACTTCTGGCGCTGGCCCATCGAAATCAGTCGCCTCTCCAGTAGCTCCAATCAAGATCTCAGTCGGCGGCATCAGCCCATCCGGCGAGGCCGAGATCGAGGTGACTGAGGATATGCCCGCTGTTCGCCCTGCCGGGGAAGCCTACGCCTCAGCCCAAGAAGCGCTCGATGCGGTGCTCAAGGGCAGCAAAGACTACGACGATTCCATACTGGAGCAGTTCACGCAGCCAGGTCCCGAGTGCTCGTGGTGCCCCGAGTTCTACGACTCGGTGCGCGACAAAGCGACCAGCTCGTCAACACCGCAGGAGCAGCGCGCGTACCTGGCTGAGATCCTCGCTATCAGCGGCAAGATCGAGAACATTCAGACCCTCACTGAGTCAATCAAGACCGCCCGCTCGAACGATGAGGCTGACCTCTACGCCGAAGCCCTTGAGCTTTCGCTCGGCAACGACGATGTCGTGCGCTACCTGGGAGACCAGATGGCATCGCCGAACGACACGCTGCGGGAAGCCTCAGTTGCTGCCCTGACTAATCAGGGCTCACTTGAGTCGCTTGAGATCCTCGCCAAGCACACCAGGGAGCGCGGCGACCCCGACGGCTACTACTCCCAGGGTATTGGAATTTCAGAGTCGATTCCTAGGCCGGAGGCGCTGCCCTTCGTCCAGGAGAACATCCGCCTGCGCGACGAATACTCGCCTGGCTTCGTCCGCTCAGCGCTCAACGCCGGCATGCCAGGAATCGAGATCGTCTTCGCCGAGCTTGAGGGATCGACGAATCCTGAAGCCGACCGTGCGCTTCTCAAGGACGCCCTTGAGCACGTAAGCCTCGAAGATGGCCTGCGCGAGTACGTCGACGGCGTAATCCAGCGCAACCGCTCGCCAGTTGCGGTAGAGTTTGCCACCAAGATAAAGAACGAGTTTACCCAGCAAGAGAACGAGACTGACGACGCGTCCTAGCCTCCGCTAGCCCCGTGCGGGCTCTCACGAGGCGGGCGCGCCGCTACGCTACGCCGAGTACTTGAGCCGGCACGATGCATGACTCCAAACTCAGACACACAAGCCGAAGACCTCCGCGCGCGCAAGGCGGAGCTTCGTGTCGAGAGCCGCTCTGGGTCCTCGACGATCTTTGATGTCGCCTGCCCTCTCGCTGCATTCCTCGTTCCACTTAAGCTTCCCCTTGCCTACGCAGTGCTTGCACCGCTGATACTGCTCTGGGCGATCTCTATCATGGCAAATCCAGAGGCGCGTGCCCTTACATTCCGCGAGCGAAAGGCGCTTGCGCCACTCGCGCTGTTTTTCCTGGCCTGCGCCGTATCGCTTATTATCGGCATAAGCCCCTTAAACGGCCTCTCCTCAATCGTGTCGCTCTTCTTCTTCGCCGGCACGATCATGGTGTACCTCCGGCATGCGCCCCTGCCACAGACTGCTGCAGCGATTATCGCTGGCCAGTCAATCGCGGCCCTTCACTCAGTGCTCGAGGCAGCGGCTCCCGCAGTAGTCCCGTCCCTCTTTCAGGGAAAAGTAACGGAGTCTGGGCAGCTAGCGGTGACCGTAGTGATGGGAATCGGGCTGATGTGGCACTTCGCGACACAGAGCGGCAACGCGCCATACACGAGGAGCAGAATCGGTCTTGGCCTGGCCCTCACTGCGCTTCTGCTCACTCTTGGCTTTCGCTCAGAGCTCGCTTTAGGCCGATGGGAATCGATTGGCGTTATCTCCGCCGCTTTTCTCCTTGGGCTCATGTGCGTTCGCCACTCGCTGCTCGACTCAGGCGCCGCCCAGCGCATGGCAACGCTTGCTTCTGTGCAGCTCCCGCTCCTCCTGAGTGCTCTCGTGATCAACTTAAAGCGCGGGCCGTGGCTCGGTGTTCTCGCCGGGACAGCTCTCTTCTTTGCTTTCTACGCGCGCAGGGTCCTGGCGCTGCTGGTTGGGTTCGCGGCGCTCGCCGTGGTCGCACTCGCGCCGGTGCGCGAACGACTAGCTGCCAGCTACGAGCACTTCACCATCTCAGGCGGACGGAGCACGATGTGGCGCATCGCGGCAGACCTCGCCGCCGAGTACCCGCTCGGCATCGGCTACCACAACAGCGGCGTCGTCCGCACTCTGGCGCCTGAGATCCCGCCGGAGCTAAAGCACTTTCACAATAACCTGCTCAATATCTTGGCAGAGACCGGCTGGCTCGGAGCCGCGTTCTTTATCTGGCTCATAGTCGCGCTGCTTAAGTGCTGCTTCGCCGACCGCCGCAACATCCCGGCTGTGGCGATGGGCTGTGCGCTTGTTTCGTGGCAAGCAGCAGGGCTGGTTGAGTACAACGTCGGCGACAGCGAGGTGTTGATCCTCGTTTGGATGCTGGTCGGAAGCCTGCTCTTCTCCTTGCGGACAGCG
>CANLJX010000091.1 GCA_947491545.1 Deltaproteobacteria bacterium
AGCGCGGCAGTGTAAGTAATGGCTTTGCGATAGAGAGGCTACTTTACCCGGCGCAGGTGCCCTGGGTTAGGGCGAGAGATCCTGCCAGTAGCGTACTGGCGGTCTGCTCCTTCGCGCGAGCAGGCACGGCGCTCCTCCTTGTGGGCGAGCACCATGTCGAGGATCTCATCCGGTGCTGATTCCGCCCAGATGAACTCCTCGCCGCGGATCGACGAGGCGCCCCAGATACTGCTCCAGGGGATCTGGCACGAAAAGTAGTCTTGTCCGAACAGGAGCTCAGCGCAGATCTTCTCTTCATCTGTTGCGAGTGCGCCCTTGAAGAAGCGGCTTAAGCGCAGCGTGACTGTGCGGTTGTCGAAGAGGTGATTAGGAATTCGCACCCCTTGGCACTGGGGGTTGATGTGCACGAGAACCTGCTCGTCGTTGAGCAGCTTCTCAATCGTTCTCTTCTGGTCCGCACGTGGCTCACTGCCAGTAGTCATCATTAGTCGCTCCTTTTTGAGAGTAGCTTCCGGTTTCCGCCTCGTTAAAAGCTCGAGCAGGTTGGTCGCCGTGCTCTGGCGGGGTCTTGCGCTCGTTCGCGTTGCATTCAAGCGGCGAAACTCCGGAGCGCATCCGGTTAATGTTTATAGATGCAGCCTTTTTCTTGAGGGCTTCGGACAGTTTTTCGGGCTGTGTGAAAGGTGTTGTGCCGGGCGCAGACTCAAATCAGGGGCTGGATCTGATCCGGGAAAAGGAGACGCTATTTCGCGGTGTTACCCTGCCGGGAGGGTGCTCGCCTCGGGCGTTAACGCCGTTATGAATAAGGGTAAAAAAGAGAGCTGCCGCTTTTGCCTGGTTCCACGTCGCGCGGTAAGGTACCGGACTTCTGCGTCTGGCTTGGAGAAGCGAAAGGGTAGCGTAGCGTGCAAGAGCGACAGTCGAATCAGAGGGCGGTGTGGCTGGTTTGTCTCTTAGCGTTTCTGCTCAGTGTGCCGTCGCTTAACCGGGCTTTCTACACCCGCGGCGAGCCGCGCGAGGCGCTCGTTTCCCAGTCGATGCTGGCCACCGGAAACTGGATCTCCCCGCCGGCGTACAACGGCGCTGTCCCGTCGAAGCCTCCATTCTCGCATTGGCTTACGGCGCTGGTCTCTCTGCCGGGCGGAGAAGTTACAGAGAGCACTGCTCGGTTGCCGTCAGCTATTGCCTACCTAGCTTTTTCACTTGGTCTGTTCATCTTTCTTCGGCGTCGCGCTGGAGAAGGCGTCGCGCTCGTAGCGTCTAGTATTCTTCTTTCTAGCTTTGAGTGGCTTCGAAGCGGCTCGACCTGTCGGGTGGACACGATTCTTGCCACCAGCATGGCGGGCGCTATGTTGGCGCTTTTCGCCTGGAATGAGAGAGGCCGTTCTGGGAATCCGTGGCTAGCGCTGGTGCTGCTCTGCGCGGCTGCTCTCACGAAGGGGCCCGTCGGCGTGGTGCTTCCGCTTGGCCTGTTCTGCGCCTACAGGCTCCTCAGCGAGGGAATATCGGTGCGCTCGGTTTTTCGTTGCGGGCTGATGGCGGCCTGCATTGCCCCACCGGTATTAGGAGTAGTTTCTGCCTGGTACATCGCGGGTTACCTCACGCGCGGAGACGAGTTCCTGCAGAAGATCTGGTACGAGAACGTAGAGAGGTTCGCCAGCACGATGGTGGATGAGCCGCACAGGCACTCTGTGTTCTATCTGCTTGGCATGCTTCTAGTGATGATCCTGCCTTGGTCTGGGGCGTGGCTTCTCTCGGCGGGCAGAAGCCGAGGCGCGTTTGTGCTGCTGCGTTCTCCACGTGGTTGGTGGCGACGAGCCTCGGAGCTGGAGCGATTCTCGATGTTGTCGGCCATGGGGATCGTGCTTTTCTTCTGCGTGCCATCGAGCAAGCGCAGCGTGTACCTCCTCCCGGCCTACCCGTTCATCGCGATTCTTGCGGGGTTGTGGCTAGAGCGTTGGGAGTCTGAGGCGCGAGCTTTGCTGCGCGGCGTAGAGTGCCTCACAAAAGGGTTAGCGCTCCTGTTGCCGATTCTTTCGCTGGCGCTTCTGTTCCTCCCTGACACGTTTGGAGTTCCTTGGTTTCCAGAGGCGCAGCGCGCAGCAGTCGGTCCGATTAAGCTGCTGTGTCTTGTTTCGGCCCTGGCGCTAGTTTGGCGGCTACGGGGCTCTGGTCTCGCTGAGAGCGCAGCGGTTTGGGTAATTGCATGCACTGCAGTTGCGGGAGTGTCGGTTGTTGATGCTGGCATGATGCGCATATCGCCGAAGCAGTGGCTAGCCTCTGAAGATTTCCAGAAGGCGGTGAACCCAGCGGAGCGGGAGAGGTTCTACTCGTTTGGTTCGGAGGCGTACGCGGCGAGCTTCTACTTGAAGAAGCCCTTCTTTGGTGCCACTCGCGGAATCCCGTCAGGATCGATTGTGTTTGTAGAACCGAAGAATCTTGAGAGGCTAAAGAGCGAGCTCGGCTCAGAGGTGAGGGAGCTTGCGCGTTACTCTTCGGGGCTTGAAGGGAAGAGGGCTACGCTAGTTGTTGAGACGGTGCGGTAGAAAAGGGCGAGTCTGCTAGGATGGCGTGTCGACGGGGACCCTCCTCTATGGCCTCGTTGCAGACGTGCTCTGCGGGCTTCACTGGCCGCGTAGCTCTGCATGAGGCCGCCCCTGCGTTTGCAGGAGAAGGCGATCAGCTCTGATTGCTCACATCCATCGCAGTACACCCGCGCGGTATCATGCGCGAATATGCCGCAATTGAGGCTTCGACGTGCGCTCAGCCGGCGGTTGCTTGTCGACGGTCTTGATGACCTCATCCCGTAAACACCCATACTGGGCCTGAAACTGCGCCTCCCACGGGAGTTGGAGGTCATCCCTTGAGTGATAGCCTCTGCCTGTAAACTGGATGTAATCCTAGGATCAATTTTCTACCAAGTAAAAATGTATGCCCGCAAAGAATGCCCACTCACGTTCAGTGAGTGCAGCTATTGGGAGCACTTTACTCATAAGTAAATGTTTCTTCATGAAAGCCGCGAGCAACCAAATGCGTATAGGGCTCACCTACAGCGCCGAGTCCGTCCGCAGCCAGTACCTATCCGTTTTCATCCAGCACCGACTATCCGCATTGTGGGGATCCAGTCGGAGCTCGCCGCGAAAGTCCCAGCCGTTCGCCTCGGCACTCTCCTTCAGCGCCTTTGCATGAGTATCTTCCCGAGATCCAACACACGGATACATGTACACCCCGTGAACGAACTCGGCCCGGTACCGGTCATGCTCCTTGGTCACCCGCAGCAGCTGCCCCTCATGCTCACGGTCATAGGTGAGCGGAACAAGTAGCCTGCCGTGAAGGTTCAATTTCTCAAGCCATGCCAACTGAATATGCGTTGCACCGGCATTCACGAAAATGACATCGGACCCAATAAGCTCGTGGGCACTTCCATTTCCGTGCGCCGCCTCGACGTTCTTGTAACGTGCGAGGTTTTTCTTCGCTCGAGCTGCCAGCCCTGAATCAACTTCGATACCTAAAACACGGCCGGATGGCCCTACCACTTCGGCAAAAATCGCCGTGTAGTAGCCAACACCAGCACCTATGTGGACAACGGTTTCCCCGGCCTTGACTCCAGACAGCTCCATCGCCCGGGCGAGCCATGAGGGGAGCCCGTTATTGAGGTGGCGCTCAGGGTCAAGCGCCACTAGCACATCTTGATACAGGTGCCGCGGATCTGCATCGGGCGTAGCCTGGTACGGCTGATCAAGGGAGGCAGGCAGAACCTGCCACGGTCCGGGCCCCACAAAATCTTCTCGTCGCACCTGGGCGAACGCATCAATAAGTGAAGCATTCGAAAGTTTTGAAATTACTCTAAGGTTCTCGGCAAACGATTTGCGGTACGAATCGGTCATATGTGCTCCTTTACAATTTAAAGCCTAGGGTATCCTGCTCAGCTGACGGGCTAAGACTATCAAAAAACGTTAGGGTCTGCCGGCCCGATAGTTCACGCACCTCCTGTCTCCCTAAGGCGCTACTGGCCACTGGGCCAGTAACGATGGCTTGATTCCACCCCCACTCCCCCAGCTGGCGCAAGCCGGCTTGCGCGCTCATGGAGTCGTAAGCCGCATACAGTAGAGTAGACGCCGCCTGGCGAATGCTGGGGTCCGTTAGAAGCGCAGCCGTCTGAGGCTGCGCTAGCCCATCCGCTATCTCAATTACTATCCACGGCGCCACCCCGGCTGCCTGCCTCGCATCCCCGGCGAGCAGATTTACTAATCTCCAGAACAGCGTCCGAACCTCTTCCGACGAGATACCATGAGTTGATGGATAGCCAAACGCCATGAATTCCGAGGTACCGCGCGCCCCCCCAGCCGCCAAACGATGCGGGTCACGAAACGATCCACAGCCGGTCACCTTGCCAACCCACGCCTCATTTCCCGTGCCAGCCACGACTCGTGTGAATGCCGCGCCGGCGGTCGTCTTCCCCGCCTCCATTGCCCCACCAGTCACAATTGCAAGCCTTACCTTCCCGAGGTCTGACGGGTTGGCGCTCACGCCCCGTGGACTAAAGGAGCGCGTATTGAGAATCTCACCCGACGCGTCGGCGAAAAACGCCACTACCCTCACTTTTGCAACTCGGCCTCGTCGGGTGTTGGATGAGGCCACCGTTCCGACAACGCCTCCGAAGGTGACCAGGTCGAGATGCTCCTGGGGGCGATCCGGCACCTCGGCGAGTAAGTAGTCGGTAGCATAGCGACCACCCACCGCACAGATAAGCCGCCTGCCGACAGCCAGCGACAAAGTAGCGAAACTCACCACTGTCTGAACAAACGGGACCACTCCGCGGCTTTCTGGGTCGTCCCACCGAGGGCACCCGACCTCAATCCGATCGTCCTCTCCGAGCTCAACCACCTCAACTAGGACAACGTCGCCTAGCCTCGGAATGCGGGCCCGGTCCTCATACGTGCAGAAAGCTTCGCGGGGGACCCGCGAGACAACTGCCGTGCGAATTACATGCTCTAGGTCACCTGAACCGACCACCGAAGAAGGCGTTTTCGAGTGGATTCGACTGCTTTTCATGGTACTCCCCATCCTTTATTTTTCGTGGCAAAACTTCCGAAGCAACTGTTTCAAAAAGCGAATCCTCGGCCGGAAACCACCTTCGCAGCTCTTTGAGCTGACCGCTCGCCGTAAGGGCCTCCCTTGGTTGCTCGTAGAATGCAGCGCCCCACCCTCTTGGGATTCGAAGACAAACCAGACTACCAGGCGGAGCTGTTTCGCCAATCCGTTCGACTACTGCGGCTTTTCCCTCAATAAGACTCGCGATTATCGTGATGTTGGCTCCCGAATAGTCAAAGTCCGCGGCATTTTTTACCTTAAAAGACAATCGATCAGACAGTCCGCACCGTTCGGATAGGCGCGAGGCAAAAAAGGCTCTTTCTGGATCTAGGTCGATGCCTACAAGCTGCTTAATTCCCGAATGCCTCGCCAAATAAAACATAGTCTGGGGAAATGCGCCGGAGCCAGCAACAACGAGCGTATCGGCGTCGCCCCGCGCAATGGAATTGAAGGCTGCAAGGTCTGATCGGGCACCAAGGAAATTGGGAGACTCTGCCTGGACCCACGGAAAATCTCCCTGAACCTGCTGCAGGACCTCTCCACCTATCCGCCATTCAAACAAGCATTCAAAGGTGCTGTTGAGATCACGCCAGCTTGCAGGCGCGGCGATACTGGCACCCGGAGGCGGCTTATTCTGCTTCAAGACAGAACGCCCCTGAATCCATTCATCCATAAAGCCCTCAAACCTCCCATTTGAAAGGAGGCTGGCAGCTTTACTAAAATGTTCTACAGCCTCGTTAGGGGGTGAGATTGCGTGCTCGATCATATCTTTCTACTTCCCTTAAATGGGGTCGCGTTGCCACAGCCGCATGTACAGCCTCTCCGAATCGGTCTGCCGCATGCCGGCAGCTTGAAAGAAACACGCACGGCTCGATTAGCTCAAGCTCCATGAGCAAAAGCTTCTTTTTGTGAACTAGCCCGTCCACTCTGGCATAACACGGCATCACCGGTACCGCGTGTTTCAGTATATGCAGGGCCTCCCTAACCAGACCCATATCGGGGTTATATGGAGATCGGCTGCCTCCATGCCGGGGCTGCACCCGGAAGTCATGTGCGGCGGGGGTCTTCACAACCGCATGGCTAAATTCCCCGTTAAAAAAAACAAATGAGATCTCACCCTCGCGAATCTCCGGCATATACGGCTGCACAAGCATCGGCTGAGTTTTAAGCATCTCGGTGCCGGACCTCGCGTCCTCTAGACTCGAGGCAAGCACTGCGTGCATGCCACGTGTTGCCACGGCCGGCTTGATCACAACGGGCTGTCCGGGAAAAAGCCCCATAAGGTCCAGACTTGCCAGCTCTTCTCCAGGCGCAAGCCGCACAGTCGGAATCGTTGGCAGGCCACGAGCCGCAAGCTTAACAAGGTACCCCTTGTCAGCATTATCCCGAACGACCTCCGGGGAATTGAGGACAGGGAAATTGCTCGTCTCGATTTCATCCAGCCATGAGCTGAATGCGACGATATCCTCTGGGTAATCGCTACAAGAACGAAAAACAGAGAGCGAATAGCCAGACAAATCGCTCCCCCAGGGTACCGGAGAAACGGCGTATCCCCGAGTCGCAAGCGCTTGGGCAAGGCTCTGGTCATCTGGCATGATCTTTGGATCCCTCCTGCTTGTGATAAAGGCTACAGAGCTATCCACGCTGCCTCACTCCAGGAGCGGCAACGGTGGTTGCTTGTGTTGACGGAGGAGTGATGTCGAGGAGCCTCTTGCTCGTATCGGCCGCAGTCTCATCGATATGCAGCCAATTCATTCGCTCGACGAGCGACAGCAGGAGCATATGAGCCCGCTGCTCATCTACTCGGGTCACGAGCCTTACAGTCCCTTGCGAATCTCCATGGAATCTCGTTTTCCCGTGACTTGGCGAATCGGAGGTATCCACTGATACTCGCCCGGTCTTAGCCTCAAGAATTAGCGAGTCATCAATCAGGACTAGCGCCGCTAGCTGGTCAGATAAAGTCATTTGCAGGCCGTGTTGCTCGGACAATAGCCGAAAGTCTTCGGAAAATAGTCGGGCCAAACCTTTCCTCCCGACTTGAAGAACATGCTTGTACAGCCTCTGCGTGCTCCGAGCAGAGCGGCATACCTCGAGTGGCACCACCGTTATAGGAAGGCGTGAAGCGAATACCTCCGCGGCCGCCTGCGCATCAAACCAGACATTGAAATCGGCGCGGTCTAGTCGGCTCTTCTCTCCGAAATGACCACCCATAAAAACAACTCGCCCGATCTTGTTAGCGAGAAGCGCGTCTCGCCTGAGCCCCTGTGCGATGTTTGTTAGCGGTCCAGTGGCGAGAATTTGCAAGCGGGCCCCGAATCGCTCGCCGTAGGCACAAATAGCCTCCCATGCGCTCATGCTTGCGTTATGCATCTGGAGAAGCTTTTCCTCGCTCACCCTTGGGCCCAGGCTTTTTGCATGCGCGCCAGCGAAGGGCACCACTCGTTGCTCAAGCATCCGAAGGGCCATGGAGCGATTCTTTAGGATAGCGGTATGAATCGGCCCCTTGTAGACCGGAATGTGGTTCGCGCACATGGCGCGAAGGGTCTCCTTAAGATTGAAGTAGGTCTCTTCCATCCATGTGTTGCCTGCCACAGCGGTGCAGGCCTGGATTTCAAACCCTTCTGCGGAGTGCATGAGGAGCAAAGCCTGATAGTCATCGCTTGGATAATTAAGATCTTGATCCAAAAGCACCGGAACAGGCTCTCGAACTGCTTCAGCCGCTGGCGCCGTTTTTTCTGCTGCATATGCCTCGGCAAGTATCGTGTTGATTTTATCAAGCCCTGCGGCCGCTCCTTGGCGAGACTCATGGGCCAGGGTGATTCGGGACGAAATTGATACGTCACCAACCCGTGCAATTTGTTCCTGCACATCAGCTGGCATCGACCCGCAGGGAATCTCGACGGCATATTTGCGTGTTGGCACTCGAACAGCCTCGTGTCCGAGACGCCGGCGCAACCCCGCTACCTCGCAGAATGGATTCCGCGTTGATGCCATTGCAACCATTCGGGTGGTGGCAGCAAGCCGGGGATTGAGTTCAAGAAAAAAAAGTTCTTCGCGATTTCTTATGAATTCGAATTCGAGCAATCCATTTGCCTGTGGGAATCGGCCACATAACTCCTCAACGATAGCCACAAGCCGCGTGGCTATCGCCTCCTCGCCGGGAGCTCTGGGAACTGCGCGAACCCGCTTGCACGGATGCACCCCCGATGTCGAATTAGACTGCTTAAATACCGGCTCATACACCTGCGTTCCCCACGGTCCCACAGCCGCAACGACCGAATACTCTTCTCCTTCGATGAATGGCTGCAAAAGCACCTCGCGGCGAAGGAAGAGCCCCCCGTAGTCTTCGAGCAGGTCCTGCGGTCGCGAGAAAACAGCGAACTTTTGCCCCTCGGTGCCATCATTCAGCTTTCGAATTACATCTCCTCCGACCGAAAGGTGGGCGATAGCCTGCTCAATCATAAACTCGGGAATGATCGAAACCACTCCGGCCTGCGCCACTATGTTTGACATCCTCCGCTTGTCGTGTGCAAGCGCGGCGAGGTCGAAGGGATGGCAGACGATTCGGGAATCCAACGATTGCTTTAGAATTCGACCAACTTGAGCATCGCGTATCAAGGTTCGGTGGTGGCTCATCAGCACGACAACGTCGGCGCTTGTCCCAGATGCTTTACGGGCAAAATCCTCAATGGAGCCAGGATCCTCTGCGTCGAAATATGTGTAAGAGCTCCGGAACGTATCATCGACAAGGAACGGCGGGATCCAGCAGTCCCAGGACCGGGAGCCAAGCACAAAAAGAACCTCAGGCTTATTATCTCTCATTCGTTCACCATCCCCGCGAGTGGCTAAAACCTTTTCGTTGGTCTAGGTCGAGGCACACTATATGGGACAGCAGGCAACACGGACTGCCGTCGAGGAATCCGACGCCGATTCAGAGTCTGGTTTCTTCGGGCTATACAAGGAATCTACTTGTGTGGACGATACGCGAATGCAATTGAGCTTGTAGCGCATTCTGTCACACAGCAGGATACTCAAAGGTTCGGGGAGTGCCGCCAAAAAGGCTACCTAACGATGTCTGACTAACGAGTCCGCACTAGAAGAGCGGAGCTTAATTCACCGAGGGTATGAGCTGCCACCTGAACAAGATTCAACGACGGGCTTAGAACTTTCATCGGTCCAGCGGGTCTTTTGCCCCGGCAACCCGGCTGTGCCCCTGTAGTTGCACCTGTAGCCCGGCTCTATCGGCCCTCGTGAAGAAGCACGTCTCTGGTGCCACTCGCGGAATCCCGGCAGGATCGATTGTGTTTGTAGAACCGAAGAATCTTGAGAAGCTAAAGAGCGAGCTCGGCTCAGAGGTGAGGGAGCTTGCGCGCTACTCTTCGGGGCTTGAAGGGAAGAGGGCTACGCTAGTTGTTGAGACGGTGCAGTAGAAATGAGCGAGTTTGCTGGGGCAAAAAATTGAAGCCCCCGCTCTCCGACCGCGCGATGACGCAGCTGGAGGCGGGGGCTTTTTGAAGCTCTGTAGCTTTAGACTACCAGCTCGACTTCGTAACGCCCGGAAGCAGCCCCTTGTGAGCCATTTCACGGAACACGATACGCGAGATCATGAACTTCTTGTAAACGCCACGCGAACGTCCAGAGAGCTGGCAACGGTTGCGGATACGCTCCTTCGCGCCGTTACGCGGCAACGACTGAAGCTTCATGCGAGCCTTCTCGCGCTCTTCGTCAGAAATCTTCATGTCGATAGCCTTAGCGCGAAGCTCCTTGCGGAGAGCGAACTGCTTTGCCGCCATCTTCTTGCGCTTTTCGTTGCGGAGAACCGTGCTTTTCTTTGCCATACGTATCCAACTACACCGGGCTTGCTGCTTCGCAGGCCCTTCGTGACTGCAAACTTACTAAACTGCACGAAGCTTAAACCATCGTGCCTATCGAATGGCGCGCTGATCTAGGTCGTACCCTTACGGACGGCGAATAATATCACAACTTTAGCTAGAGTCCAGACTGCCTCCCGAAAGAGGCTTCACGCTAAACCACTGAAATAGCTAGGGAACTGCGTGGCGTGAGCGGTCTCGGATGAAGAATAACTGCACGGTCGCAAGAAACATCAGTCCAGCGCTGATCCACATCAGCGTTGCAAGCGGGAGGATGTCGAGCAGTGCGAATGCCACGATGGGGGCTGCCAGCCCTCGCAATCCGGTAAAAAAAGTATGCACCGCCATGTAGTCAGGTACGAGGCCCGGAGGCGCGAACTTCGTTACCCACAGGTTCCACGCGACATCTCCGCCGGAATTGCTCAGTCCGAAGATGAGCGCTGCGATACTAAGCATCACTACATTGTCGGTCGAAAAAAAAGAGAGCACGCTCAGCAGGAAGCAGCAGTTAATTGCGATCCGTAGCGAGAAGAAATTGAGCTTGTCGAAGAGCCGGCCCCAGACTGGGCTCGCGGCAAGGCGGGCAAAGTGTGGCAGCGTCGAGACGAGCAGCGCTACTTGAATCTCGCTTAAGTCGAGTCCGTGCTTCTTGTTTGCCAGGTACTCAATTCGAAGCGGTACCATCATCAGGTTTCCAAATCCGAGAAACATCCAGGCTATGAGCGTGTCTCGGAGGATGCGATCGGCTCCGATGTGCTTAAAGCAGCCGAGCAGCGGCCGGGGCTCAAGGGCTCCGCCACAGCGCGGGATCCGCAACATGCAGAGCGCAGAGAACCCGAGCGCTGCGGAGTAGATCGCGATCAGCACCTGGTAGCCGTCGATTCGCCCGGAGAGTGCCCACCCAGCAACGGTGCCAAAGAGGATGCTTGTGCCGATCTTGATGCTGTTGTTCTGCGAATAGATCAGCCCCCGGCGCTCGGTGGGGTAGTTGCTGTTCATCATGGTGGTGAGGAGCGGGGATGTTGTTGCCACGAGGAGAGAGCCGAAGCTTGTAAGGGCAACGAACGCGTCTGAATCTGGGATGAGTGCCGCCAAGAGGTACAACACGGAGGCGAGCGAGAAGATGGCCGCCATCGATTGCGATGGGGCCCAAGCCAGTCGTCGAGTAAGGAAGAGGCTCAAGGGGGTGAAGATCAGGCCGGTTTGGTAGGCAGCTGCCATGACAGATTTCTCGGCGTTTGAGCCGTCGAATGCCCGGACGAGAATCAAGAGGAGAAAAGTTGAGGGGGCGCTCTCGAACACTCCAGTGGCGATGGCTCTCAGCCGCTCTAGGCGAACGGTCTTGGTTACCTCCTCGTGGGAGGGGGGTTGCGGGGAGAAGTTCTGGCTGGCCACGAGATATACTTGCTTGCTTCCTCAGGAGGTGCA
>CANLJX010000092.1 GCA_947491545.1 Deltaproteobacteria bacterium
CGACGCCGAGCTGGCGAAGACCAAGTCACTTGAGTACAAGCAGTACGTTCGCTGGATGAGCGAAGGGGTTTACAGCTGCATGAAGAATGGGTTCCTGAAGAAGTACGGCGCTCAGAAAGTGAACTCAGAAGAATGCTCTGGCTAGCCGGAAGGCACTAGACAGGCCCAATCCCCCCAGCATTCACGGCTCTGCATACCCTTAAGCGCACACCGCTACGAGATTCTCGCATACCTCTATTTGAGGGCGTGTTAGCTGCCTACTCTCATGCAATCATTCAGGTTGCCGATCCTACCGGCGGGGGAGCTTCTACAGTGACGACCGATCACAACACACAGGCTAGGCTCAAGAGCGGGGCGTCCGGTTGCCTAAATCTGCTTGGTGTATCCGCCAAGAGGCAGCCCCTCAGTGCTGTTTTCATCGCAGTAGCAATGAGCGTGATCTTATTCAGCTCGTTCCTCGATAGAGCAACCGCACAGCCGGCCAGTGGTGATGAAGCAGCCAAACGGCTTGAGCAGGAGAAAGAGGGAAAAAACACGTACCGCGGAGGTTCCGAGAACTTCGAAACGGTGAAGCGTGACATGAAGGAGAAGCTCTTCCCGAAGATTATGGCTTCCAGCGAGAGCGACTCCAAAGCCGATGAGTGGTACAGCCCGCACCTAAGAGATAGTAATATTTTAGAGTCGACCAAGAAGGAGGAAGCCTTCTATCGGGGCAACACGACTCCGCCGAATGTGTACCTCTGCATTCTCTCTGAGTTGGGACTTATTCCCTGGTGGGTTCCGCCCGACGATTTCACAGCGTGTCCACTCGGAGCTTGCGGGAGACCAGGAGTCTGGCACGGGGAGCCCTACAGTTTCCATCGCCCGATCGAGGCGTGCTTCACCGCTCCCACGACAATCTACAAGACATTCACGCAGGATTCGAACTTTAAGATATGCTGTGTCAGAGAGGGAGAAGAGTGGGCGACGACCGAGCAGATTTCGGCTTGGCACCCAGACGGCAGTGGCTGGGCGGGTCTCTTTGAGTACTACTACCCGACGGCGGCTATCGGCTGGGAGAACGATCGCTCAACCACGATGATAGTCGGCAAAGATGAGCAGGAGAATCCGGAGATGTGCCGCGAAGAGTCCGATGAGTTAATGGAGAACGAGAATGCGGTAAACTGGGTTGCCGGAGCGATCGAGCGGAACCGGAGGCAGGCTGACAAGATTTCTGGCGGGGGGTCTTCTGGTGGCAGCGGTGATGACGTGAGGGGAATCGTTGCAGACGTCATCAAGGACGTGCGGCCCGAGGATAAAGAGCTTCGCTTCACCGACAGCCTCCAGAGCGAAGGGCTCACGATGCGCACAAACTACGCGACAATGGAAGAGGAGTACCGCCGGATGCTCGCACGCCGCTTCTGTATGCGAGAAGAGCAGTTCTTGAAGCTGATGGACCCGCAGCACGACACCCTTCAATTAGGTGGTGGTTCGAGCGTCGATGACCTGAAAGCGCTGCCGGTCTGGTCGAACTACTGCCCGAAGGGGGTAAATCTGATGACGAACACCGACAAGAGTGCGCTGGAGAACATCGATGGAACTCCTACCGACTTCACCTTGGGCATGGAGGTATGGCAGAAGGACCCGCAGTTCTGTCAGCGGATGCAGCTTGATCATCCAGGCCTCCAAGAGCTCGGGTTTAAGGAGGTAATAGAGAAGAGCGGAAAGGGCGACGAGCAGTACACGATGGAGAATGTTGGTTTCACCTGCCTGACGGGCACGGACGCGGCAGGGATGAGCAAGCTGAACGGTTCGCTTATTCCTGTCACCCTCAACCGGTATGCTGCGGTTGAGCGCCGAACGGCGATATCGAAGATGCTAGGCTTTCTCATTGCTGGTGGGCTCGCGGAGGGGATGCGGGAGGACGGAACAGGGAAGTATCTCAGGTCGTACTACAAGCGTTTCGAGCCGAGGCCGTATTCGAGGAAATTGCCATTTGAAAGCCAGGTTTTCGTCGGTCAACAGTTCAAGGGGGGCGGCTTCAACGAGCTACTGCGGCCATGCGAAAACCTTTCAGGTAGAGACTACTCGGGCGCGGGTGATGTGTCAGACCAGCTCTACATCAGCGACTACACCCACAGAGCCTTCACTGAAGACAAGATTAGGCACGGCGAGGCTGCGAGTGGGGGTAGCTTCAATTTGAACGGAGAGCCCGAACCTCCTGGTCAGGGTGTCAACCGCAAGTCTCAAGAGTGGGCGAAGCCGGGGCAAGAGAAGGAGATCGCGAACCGTGGGCTCGACGAGAAGTCCTCGAACTACGCCGCAGCATTCCGGCTCTTCGCGACATGCCCGAAGGGGTACGTGCGTTGGCGTTCTCAAGAGGTCGAGCATCCGCAGATGGAAGTGGAGCTAAGGATGTTCTGTCGCGAGGAGAATTTTGGTGGGCCCAGTCGGGCACCGGGTTTTTAGGTGACCACGGTGATGTGGCGATCCCTGCTTATCTCTCCGCTACTCGCTGCAGCCATAGGAGTCGCCGAAGCGCAGGAGGCAGCACCGCGCCAATTTTTCAAGCATGACTACGCAGCGGCGCCAGGAGCTAAAGGTGGTGAGCCAGAGCGAGCCCAGAGGCCGCAGCAGGCGACAGGAAGGGTGCCTGCGGGATCGGCCGTCATGCCGCAGCAGGATCAGAATGCATCGGCTCGGAAGATCGCGGTTACGCTCTTCGTCAATTCCCTCGATCAAGCACATCTCGACCAAGTTCTTGCTACGGTACATCGTCTGGTAGACCAACGACTGGCGTACGTATCGCTCGTAGCGCACCTCGGAGATTACCGAAACATCTCTGGGCGTGAAGAGGAGTGGATGCGCAAACGAGGGATTATGATGCTGCCGGTATCGAGCTTGACGTCACCGGTGCAGGTATCACAGTCGCCGGTGTGGTTAGTACAGACCGAGACGGGTGGCTACGTTGTCGAGGGGGTTGTTGGTCTCGACCGGATGCTCAACGCGTTCGGAGAGTTTGATCCGAAGGCGGTTCCTCAGTCCGATTCAGTTGGAGAGCTCTCTGAGTTTTAAGGAATGGCTTGCGTGGCGGGGTACTTTAAAATTTTTGCTTTAGCTGCGCTCTTCGCTACAGCCTGTATCCTTGGTGGGCCAGGGAGCGTGCACGCGCAGGTATCTCCGGAGGATATCAAGAAGCAGTTTGACGAGGTCAGGAAGAAGCTCCCTGCTACGGCGACGCCGACGCGCACACCGGTGCCGGTGCCAAGCCTCGCGCTCGAGCGGCCTGGTTTAGCGGAATTTGAACAGGAGGCCACTTGGTTTAAGAAGAGCATAGAAAACCAGAAACTCGGCACTCCGCAACCTGTGTTGGGCCACATCCGGGGAAAAGAGGGAGTTCCCTTCCCGTCACCGGAGGCGATCGTACCCACGCTGACTCCGACCCCTGTTCCGCAGACACCCACGTCGACTCCGACGGTGACACCGACTCCGACGCCGTTTCAACGTCCACCGGCCTGCGAAGGGGCCAAGACGAGTAAGCAAGAGCACCATCCTGCTGTAAAGAAAGAGAAGGTGCTCTACGATCTCCTGTTCATCTCTCGGGATCTCTTGCCGAGTGATCCATCCGAGGCCTTCGGCAGCAACGTGTCGGTGTATCCGTACGACCTGCCAGTCACCAAGGGGCAGCTTCTCCAGATGGAGATCTACAGGGTGCCGTGCCTTCCGTACCGAGTTCGCATGACGACGAAGATGCGGTACATGGAGACCGGCAACAATGCTCTGCGGAACTACGACAAGGACCCAGCGGGGCGGGGAGATCTCTCCAAGCTGATGCAGCAGAAGCTCTTCGGGCAGCAGAAGGGGGCCAAGCGACGGTAGTGCGGCTGTTGGTAAGCTGGCTCAGCGTGGAGTCGAGTGGGTGGTAACGCTCGCGTCGGCATAACATCGAGGCCTGCCCTCTCGATTTCTTGAAGAGCTGGCTCCCTCGGTGTCCAAGCTTTTTGGCTAAGTAACGCGGAGGCGCGGAAGTCGCGGAGGTCACGGAAAGTGATGCACCGAGGCGCGAGCAGGGTGTTCAAGCTCCCTGATAAGAAAGCCTCGTCGCTGCGTACTCTGCGTCCTCCGCGCCTCCGCGTTACGTAACCAAAAAGCTCCGAAGCTGACCGGTGCGCGGGGACTTGCAGAGCCTTTCTCCTGGAGCCGCACCTTGCGCACCGAGACAGAGCTGAGCAACCGCTAGCAGCCGCAGCTCCGCGGTGATTTCACCAGAAGCCGACAAATCTTGGGATGATGCCGCTGGCTCGTGTGATTCTAAAGCGCCGCTTCGGCTATCAATCTGGTTGCTCACAAGCTCGTACTAGCACACAATGCCCGGCAGGTGGCCCCACGTATGTCCAAGCTCTCTTACGCCCAAACTCCCTACAAAACCTTTCCCCGCAAGGAGTGCGACCCGACTCGTCTCGGTGCAATCGCACGGCTCTACGGTGTTGCGGCGATGGAACCAGCCCGCGCCCGGGTGCTCGAGCTCGGTTGCGGTGACGGCGGGAACATCCTGGGGCTTGCCGAGCGTTACTCCGAGGGCAGCTTCCTCGGGGTTGATTTCGCAAGCGAGCATATTGAGAGGGCGCGAGCGTCGAGCGAACGGCTCGGGCTCTCGAACACCGAGTGGGTGTGCGCCGACATCGGGAGCTACTCTCCGCCACGCGCCGAGTTCGACTACGTCATCGTGCACGGCCTCTACTCGTGGGTGAGCAACACGTTGCGCGAGCGGATCTTGGCGCTGTGCAAGCGGGCCTTGCGCCCGCAGGGTGTTGCGCTCGTGAGCTACAACGTCCTCCCGGGCTGGCGGCAGCGCGGCGCGGTGCGCGACGTGATGCAGGTTGGAGCGCGGCTCACTGGCGGGCTCGATCCTGACGAGCGGCTGCAGTCTGGGCTCGCGCTGCTCAAGCTCGTTGCCTCGGTGCGGCATGAGCCGTCTGACCCATACGGCTCGTACCTGCGCGAGGCTGTCTCTCGGCTCGACCTCTCTGAGCCGTCGTACCTGGTGCACGAGTACCTAGACGAGCACAACGAGCCGTGCCTCTTCGCGGATTTCGCGCAGCGCGCGGCAAGCGAGGGGCTGCAGTTCCTCTCTGAGGCGAAGGTCTCGCTCATGTCAGCCGAGGGGCTCGGTGCTGACGTCGCAAGCGTCATGCGGCAGCTCAGCCACGACGTCGTGGCGCGCGAGCAGGTGCTCGACCTGTGCCGCAACCGGATGTTCCGTGAGACGATCCTGTGCCACGACGACCTGCGGCTTGAGAGAGACCTCAAGGCATCAGCGTTTCACTCGCTCTTCTTCCGCACGACGTACCGAAAGGTTTCAGCAGGCAGCGATAAGCAGATGTTCCGGGAGCTTCTCTCTGGCCGTGAGATAGAGGCGCCTGCGGGAGAGATCTCAGGGGTGCTGGCGGCGCTCGGAGAGCTTGCCGCTTTCGGCAGCCTGGCTTCCCAGGTGCGCGAGGCTGCTGCGCGGAGCGGGGCAGGGGAGATCTCGGAGGCAGACCTCGTCAGCTCGCTCCTTACCCTTTGGCGCTCTGGCTTCGCCGAGGTTGCCTGCGATGGCGCGCCAGAGAGCTTTGCGTTGCGGCAGGCGCTCGGCTCAGCGCGCGAGCAGGCGCGCGGCGATGGGCCGGTCAGCTCGCTTCGCCACGAGGCGCTGGCGCTTTCCCCTGTTGAGCGCGAGGTTGTGGCGCGAGCCGATGGGTCGCTTGGCGAGGAGGCGCTCGTCGGCGCCGCTGCGAGCGCGGGCCACCCGCACGAGGCCGCAAAGTCCGCACTTTGGAGGCTCGGGCAGCTTGGCTTCTTTAAGAGCTGAATACCTTGAGGCTCAGGGTGTCCTGAAGCTGGCGAAGTTCCCGCTCAGCGTGCTTACAGCCGCGTGCTGCTTTTGTGCAGGAGCGCTGTCGGCAGAGCCGAAGCTTGAGACGTCTGCCTTTGCTGACACCTACTACGCGCACGACTTTAACGATCTCCCTTCGAAGGAACGGCCCTACACCACGCAGGCCTACTACAATGAGGAGTACACGCTTAACCTTGGGCACATCAGCACGCGCCTGACGGGTGATCGCTGGCGCGGGCGGCTCGCAGCACAGTACGGCACCTCGGTCATAGCCAACTACAAGGCTGAGCCAGACGAGTTCTGGCGCTACGTGCAGGAGGGGTTCGTCGGCTACCACCTCTCGCCGCGGCTCTGGATCGATGCCGGCATCTACTTCTCGCACATCGGCAGCGAGAGCTGGATCTCAAGGTACGACATTAACTACACGCGCTCGCTCATCGCCGACAACTCGCCGTACTACCAGAGCGGCGTGCGCGCTACGTACGAGGTGTCAGACACGCTTGCTGCACAGGTGCACCTGCTGCGTGGCTGGCAGAACATTTCAGCCGACGAGAGCCTCTCGCTTGGGACGCAGCTCAAGTGGGGCAGCGAGAAGGGCTGGTGCTTCACGCACAACACCTTCCTAGGGGACATCCACGGCACGCGCTTCTTCAACGACTTCATCCTGCTCTTCGCGAGTGAGTCGGGGTGGAAGAGCTCGCTCACCTTCGACGTCGGCGTGCAGGACCAGCGCGCGCAGGGCGACATTGCGTGGTGGCACGGCTGGTCGTGGCTCGTGCAGCAGCCGCTCTCTGATGTGGTGCGGCTCGGCACGCGCGTCGAGCGCTACGCCGACCCCCACAAGGTTATTATCGAGGCCGTAAACGGCAAGAGCGTCAACTTCACCGGGCTCTCGATGAACGTAGACGTAGACCTCACCGAGTGGCTCCTGTGGCGCACCGAGTATCGGGTGCTGTTTGACACCCAAGGGGTCTTCCCGAACGCCGGGGGCTTTAGGGACTACGACCAGCTGCTGGTTGGGTCGCTGACGCTGGCGCTGGATAACTTGTCGTAGCAAAACACATTTTCGTTTTTTAGCCGGCGGCAAGGCGGGTGATTCCCTGAGAGTCCGCTAAGGGCCTTTTTCGCCTCCGCCCTCAAGTCCTTAGCCCACTAAGCCGATACGACTACCGAGGGGTTCTCAAGGAGCTAGAGAGCCCGCTTCATGGGGAGAAGATAGAGGTGGTCCTACGAAGGACAGGTATCGCACGGCCGCGCCGCGGGTTTTCGCCCGGAGCGTCACCGGTGCATGCGCGACTGGGCGTGCTCCTCTTTATGCTCGTAGCTTCGCTGGCTCTGCTCGCTCCGAGAATTTCTCACGCTCAGAGCTACGACCAAGGGATCTTGCTCGGCGCTGGAGCAACGGGTAACCCGCACGTGCGTGCGCTCCAAAGCCCGAGCGGTGCTGAGACTGCTTCATTTTTTGCGTGGAACCAAGCTTACGGCGGCGGGGCTCCGGTTGCTGCTGGCGATGTGAACGGTGACGGCATCGAGGACATTATCGTTGGAACTGGAGGCAGCAGCGGCAGCGATGTCACGGTGCGAAACGGCGCTAACCCCGCTGCCCAGCTTCTCTATCTTGCTCCTTACCCTGGCTTCAGCGGAGGGGCGTTCGTCGCAGCCGGTGACATAGACGGAAACGGCCGAGACGAGATCATCGTTGGAGCTGGAGCGGGCGGCGGGCCGCATGTGAGGGTGTACGATGGAATCAGCGGTGGGCTGCTGGCACAGTTCTTTGCCTACGGGACAGCTTTTACTGGAGGTGTGCGCGTAGCAGCAGCGGACGTCGACGGCGACGGTAGAGACGACATCATCACGGGAGCGGGGGGAGGTGGCGGCCCCCACGTTAAGGTCTTCCGGAGCTACGACCGGGCCGAGATCCGGAGCTTTTTTGCGATGGACGGGAACTTCTACGGCGGAATATTCGTTGCCGGAGGAGACATCAACGGGGACAGCTACGCAGACATAATCGTTGGTGCTGGCGCCGGCGGCGGACCGAGACTGCAGATCTTTGACGGCCGCTACAACGGGAGCGTCATCCAGAACTTCTTCGCCTTCGACCCCGCTTTTGGGGGCGGCATCTCGGTGGGTGCGACAAAGAAGAGGCGCACCGGAGCGACTCAGGTCTTAGTTGGGGCAGGTGCTGGCGGTGGAGCCAGTGTGCGAGTGCTGAGCTTTGCCACCGGGTCTCCGGTGGATGCGCGGCCTGTTTTCGCCGGCTTCCCGGGTTTTCAGGGGCAGGTGTGGGTAGCGGGCTACTCGTACAAGAAGGCTCCGACGCCGACAGCGATGGCGACAGCAACCACTGGCTCGATCATTCGCTCGGGCACGACGGGCACCACAACGCCGTCTCCACTTCCGTCCGGCGTCCTGAACTCCGCTATCGATGTCGTCACTGGGAGCGTTCACTCGTGTGCTCTGACGCAGGCCGGTGATGTCTACTGCTGGGGGGCGAATGGCTCATACCAGCTCGGCAACAACAGCAGTGCAAGCAGCAGTGCGCCGGTAAAAGTTTTGGGGCTGTCGGGAGTAAAGCAGCTTTCGGCTGGCTACGCCCATACCTGTGCGGTAACGCAATCAGGACAGCTTTACTGCTGGGGCTCGGGCACTTTCGGCCAGATCGGGAACGGCTCGAGCTCGGCGGCTGCTACACCGGTGGCGGTGTCCGTCAACAACGAATCCGTGGTTCACATCTCGGCTGGATATGGACACACCTGCGCTGCGACTGCTTCGGGGCGGATCTTCTGCTGGGGGTGGGGGGCTTTTGGCCAGCTTGGCAACAACTTCTCAAGCGACCGCTACTCGCCTACTGAGGTTGCCTCGTATCTGGGAACCGCGACGCAGGTATCGGCAGGGTATTATCATTCTTGTGCCCGTTACTCTAATGGCCGTGTCGCGTGTTGGGGTCTTGGCTCTTTCGGGAACTTCGGAAACGGGTACTCAAGCACTTCGTCTCTGGTTCCGCTGTTGCTGCAAAATCCATCCTCCGGAATCGAGTCGGTCTCGGCTGGAAATCAGCACACGTGCATCCTCAGCGGTGGAGGTGCAGCTCAGTGCTTTGGCGGGAACAACAGTGGAGAGCTCGGCAGCGGGCAAAGTATTTCAAATTCATTCGTCCCGCTGGCAGTCAGCGGCGGCGCGCTCTCCCAAATTGCCTCTGGTCAGAGTTCGAGCCATGCCTGTGGCGTCGCTTCCGGAGCTGCCAAGTGCTGGGGCAAGGGAAGCAGCGGACAGCTCGGAAACGGCTCCACAGCGAACTCGTACTCTCCCGCCCAAGTTTCCGGCCTCGAGTCGGGTGTTAGGCGCGTAGTGACAGGCGCCTCCCACTCGTGTGCGGTCTTGCTCTCAGGTGGCGTGCAATGCTGGGGGCTAAACTCATCCGGGCAGCTTGGGGTTAGCTCCGGGACACAGCAAGCCTTGACGCCAGTGTTCGTGTCAGCAGGAGCAGGACCGAGCAGTGGTCCGGCACCTACGGCCACCAGCACAGCGACGCATACTCCCATAGCAACTCACAGTTCGACGCCGAGCATCACGCCGAGCATTACGGCCACGGCGACCTCCACAATGACTCCCAGCGCAACAGCCTCTCACACGCCGACAGGGACGAGCACAGCTACGCCATCTGCAACTCCGACATCGACTCTGACGCCGACGCCGACAGTGACGATGACGCCGACGCCGACACTGACGGCGACGCCGGTTCAGTACCTTGCGACAGCGGTGGATGTTGCCACTGGGGACAGCCACACGTGCGCGTTGACGGTGTCTGGAGAGGTTTACTGCTGGGGGTTAAACAACAACGGGCAGCTAGGGAACGGGTCGTACAGCAACCAGCTGTTGCCGGCGCGGGTATCAGGACTTCCTGCAGGGATTGAGCAGATATCAGGGTCGTCAAATCACACGTGTGCGCGGACGCAGACAGGGGAGCTTTGGTGCTGGGGGCACAACGGCAACGGGCAGTTAGGGAACGGGTCGTACTCTAACCAGGTTCAGGCGGTCCGGGTGACGGGGATAGGGGCAGTATCGTACGTGTCGGCAGGTGCTGGTCACACGTGCGCGACGACGACGGCGGGGTCCATTTTCTGCTGGGGCTACGGGGGACTTGGTCAGCTAGGGAATGGGAATGGCGGCAGCTCTGCGGTGCCGCAGCAAGTGTCAGTGTCACACGGTTTTGCCACGGAGGTTTCAGTCGGTCAGTATCAGACGTGCGCGCGGTACACGACTGGGCGAGCAGCGTGCTGGGGGTACAACGCCTACGGGCAGCTAGGGACGAACTCCGGGACAGTGGTGTACTCGCCTACGCTGCTGCCGTCGCCAACGTCGGGGATAGAGTCGTTGACGACGGGTCTGTACCACTCGTGCCTTCTGACATCGAGCGGCGCTGGGCAGTGCTTTGGGACGAACTACCACGGGCAGCTAGGGAACCAGTCAGCGTACTCTGCGTACTCGCCTGTGTCGGTAACAGGGTACGAGACGGGAGGTCTGTCGCAGATAGCGACAGGCGCCAACTCACTGGTTACGTGCGGAGTGGCATCTGGGGCGGCGAAGTGCTGGGGGGCCGGAGCCTACGGGCAGATAGGGAACGGCTCCACGGGGAGTGCGTACGCTCCGACGCAGGTGACGGGTCTTGAGTCAGGGGTGCGTCGGGTGATGACGGGCACGTACCACGCGTGCGCGGTTTTGTGGAGCGGGCGTGTCCGGTGCTGGGGAAGCAACAGCTACGGGCAGCTTGGGGACGGCACGCAGACGCAGCGGCTGACGGCTTCTTCTTCATCACAGGTCTGGGCAGGTGCTGGGCCGTCGACTGGGACGGTTATCCAGGCGGTTACGCCAACGAACACATCGACTTCGACGCCGACAACCACCCCGACCGCGACCCAGACCAATACACCGACAAGCACAAACACGCCGTCATACACGCCGACGAACACAAATACGCCGAGTCACACGCCTACCAACACATCGACGCCAACAACCACGCCGACAAAGACGAACACACCGAGCCATACGCCTACAAATACTTCTACGCCGACGCATACTCCGACCAATACAAGAACGCCAACCCAATCCCCGACAAGCACACCAACAAACACGCCAGCCAACACGCCGACTAATACGCCGGCCGACACTCCGACGAGTACGCCAACAGACACACCAGCCGACACTGCGACAAACACGCCAACGGATACGCCAGTCGACACTGCGACGAGCACGCCGACCAATACGCCGATCGACACACCGACAAACACGCCAACGGATACGCCAGTCGACACTGCGACGAGCACCCCTACGGATACGCCGGCCGACACTCCGACGAGTACGCCAACAGACACACCAGCCGACACTGCGACAAACACGCCAACGGATACGCCAGTCGACACTGCGACGAGCA
>CANLJX010000093.1 GCA_947491545.1 Deltaproteobacteria bacterium
TCTAGGCAGTGTTCCATGGCTCAAGATCGGAGTTTAGTAGGCTCAACGCGGGCGCATCCAATAGGGCGCGCCCTCGCAAGAGTCGCGCTCGTCGCCACAATGTTTTTGCTTATGGGCCGAGGCTTTGGCGGAGTTGTTCACGCTGTAGCTGAAGATGAGCCGCGCCCTTCTTTCCTCGACACGCCGACTCCGGTGCCAGAACCCCCAACCCAGAAACAGATCCAGAGGGCAGTAATGCGCTGCTTAAGCTCGGCTGATAGCGCTCGGGCTGCTTCACGCAGGAATCCGCGTGGGCTAGGCATGGCAGAGGAGGGTGAGGAGCGCTACTGCTTCGAGCAGAAGAAGGAGTGCCAAAAGGACGCCGGAGGATTCTCCTGTCGAAGCTTCATCCGAGACTACGTCTCCGAATAGCTGCGTTCCACATTTTTTCGTGTGACGCCTGCTGGTGGCCTGCTGTAGACTAAAGTCGGGTACGTAATTGTTCACCTCAAGCATGAAAAGCGAAGCGCTCCCGAAGCAGGTGCTCATCCGTGAAGTCGGTCCTCGCGAGGGCTTTCAGATCCTCCCAACCGTGTACCCGGTCGCAGAGAAGCTCCGTCTGATCGATGCTCTGACCAAGGCCTCCCTATCACAGATTGAGGTTGCTTCGTTTGTTCGACCGGACCGCGTTCCGCAGATGGCGGACGCCGAGGATCTCGTCGCCCAATTGCCCGCGGCCAAAGGCACAGAGTATTCAGCGCTGTACCTGAATCCGCATGGCTTTGAGCGCGCCGAGAAAAGCGGCAAGCTCTCGAACAAGGGATGGCTGTATACCTCGCCAAGCGCCACCTTCCTCAAAGCAAACAACAACACCTCGATCGACGAGAGTGTGGCGGCTGTTGCAGAGTGGTGCGACATGTTTCGGCGTTACAGCAAGCGCTTGCACGGATTGATGGTCTCTAATGCCTTTGGCTGCTCGTACGAGGGGCGGGTGTCGTCTTCTGCTGTGGTTAGCTTGGTGGAGCGTTTCGCGGCCGCTTGTGAGGCCGCTGGGGAGCGCATCGTGGAGGTCTGTCTCGCTGACACCGTGGGAATGGCGAACCCGAAGATCGTCAGGGAGCTTCTCGTTGCTCTCCGACCGCTTGGCTTTACGGTGTCACTGCACCTGCACGATACAGTTGGGTTGGGGTTGGCGAACGTATACGCAGGACTGCTTGAGGGAGTTTCGATCTTTGAGACGTCAGTGGGTGGATTAGGAGGGTGTCCCTTCACTCCGGGGGCCGCTGGAAATGTCGCCACAGAAGATGTTGTGTATCTGTGTGAGCAGATGGGAATCGAAACCAGCGTTGATCTTCGGCTCCTCTGTGAGGCTGCAAAGCTTGCAGAATTCATTATTGGCGCCCCACTTCCCGGTCGTGTATACAGATCCAAGTAGAGCCTGTTAGGACGGTCAAGTAGCATAAAAGCCGCGGTCGACTCTGCTTCAAGCAGAAAAGATCCCCCGGCCTACCGACAGCAGCGCGGAAGTAGTTGAAATTCCCGCGGCTGGTGGTTAGCTTGAAAGGGAAGATATGGATAACTTCTTTGTCCCCTACATTGGCAAGAAACCAGCCTCTGTGTGCATCAACGGGCACCGCCTCGTCATCTTGGCGCAGGAGAAGGACATGCTTGAGGAGGACCTTGAGCTCATCGGGGCAGACTCAGTAAAGAAATTCAAGACGAAGCACTCTGAGCAGGAGCAGGAGCGCTTGTTCGGAAAGATAGCTCGGCAGGCAGATGGTGGAATCGTGATAGCCCCCGAGGGGCTCGGTCTTCGTGATGTGCTCAAGAACCTTGAGAGCGAGCTACCTTGGCTCCAGTAGTAGCAGCACGCAGGCCACACCGGACCTTCGGTCTTGCCTGTGTCTTGAGTCTTTCCTTAGCACTTAGCCTCTGCTCTTGTTTCTGGGGCCCGAAGAAGCGCCCGGCCGGGTTTCTCAATCTGGGTGCAGTTAGCCAACTGGCACAGCGGGACGAGACCTTCTTCTCAGATCTCAAGATACTGTTGCGACACGACGCAGGGGGCTTTTATGCGATGAGCACTGCGTGTACGTACGACCTGTCGGCGCTCATATATTCAGAAAAAGATGGTCAGCTCCTGTGGAGATCCCAATTCACGGAAAGTGCATACAACCCTGACGGAAGCGTTGCTCACGGCCCAACTCAATACCCGCTGCCCTTCTACAAGCTTGTGATCGCTCCTGGAACGATAGGAGGGGCGGTAGATACTCTCTTCGTTGAGGTCGGAGTGGAGCGGCCTGCCACTTGGCGGCTACCTGTGTCCAAATAGACGCCCCCTGCTTTGGATGGGCGTCGTGGAGAGCTCGGGGTTCCCTCCGTAAGAGACCTTTCAAGCAAGACTACTTGCTTTCCGGGAGCGGCAGGGGTTTTATCTCCCCGTATGACAAGTGACGTAGCTGCAGAGGAGAGAGGTTCCAAACAGGCCAGTGACGACGCCTTCGCTATTGCGGCCGCATTGCTCCGCAGTGATCTGCTGATTCTGCCGTGGCTCCTGCTCGCCCTTGGGTTACCGAGTGCGGCACAGGTCTTCTTGCTCGATCTGCCGGAGTGGTTTTTTGTATCAGCAGTGGTAATGGAGCGTTTTCTGCAGCTCGCCGTGCTCTTCGCTGTAACGCGGCGATGGAAGCATCGGCTTGAGCAGCCGGGTAGTCGAGGTGGCAAGGTAGGCAAGGCCTTCTTGAGGACACTGCTTTTTGGAACCGTGCTTTGGTTGCTGTGCGTCGCGCCACTCGTTGCTTCGACCCTTCAGCCGCAATCATCCCTGATTCTTGTCGCAGCGTTTCTTTTTGTCTTCGGACTCGTGTGGAGCCTTCGACACTACTTCTACTTTGTGCCTACAGCGATGCTCGGCCTCGACTTAAGAGATTCGGCGGTCAAGTCCCTGGATCTCACGAAAGTCACCCCACGTGCCGCTCTGCGTTCGGCTCTCGCACCTGCTGGTATTACGCTACTGCTCGTCAACCTCTGCTCAGTGCCGTACCCTGATGGAAGGTCCGTGCTTTGGTCTTCGCTCGGCGCCTTCAGCCAATCAACCTTCTGGTTGCTTAGCACCTACTCTGCACTCGCGTTCTCATTGACTATGCTTGACGACGCCGATTGGCGTGCCGCGGGGCTCGATCCGTACCGTGCAGAGCGGCTTCAAACACTGAAAGTGCAAGGACGGGGTAAGCTTGCTGATCTGTTCACGGCTCGCACGGGAGTTCAGGCCATCGTTTTGGCAGTGTTGATCTTCATCAGCAACTCCCTGCGCGATTTCAACGAAGCCCCAGCAGCTTCTTTCTCTATTAAGCGGGTCGAGTACGGCGACAATAGCGTCACCGTATTTGTTCAAGTATCCGATCCTCAGTACGCCTTGCGTGGATTTCTGCCAGTGATGTTTTCGGTAGCAACGCGAGACGGCACACAGTTTTCGCGCCAGCCCCCGACCATCAAAGGAGAAGCAGAGCGCGAAGGACAGGTTTCTCGTGTCGAAGGGCTAACAACAGAAATCTCCCTTAATCTGCAGTTCCTCACCAACCGCAGCGCCGAAAGCCTTAAGACACAAGCCGACCTCTGGCTCTGGTACAAGGGCACGCCCGTGGCTGCCCTTCCTAATGCTGAGAGCTCTGCGGAGCGTGGTGCCACAACAACAACGGGCTCCGCGAGAGCACCGGCAGCCCCATAAGCTGCCGACAGCGGCGGCAGCGACCCAACTGACTAGCATAAGAGCACCAAAAAAGAGGGGGTTACCGCACTTCCAAGGAGCAGCCAGTATTCACGCGTACCAAAGGTGCGTGATTCTCTCACGGATATTGCGACTCTGTCCGATACTACCGGTGGCGAAGGGAAGAAAGACACGATCATGCCTCTCGGCAACGGCTGAATGGACCTCATATTTTACCTCGGAAATAACGACCAAAAGCTGCCGCGGTTCCTCGAGCGGCTCGGATACGCCGTGCTCGGTGCGACTAATAATGTAGCGTTGCCTGACCTAATCTCCCGTACCAACGTCGATTTAATACTGATTGATGGCCGGGCGCTCGGCGACGTCCCGGACATGTGTGCATTTTTCAGGTCTCAGGAGAACACGAGGGGAATACCGATCGTCTGTATCTCTCCAGAGAACAGCTCTGAGCTGTACGAGCCAGATATTATCGACAAGGTGGACATCGTCCAGGCGCCGTTCTCAGTTGGCACCCTCGCCGGCCGCATTGCGACCCAGCTCAGGATGCGCAAGCAGGCTGGAGGAGACGAATTGCAGGGGACGCTAGCGGAGATTAACGCTGCTCTACGAGACCATAATGAGCGATTCCGAAAGGAGCTCGAAGAAGCGCGCGCGATTCAGCAAAGCCTCTTGCCACGCTCGCTGCCGTCAGACGAGCGCTACCAGCTTGCAGTGTCGTATCAGCCGCTTGAAGAAGTCGGTGGCGATTGGTACTTCGCCAGCGTTGATTCGGATGGAAAGCTGTCACTCCAGGTCGCGGATGTCTCTGGCCACGGGTTGTCGGCCGCCTTCATCGCGAGTATGACGAAGTTGGCGATGACGGCAGCGGATAAAACGCGGCCAGATGAGCTACTCAAGCAGATGAATCGGTTTCTCGGGCCACAGATTCCCTCGGGTAGATTCGTCACCTTGGGTGGCTGCCTCTACCATCCATCGAGTGGTAAGGTGCAATGGTCAAGGGCGGGGCACCCTCCAGCATTGGTCCTGTCTCGGCAGCAAGGAGCCGTCCGTGAACTCAAAGGCCAGGGATTCCCGATTGGCTTCGATGAAGCCGGCCGCTTCACTCTCGAAGAGGACAGCCTGGCCCCAGGGGACGCGCTCCTGCTCTTCACAGACGGCATCAGCGAGGCTCAGAATCGCGCAATGTCACCCTACGGATTTGAGAGATTAGCTGCAGCCCTGAGCCGTACAACACCAGAAAATAGCGCTTCCCAAATGCTTGGCGCGATTCTGGATGATTTCAATTCGTTCCGTCAGGACCGCCTTCTCCGTGACGACGTGACCCTCCTTCTCGTAAAACGCTTGCGATAGGTCTAGAGGTTTAAGCTCGCTGTCCCGTCAGCACAGCTCGGGATATTTCCGAGTTTGGCAGGGGCCACGTCGTGTGCGACTAACCTTCCTCTCATCCACCTTTTCTGCCGCGAGTTTCCCGGCTATCGTGACAGTATGCCAGAGCTTCATCCCCCCTTGAGCGGCATGCCGCTAGCGTTCACCCTTCTCCTGTGCTGCATAGAGGGGCTGTGCTGGGTTCCCGCGGTCGCACGGCTCTTGTCGGTCGCTCGGCTTCTTCTCGTTCCTGCGGTCATAGTGAGCAGCCTTGCGGCGTTCCTCTCAGGATACCAAGCGAGCAGCTCGATGGGTGAAGTGTCAGAGCTGGCTGAGTCTGCTTTGGGTGTGCATCACGCAATTGGCCGCTTTGTGCTGATTAACTCAGTGCTCCTCGGAGCCTTTGCGTGGATAGGCTCAATGGCGCGCCAGCGGCAGCGGCTCTTCAGGATGCTGTACCTACTCGTTCTCGGGTTGCAGCTTGCTCTCGTTGTGTGGGCAGGAACCCTCGGGGGCGATCTCGTCTTCTCTCACCGCATCGGCGTTAGGGGGAGCTAAAGCGCGTCGGCCGGCGACCTTATTTGGGCCTGGAAGCTCCAGGAATCCAGAGAAACTCCGATGCTCCAGCGAGCTGCGCCGCTGCCCGGCTCATTACAAAGAGGAGGTCGCTGAGGCGATTGACGTAATGAATGACGGGTTCTGATAGGCGCTCTGCGTCGTCTAGAGAAATGATAGCTCTCTCCGCACGTCTGCACACAGCACGCGCGAGATGCAGATGCGCATTGAGTAGCGTGCCACCTGGCAGCACGAACGATTTCAGATCCGGTAGAGACTCGTTGAGCTCATCGATCCATCGCTCAAGCCTCTCAACATGGCTTACTTCTGTCTTGAGCATCCCTGACCAGCTGCTGCCGTGAGGGGTGGCAAGCTCCGAGCCAAGATCGAAGAGCTCGTTTTGAATGAGTTGAAGTTTGTCTCGGATACCGGCTTCACGTTCACCTGTGGCGAGCGTGACACATATGCCTATGAGGCAATTGAGCTCATCGATATCCCCGTAGGCTTCAACTCGCGGAGAGTTCTTGCGAGTGCGTGCCCCACCGACCAGGCCAGTCGAGCCATCATCACCGGTTCGCGTATAGATTCTGTTGAGAGTCACCATAGGTCTATTCTCGGTAGGCAGACACGTTACTTGTTCGCTACTTCTGGCCCAGGAGAGCGTCGAGATCGTTTAGCCGGCGACCCTGAGGCGATTCTCCCGCCACTGCGGGGCCAGCATTAGGACCTTCCTGTTCTGCCGACGGATCGCTTGGAGCGGAGGTCAGTATGTGACACCCAGCGTAGGGAGCTAGCAGGAGGACCGCTACGGCGGCTAGGACCAGCCAAGAGATCGGTGGGGTAGAACGAGGGCTCAAAAAAAACTCCGACCTGAAAAGGGGCAGCAGCCATTTCCTAAACCTGACCATGGTAGCCTGTTCGTAACTGCTCGCACAGTAATAAACGGGGCGTAAATAGAGCCGTCTCGTTTAATTACTCCATAAAGATCAATAGGTAACATAAGAACCTCAAAAATCGGCCGAGGGCTAATTTTTATTCGGCCCGGGGTCGGGGAGGTCGGGCACTCGGGCATCAAAAAGAGAGAGCGAGTGTTGAGTCGAAAGGCACTTCTGCCGAAGGGCTAGATGGAGGCTTCGGGGCACCCCTCTTGGGTGATGCCCGAGCGTTCTGGCAGGGGTCCTCGGCGTTGTTACGGCGAGGGGCTCTCAATGGGAGGGAAACATTGCGTATGCTGCGAGGTCAAATGCAGGGGGAATCCCGGAGGTCAGCTCGATCGCCGGAGGGTTCTCTGGAAGCTTCTTGCTTCACCGACGTGGGCTGCGAAAGAACTCTGAATGAGGACCGCGTCGAGACTATTCGCGATAGTAGCGCCGTTACTTGGCTCGTGTGCGACGGCATGGGGGGTGCGGCGGGCGGGGAGTTTGCAGCACAGCTCGCAGTAGATGCGATGGCTCGCTTCATCCAGCAATCATCCCAAAATGAGCCGAACATCGATGTGCTTGGAGCAGCGTTTCGCGAGGCAAACAGGATTATCCTCTTGCGGCGCAAGAATCCGGAGTTCCAGGGCATGGGCACGACTGCGGTTGCCATGCGTTTTGACGGTCGAGAGGCAGTCATTTTGAGCATTGGAGATTCACGCGCCTACCTCGTGCGAGATGGAGCGGTGCAGCAGTTAACCGTTGATGATACCTACGTCCAGTCGCTTGTCGACGAGGGGAAGCTCATGGCCGAGGATGCGCTGAGTCACCCCGAGGCGCACGTCTTGACTCGCTGTCTCGGTTCTGAACCAAGCCCCAACGTGCACTCGCAACGGCTCTGGCTCTGGCCAGCCGATGTTGGCGGAGAGACTGACGCAGTCGTTCTATGCTCTGACGGGCTCTACAGTTTGGTGCCAGACATAGAGATCGGGAGTATCGTTTCGAGCCTCTCACCCCGAGATGCAGGCGCAAAGCTCATCGAGCTTGCCCGTGAGAGAGGTGGATACGACAACATCTCTGTCGCGGTGATTCGGGTACCGGGAGTGTTGCGTACATCTCAGCCATCTGAAGACTCCAAAATTTCGGCCGTGAGCGCTACACGTGCTAATGCACCGACAGGGAGAGGAATTTTTAAGCACATAGTGTTTCTCGCAATCATGACTGGCCTCGCGGCAGGGGTCACGATTGCGGGTGCGTTAGCTTTTCAATTTTTGCGGTGAGGGGAGGGTATGGAAGATAGCGGCAGCAAATTGCCTCGTGGCTCGACTCCTCGCGTTCGTGAGGGCAGTGCGAATCGCGCTAAGAACCACACAGTCATTCTCGATTCGAACCTCACGGGAGGTGTTCGAGCTCGCTTGGGTGGGGAATTCCAAGGTGGGCGAGTTGGCGGATTAGAGGCCTCAGCACAGGCAGATGAAGCCGATTGGGAAACTCCCCGTGTTAGCAGTGACGTGGGGGTTCGAAAAGCTCCCCCTGCCTTTGCTTCAGAAGTGGGCGAGCCCAGTGATCCTGAGGGCGTTGCTATCCAAGCCGGGTACGCGCAAGGAGAACCTGTCGAGTTGCCAGAACCCGGAGTGCTGGAAGGGGTGCAGCATGGGTTGGAGGTGGCAGAGGTCGAAGAAAGGCCGTCCTCGTGGGATCCGCTTGGACTGTTCGCCGCTCAAGGAGAGGTCGCGGCTGAACAGTTTGGCACCGCAGAGTCCGCACCATTTGCCCCTGACCCGACTCCGGAGTTTGTGCACGTTACAGAGGAACCTATGCTGACAGAAGCTGCACTCGGACTTGAAGAAGTGCACTGGAAATCTTGCACACCGCTGGTGGGATTTCTCGTTTCGTTCGACTATGAGCCAGCAGGGTCTTACCTGGAGCTGAGAACGGGGCGACTGATTGTCTCAGCCCAGCCAGATCTCGCCAGTAATTGTCTCGTTTTGAGTCACGAAAGTGTTTCGCCCTCTCATGCGGTCATGCGCGTTGCTGCTGGCGGGTCGATTCAGGTCCTCGATCAGCTCTCGGAGAGCGGTACTCGCATCAGGAAGTTCGACACAGGCGAGGAGATCCTCCTGTCGGGCGAAAAAGCAGTGTTGAGCCATGGCGACATCGTAAGTTTTGGAGATCGCAATTTCCATGTCTGTCTCGTGATGGGTAATTCCTCACAAGGGTAGCGAGGGGAGCGTTTGCTAAGTGACCATGACCGACGAGCATATAATTAGCCTCCAACCAGGCACCGTGATCGGAGGCAAGTACGAGGTCGTCAAGTGCCTCGGCTCCGGTAGCATGGGCTTGGTGTACGCCTGCCGACATCGCGAGCTGCAGGGCCAGATGGTTGCAGCCAAGGTTCTTTTCCCAGAGGTCGCTCAGGACCGGGTGGCGTCGGCGCGATTCCGTAATGAAATTCTTGCGTCCTACGGGGTTTCTCATCCGAACGTTGTGCGGGCTTACGAGTATCTCCGGGATGGAGACCTCGTCGCGTACACCATGGAATTCGTAGGTGGTGGCGACCTGGCGGAGCGACTCGGCCACCCTGAGAGGATGCCGATAGCTGAGATCATCCGCATCCTGAGCCAAATGGCCGCGGGTGTGCAAGCCATTCATGACGCTGGCATCGTGCACCGAGATCTTAAGCCCGAGAACATCCTCCTGACGAGCGAGGGGAACGTTAAGATCGCCGACTTCGGAATCGCGCGGAATCGCCACGGCCCCAAGCTCACTGAGCACGGAGGAGTTGTCGGAACGATTGACTACGTTGCGCCTGAGTACATGTTGCGCTCGCAAGTTGATTGGCGTTCAGACATCTACGCTATCGGCATTCTTGCCTACGAGATGGTGACAGGCGAGTCCCCCTTCCGTGGCGATAGTGTCTACGCCACGATGACTAAGCGTCTGAAGACCGATCCGGAGCCGCCCAGCAAGCTACGCACGGAGTGCCCGCCTGGATTGGATGCCATAATCCTCAGGGCAATGCAGCGAGAGCCTGAGAGTCGCTACCAGGCAGGAATGGACATATTTTTTGATCTCCAGAAGCTCGCGTCAGACTTAGGGCTGCGCTCTGCGATCACCGGCGGGCTGTTTTTGCCGAACCAGGGGGCTGGGCAGGGAGCCCCGTACGTCGGTCCGTCTCTCAGCGATGGGCCGGCGGATACTCCCGCGGACGTAGCTCCGTCGACGGCAGGGCGACAGACGAACATCGCCGTGTCGGCAGGACCTATCGGCGATACACAGGTCACATCAGGAGCCATGCTCAGTCGAAGCGGTGGCTCGCGAGTGCGGAGCGGTACAGACGGCGATCAGGTGATCGAGAAGGCAAATACCCAGGTCCTTGATGCATCCTACGTCGGCCAAGCGATTGAGGCTCAGACCCGATCGAGTGATTCGATCAAGCCAGGTGGAGCCCGAGTAGAGCCTGCGCCAGATGTTGTGTCTGATGATTGGGGAAGCACGCCGAGAGCGGGGCAACGCAAGGGGCCTGCGCCGGGCCAGTTTGCGGCCTTGTCAAAGAAGTACGTTGAGCCAGAGGCCTCACGGCGCTCGATGCTGGGTGATGCCATCGCGATGGGAGGTGCGGCGCTCGTGGGAATTGGTTTTGGTTTTGTGTTCCTGAAGCTCTTCGCTCCGGGGCTTTTGGAGAAGCTTTTTTAGCAGCGTGTCATGAAACTTCTCATTGTCGATAGCTCAAACGAATCGCAGGCTTTCTGTGCCAGACGAGTAGAGTCGTTCGGTCGCAGTGACATGGAGATGCTCGACCTCAAGGTCAAGCTTGTTAACGAGCAGGAATTCTCTGAGCGCGTCGTTGAAGCAGATGTCCTCGTAATTGGATCAGGCGTTGGCGAGCGAGCTATAGCGATTGCGCGCCAGGCGCAGGTGCTCGCACCCTGGATTCAGATAGTGATGTTTGTGAGCGATAGCTCTTACGGGGGTGGCGCATTCAGGTCCGCCCATTCGGTTGGTGTCCGCAAAGTCTTCCCGGACAGCGCCAGTCCGCTCGACTTCTTACAGGAGCTCGTAGCGATTCACTCCGATTTCCGGAAGGAGGGAAGGACTCACGAGGGGCGCGTCGTCGCTGTGGTGCAGGCAAAAGGTGGAGTTGGAGCAACGTCAGCGACAGCTGCTCTAGCTGAGGTTTGTAGTGTCTACAACCGCCGTACGATGCTGTGGGACCTCGATGTTGAGACACACGACTTAAGCCGTTCTCTTACTGTTACCGGAGCTGAAGCGAAAGTGATCAGTGCCTGGGTGAACGGCAGCAGAGAAATAGACCGCGAGTCGATGAGGGATGCGCTCGTTCCGATATCGGGTGAAGTCTCTGTGCTGATGGCTCCCGATAAATTTGCCGAGTCAATCGACCTGGTGTGTCACGCCGATGGTATCGGGATCGCTCAACGCATCCTGGAGCTCTCTCGAGTGCTCTTCGACGTCATTTTGATCGACACCTGCGGCAGGCTGGGGCCAGCTACCGGTGCACTCATCCGAAGCGCAGATGTAGTGCTCGTGGTAATCGATGACACGATTCTGGGTCTAACGGCCGTCGATCTTTATCTCAACTTTATCAAGAACCTCGTAGGCAGCCCCGACCGACTCTGCTTCTTGGTAAACCCATGCTCGAATGCCCTTATGACGGTGCAGCAGATCGCGGCTGAGCTAGAGCCAGCTCATCG
>CANLJX010000094.1 GCA_947491545.1 Deltaproteobacteria bacterium
TAGGCTCGCCACGCTGCGCGAAAGAAACGGTCCTACCCCGTAGGCACCGAGGAGAGAGCCGAGCAGTGCGATCTCGTGCAGCCCATTGAAGAGCGATCGAATCTCTTTTGCGTCGACAGCCTCTGCCTTCACGAGCAGCTTGGAGCTGGCAGCGAGCGCAGGCCACGGGGCGATAAACGGTGAGCCAGCCATGAAGAGGGTGGCTGAGAATTCGTCTAAGAGGGGGCCAAGCACCGACCGATTGCGCTCAAGCGCCGGCTCAAGCTGCGAGACGACCTTGGCCCAGAGCGTTGCGAGCTTCTGCAGGCCTGCGGATTGCGATGGGCTAAGCTCGCAGGGGCGAAAGCCGTGTCCCAACGGAGTGGCGAACAACGAAGGCAAAACAATCGCGGGAGCGGGTTTTGGCTTCTCGTCGGGCTTAAGCATGACCCGGTTGTAGTCGAAAAGCAGGGTCACTTCCAGAGCAAGAGCCAGTAGCTGCGCCGAACGCCCTGAAGCTAGCGGTTTTGGTAAGAAACTGACGGAGCCACAGGCAGAGGTCCCCGCGTTACCCTGGGCTTCTGGGGGCTTCTCGGGTGCGAGGGCCATGAGGAAGACAGCTATGTCGTTCACCGGATCTGTAGAGATCTTCTTGCCGGGCTGGCACACCGCTGTAAGCCCCGGTGCCAGGTGATCCGTGAGACCTGGTGCAGGCCCCACCTGCCCGGTTCGTAGTAGATCTCGACCGCGTCGATTCTGACCTCCGTCAGCCTGAAACGGCGGCACAGCGGCCCATTATTCCGCTTAAAGCCAGATGCCAGCCGCTCCAGGTGCAGGTACTTCTCTGCATTTATCGCTGAAACCGCTGGATGATGTCGGACAAATCGCACGTGCCTGGTTTTCACCTCGGCGACGACGATCGTTTCTCCGTCGACCAGAACAATGTCAGCCTCAAGGCGACCTGCGTGCCAGTTTCGCTTGATTGGGACCAGGCCTCGCTTGGCCAGGTAGCGACAAGCAGCGCGCTCCCCCCACGCGCCTACTTCGAGTCGTGAGACTACACGGCGATAGGCGTGTGCAACGCGCTGTCCGAATTTTCGGAGGGCTTTGAGATGCCGGCTACTCCGGCGAACGTTTTGCGGTGCACGCGGCATGGGCCGAGCTCCAGTATCGCTTTCTTGTGGCTCGGTGTTGGGTAGCCGGAGTGCTTCTCGAACCCGTACCCAGGGTAGCGCTCACCAAGCGCCTCCATCAGGCGGTCTCGCCACACCTTAGCCAGAATCGACGCTGCCGATATCTGCACGTGAAGACGGTCGCCGCCAACAACAGTGCGCTGCGGCAGCCGACACGAGATCGGCTGATTGCCGTCAATCAACACCAGGTCAGCCTGAACCCGCTCGACTGCCAGCTTCATTGCGAGCTTGGTCGCTTGCAGGATGTTGAGCTCCTCAATCCTGCGGGGCCCCACAGCCACAATCGACCAAGAACGCGCTGTCTTCTGTATGTATTCGAAGAGCGCGTTGCGTTGTTTCGCGCTCATGGCTTTTGAGTCTTTGATGTCGGGGTGCTGGAAGCCCTCGTCAAAGACGGCGGCGGCGGCTACGACCGGCCCGGCGAGGGGGCCACGACCGGCTTCGTCAACTCCACATATGAGCATTATGAGCTTCCCCTTGGCGCACAGTTTTTGCTGCGTGGTACGTTAGGGTGATAAGAGCCGGAAGTAAACGGTGAAACAGTGCGTACGAGCTTCGCCTAGCACGGGGGCTGTGATACTCTCGGTTGCACGGCAGTTGCGTTGCGGCTACCGTGAGCGAATCGAGGCACTATGACACGCAGTAAAGAGAGAAACTCCTTCAAGCCGCGCGGGCGCAAGCAAAGACCTGACGCCACTAAGGAGCGCACCCCGCGGGTGCCAGGGGCCCGTTCGCCGGGACGTGGCAGCCGGGGAGAGCGCCGCAAGCACCTCGATGAGCGTCTGAGGCTCCTGTACCAGCGCGCGATGGTGATTGAAGACGAGCTTCGCAAGCTCGACGAGGACCGTTTCTACCGTGTCTGTATCTTCGGCAGCGCCAGAATCAAGCCAGAAACTAAGGCGTACAATGATGTGTTCGAGCTCGCCCGGTTCCTGAGCTGGGAAGGGATCGATGTTCTCACCGGTGGCGGGCCGGGCCTGATGGAGGCAGCCAACAAAGGCGCACGCCTCGGTCGTGAAGAGAAGAAGACCAAGAGCCTCTCGTACGGACTCTCAATTCAGCTTGAGTTTGAGCCTGAGCCGAACAAGCACCTCGACATTAAGCGACATCACCACAAGTTCTCATCTCGATTGGACGACTTTATTCGGCTCTCGCACTCTGTGGTCTGCACTCCGGGTGGCATCGGGACGATGCTTGAGTTCTTCTTTGTGTGGCAGCTCATTCAGGTCAAGCACGCTACTCCCCGTCCGATTGTGCTTTTAGAGAAGGAGTTCTGGAGCGGGGTGATAGACTGGATGAAGCAGGTTCCTCTCAGCCGCGGCCTCGTGGGCGAGAAGGATTTCGGCATGATCCACATCGTGGATACTCCGGAAGAGGTGTTTGAGATCATATCCGCACACCACCGCGATTTCCGCTCTCGGGCGGGTGTTGTTGAAGAACCGAGCTAGCCTGCAGTCTCAATGCCGGTCGTAGCGGGCGACAGCATTCCTCATCTTTATCCTAATCCTCCTCTTTCTTCTGCACCTGCACTGGCTGCTGCTCATAATCTGGACATTTTCGCGGGTTGCCTAAAATATTCGCGTCGGAAGACCCGGATGAGGACGAGGAACCCAGTGCAAGTGCAGGCGAAGGAGCAAGAGAAGGAGAAGAATTAGGAAAGGAGCGGTCGGCTATCAACTCCCCCGGGAGAGAGCAGGTTCTCTACAGAGCAGAGCCGTTCCTGGCCCCAAATTTTTGATTTAGCTGTGGCAATTCTACGAGGAGCTCCTACTCCTCATCCATAGCAGTCTCACGCCTCTCGGCGGCAGCTCGAATAGCTTCCAGAAACTTCGCCCGGATCTCTTCGCGCTTCTGGTCCTCTTCAGCCTGGTCTTGTGGCTCCTCTGCCTCAAGCGGCTCCTCTGCGTACTCGGGCTCTTCCTCGACTGGGGGGGGAGGCGAGACTGAACCGCCGCCCGACGATTCCGAACCAGCCTTCTCAAGCAGGCTGTAGAGATTGCCGCTCTTGGCGCCGTTAGCGGGTTGCTGCGGCTGCTGCTCTCCTGGCTCTGCGACTTCGCCAACAGTGCCGTGAGAAGTGTCGATGATTGAGGCACGGATTACCTCAGGATAGTCATCGAGCACGTAGCGTACCTTAACGGGCGCTGAGATCTTGCCAGCATCGCCTGCATTCGCCGGTTGCTTGGGAGGCTCAAGAGCCTTCTCAAGAGGGTTTGCCGCTGACTGCTTTGGCTTCTCGCCCTGAGCGAGTGGCTGCACAGGCGCGACTACCTGAGGCTTGCTGGTCGCCACATCCTGCTCGCTTACATTCATTATTACGACTGCGCTTCCAACGCCGATAGCGGCGGCGAAGAGAGTGCTTAGCAGCTTGAAGGACTTGCTCTCACTGCCGAGGAGCCATGACTTAATCATCGAGAGGTCCGAAGGAGCCTCTCCTCCGGCATCAGTGCCCGGCAGCATCGCTCCAGCTCCCGCCGCAAAAGCGGCATTTCGCGCGCCTTTGCCTTCTTCTGGGTTCTCTTCACGCAAGCGACGCTTGAGGTCTTCCATCATCTGGTTGGCCTCTGAGCCTGCCTGTCCGAAGCCGATGGTGCGCTGTATCGACTGGCCTACCTCGATGCGAGCGATGAGTGAGTTATCGATCCATGAGTCGGGGCGATACGAGAGGCTGGGGATTACTATTAGGCCATTCTTGGAGCGTGCGAAGTCGAGCAGCACCTCCGCAAAGCGCTCTTTCCACTGGCTGGTGAGAACTTCAAACGGCTCGTTGATGATGAGCGCCTTGTCGGGCTGTGAGACAGCAAAGAGGATACGCACTCTGCGCTCTTGGTCTGGAGACAGGGCAGAGACTTTTGTCTCTGCGGTCGACACAAGTCCATACGAGTTGAGGAGGCTGTCGAGTGTGGCGTCGCGCACGCCAGCTCTTTCGAAAAACTCCCGGACGGTCAGTCCCGCGTGCGGAGGCGCTTCACCGAGCCCCACAACGTTGTGGCTCTCGTGGTTGTAGTCGCCGCCATCGACAGCAACAACCATCTTCTCTTTGCCCGAGATGCCGATCAGTGCGCGCTGAAAAGGGCGAAGGTCCGCTGGCGCATTGCCACGGAACACACTAACCCTGCCTGCAGAGCAGTTAATGACGTTTAAGAGCTCGCCTGACGCTGAAAGCGTTTTAAGTTGGAGCTTACTAGGCATCCCTTCCCCAGAATCCCGAAACAGTTCCCATGCCTTGTTATTGGCAAGGTAGAGGGTCGGTATATCTTGAGATCTTCATGATAGTTATCTCCCCTTTTGTTTAGTCCTGAGAAAACGGGCAGTTGCGCGGGCAAATGCAGTTCTATTTAGTGGCTGGCAGGGGCATCGGCCTCTGCCTGGGAGGAGCAGCCGAAGTGCCCGGGCTACAGCTCGCTTGAAGTAGTCACCACCGACTGCGAAAGCTCGGCTTGCGGCGGCTCGGAGAGCTCGACTCGATCGAAAACAGCCGACTTCTCGAGCGCGCGAGTGTCGTCCGAGCGTTGCCCTTTCTTAATGCGTACTGGACCGTAGAAATCCTCTCCACAGACTGTGATCTCAATTCCACGCCGAGTGCGCTCGGCAGGAACAATCACTCTCACGCCTGGCTTTAGCTCCGCTCCACGCTGGAAGACGAAGGCTGAGTACTTGATGCGGTGCTTGTTGAAGCCGAGCAGAGAGTCGAGCTGGCGGCTGAGGGGAGGCTGGCTCCAGGTGAGAGAGCCGTGGCACCAGTCTGTCTCAGAGGACGCGAGCATCGGACATAGTGTGCTGCGAGTGCACGGGAAGAGAGGAGTGAGATCCTCAATCAGAGTGTCCCTGATCTCCATCAGTCTGCGGGTGTGCTTCGGCTGTCCAGGCTCAAGCATGATGAGAAAGCCCTGAGGGCCAAGCAAAGCGAGCAGGCGCTTCAGCAGCACATCTGCATCCTTCTGCCCGAGCTCTGCGAGCGAATTGGCGGCAATGATGACATCGAAAAGCTCGCCATCTTGCGGCAGCGATGGCGTTAGCGTGAGAGAAGAAAGAGAGGTGCTCCCCTTCCAGCTCTTGAGCAGACGCTCCGCCACGGCTCTCATCGGGGCAGAGCGCTCAACGCAAACTACCTCGAGGTTGTTGGGGATGGTGGCGAGCAGGGCAAGCGGCGCTGTGCCCGGACCGCTCCCGAAATCGAGAACCTTCAGGCAGCGCTTCGGCGACTGCACCAGAGGCGCAAGGTGAGCGACCTTCGCTGCGTTGATCGGGAGGTAATAGAGCGCGTACGCCTCGGCGGCGAGCAGCGAGCCGACCGGCTGGGCGAGGGTCTCGCCCACCTCGTGTCCGGTGTAGGAGCGCGAGATGCGCGATATCTCTGACACGAAAGGCCGCAGCTCCGCATGGCTTACATCGCCAGAGCTGTGCTGTGCCGAAGCTGCCGGCGACAGTAGCTGCTCAACGAGGTGCCGCTCGATTGCGGTTAGGGGTGACGCCACAAGCCCTTCAGATGCTCTAGTTGAGGGTCTTTTGGCCCGGAGTCCAGCCGCACGGTGTCAGCTTTTCGGTCTGGAGAGCGTCGAGCACGCGCAGCACTTCGTCAACGTTGCGGCCGACTGACAAGTCGTTGACCGAAACCCACCTGATGGTGTTGCCCGGGTCGACGATGAAGGTTGCGCGCAGGCAGATGCCGGCATCTTTGTGCAAAACTCCCATGTTCGTCGATAGCTCGCGCTTGATGTCGGCGAGCATCGGAAAGGGGAGGTGCTTAAGGCCAGGGTGGTCTTTTCTCCACGCCAGGTGCGAGTACTCAGAGTCAGTGCTGCAGCCAAGAAGCTGGCACTTGCGCTTGGTGAACTCGGAAGCCTTGTCGCCGAACTCGATGATCTCGGTCGGGCAAACGAAGGTAAAGTCGAGCGGCCAGAAGAAGAGCACCTTCCAGAGGCTTTCGTGCGAAGAGTCTTTAATGGTCTGGAACTCCTTGCCGTCCTCAGCCGATACGCAGCTCTTGAGCGAGAACTGGGGGAGCCTGTCTCCAATCGTCAACATAGTGGTTCCTTTTATGGGGTTGAAAGACCGGCGCGCACCCTATTTGCCTAACAGGTTGTTGTCAAGAAAAGGGGAAGTTGGTCTATTAAGGGCTCACATTGGTGAGTATTCACCACCTCTTTAGGTCCGGATCGATTACGACTTGGAGGTAGTTTGCCTCTAGAGACCTAAAGGAAGGGATGACGCCCGTAGCCGGATGAGAGAGAAGATCGTCACACGAGAGAGAGCCGAGACACTGCGCGAGGAGTTTCGCAGGGCAGGCAAGAGGGTGGGCTTCACCTCAGGGGTGTTCGATATCCTGCACCCGGGTCACGTCGAGTACCTCGAAAGTGCCGGAGCTCAAGTTGATGTCCTCATAGTAGGGCTCAATTCCGACGCTTCTGTCCGGGCAAACAAAGGAGAGCAGCGACCGATTAACGGCGAGCAGCAGCGAGCGGAAGTGCTCGCTGGCCTCCAGTCGGCCGATCTCGTCTTTATATTTGGCGAGCTGAACAACAATCGCAACGTGGAAGTGCTCAAGCCAGACCTCTATCTTAAGGCAGGAGACTACGACGAGTCGCAGCTCTCTTCGAAGCCTCTGGTGGAGTCGTACGGCGGCGAGGTGCGGCTCGTTCCTTTCCGGGCTGGGCTCTCTACTTCAGGAATTATTGATCGCATATCCGCGGCGGCGGTGACTGCCGATGGGCCAGCTGTAACCTACGAGCGAGGGCCAGCCGTGTTCGTCGATCGAGACGGGACAATCAACGAGCATGTCGAGTACCTGAGCGATCCGAAGCTCTTTAAAGAGATCCCGGGATGCTTCGCTGCCCTGAAGTCACTGCGCGATGCGGGCTACCGGATCGTCGTTGTCACCAATCAGCCAGGGATAGGGCTTGGGTACTTCGCGCGTGAGGACTTCTTCGCCGTAAACCGCGAGATGATGCGCCAGGCAACGAAGCAGGGGCTATCCATCGACAAGATTTACTTCTGCCCACACTCCAAGTCTGATAACTGCGAGTGCCGGAAGCCACTGCCGCACTTCCTGAAGCGCGCCGAGCGCGAGCTCAACGTCGACCTCGCCCAGAGCTTCATGATCGGCGACATGAGCTCGGATGTGCAGACCGGAAAGAACGGAGGATGTCGCTCTGTTCTCGTGAAGACCGGGCGCGGTGGCGATGACGGAATTTGCGAGGCGAAAGCGGAGGTGGAGGTTTCATCCCTCCCGCAAGCTGCGGAGTGGATTTTGCAGCAGGGACCTGTGAAGGTCGGCGCTGCACCGGCGCAAGCCGCCCCTTCGGGCGGTAAAGTCGAAGAAGCTGTCACAAAGCTCTCTGGCGCGATCGGGCATGATTTCAACACGATCCTCGGCTCAATCCTCGGCTGTGCTGCGCTGATCGGGCAGCGCACGGCGGGTAGAGACGGCAAGTCGAGTGTCGGAGACATCCTTTCGATGCTCCGCAAGGCAGCCAATCGCGGGCTTGCCCTCTCAAAGCGCCTCATGTCGGTGGCGGGGCGTGATGAAGATGAGAAAACGAGGAAGTCGCTGCGCTCGTGCGTAGATGCGGTCGTAGAGCTGCTTGCAAGCTCTCACGGCCAAGAGTGCCACTTCGAGGTGCTCTGTCCGGGGGACGTTGAGGTAGAGCTCGCTGACTCGACCGTAGCGCAGATGCTGCTTGAGCTCGGGGAGAACGCTCTTGATGCGATGCAGGGGCTGCCGGAGCGCTTCATTCTATTCCATGTTGATCGAGTTGAAGTCCTCGAAGATGCTGCGTTGCTTGAAGTAGTGCCTGGCACCTACGGCCGAGTGAGCATCGTCGACCACGGAGACGGAGCAGAGCCGTTCGACGACGCTGGTGTCGTTCAGACCACGATCTCCCCGAAGAGCGCACATCTTGGCCGCGGACTTGGGCTCAGCATGCTGATGGCGAAATCAGTCATGAAGAAGCACGGCGGCACGGTGACGCTTGCCTCACGACGGAAGGCAGGCACGAACATATCGCTCTACTTCCCAGTGGCCTGATTTGGGGCCGCTACGTTTTCTTCTTCTTGGATGAGGCAGCCGTCGAGCGGCTGTAGCTTTTCTTTGCGGGCTTCTTTGAGCGCGAATAGCTCTTCTTCGGTCCGTACTTGCTCCTCGCCGGCTCCGGAGCAGGGTTGATATTAAAATGCCTCTGGATTACCAGCCGACCGAGGTGAGAGGCCTTGGATGAGTAGCGCGGATCGACTGTGATTACCGACACAGCAAGCTCTGGGTTGTCCATCGGGGCGGCCCCGATAAACCAGTTGTTCAAGCCGACGGGGTCGGTGCCCTTGAGTGTGCCCGTTTTTCCGGCGACTCGCAGGTTGCCGAGGGTCGGCTTGCTGCCGCGCATGAACTCTCTCCGGCTCGTGCCAACGGTTGTCGTGTGCTCCATCATGTCCATCAGGAGCCTTGCGGTCTGGGGCTGGACTATGCGCTGTAGCGCTTCCGGATTTGATTCGTGAATCACTGAGCCGTCAGGCGAGACGATCTTTTCCACCATCTGCGGGCGCGGCATTAGCCCGCCATTTGCAACTCCCGACATGATCACAGCCGCGTGCACGGGGCTGATTCGCACTTCGCCGAAGCCAGCAGCAGTTCGGCTAAGCTCGTACAAACTCTCCTGCGGGATCGACGCCTGACTGGAGGGCAGGGGCACTTCCAGGTCAATCGACCGGTTGAAGCCGAACAGGTGCGCGTATTTTTGAAGGATGGAGCCGTTCAGGTAGCGTGAGCCGAGGTGGCCAAACACCGGGTTGCACGAGCGGCCAAGGGCGTCAGCCACAGTCATGGACTGTCGATCGCGGCGGGCATCTGGGATGTAATTCCACTCGTTGAGGGTATAGGTTCCGCCCCGGTACGAGATAACTGAGTCCGGCTTGATGCCGGCTTGCTCAACGGCAGCCGCAGCCGTTACGACTTTGAACAGCGAAGCAGCTGGAAAGCCTGCGTGGTACTCGATGTCCGGAATGGTTTTCGACTTTCCCGCGATTGCAAGGATTGCCCCGGTTCGAGGGTTCATCGCCACAACTGCAACGTGACTTGCTTGTGCTTGGTCGACGACGCGGGAGACATACTCCTGCAGCTCGGGGTCGATTGTGTAGAAAACGTAATTGTTGTTGTGGGTGAGGTTTGCGTAGCGGTTGCCGAGTCGGGTGTCCAGAGACGGGCGCTCAGAGAGCTTCAGGGTGCCAGCCGTGCTGGATGTCACCGAGATGCGGTCGAGCTGCGGTGGCGGGTAGATGCGACCGACGTTGACGTCGCGCCTCCGAAGGGCAAGCTGATCCTGGTCCTGAAGGGCGGCGATGTTTCCCGAGCTCAGCGCGACGGAATCGTCGTTGCGCGAGCCTGTGGAGTCAGACCGTGGCACGTCTGCGGCCGAGGCGTCACCAGAGGGGGATGATGGGGTTAGCGAAAAGGCGAGCGTCAGTAGGCCCAGCGCCCCGACGGTCGCCGAGCGGCGCAGCAGGCTGCGCCACGCAGCCATCGCTCCCGATGACTGTTCATCGTTGCTGGGAACCTCTTTTGAGGTGGACAGCGCCATGTACGTACATTTCTCCGAGGGCAGCTACATCGCTGCAATCGACCTGCTTCGCCAGACGGCCTGCTTCGCCAGACGGCCTGCTTCTTCAGACGGCCTTCTTCTTCAGACGACAGTGTGCACCCCCGAAGGACCCGTGCGCCACCAGAATCTCTCAGCAGGAATTTGATGCCACAGACCCCGCTTTGGGACGGCGAGCTTCGCCCCCACCGGGACCTGCCAAGGTTTGGGATGCCCGTGCCAGAGGCAACAAACAGCGAGTCTTTAATGTGCACGGAAATTGCCAGGTTGAACAGCCCCCTTCGGCTGCTTGAGCGCGGAGGAATGGCACGCCCATTGCCTACTGGCCAGCGTGCTCGCCTCAGCATCATCGCAGCGGTCGGTTTCGGCTCCTCCTCTGCTTCCGTGCGGCAAAGGGAGCGAGTAGTGGGGAGGGAGCCCTGAAACTTCTTCCGGAGAGCAACCTCTTCTTGAAGTCCTGGCACAGGTGCAGTAAACAGCTCCTCATGGTTTGGCCCCTCAAGAAACGCTCTCTCCCTCCTCCCATGGCTGCAGGCTTCTCGCTCGACGATAGCCGAACTGCCCCGCAAAATGTCGACACGATACAGGCTCCAGTGATAGCGCAGGAGACGCTCCCGGCGGGCACTTACACTGTGCCGCGCGGCTACAAGGTGTCTGGCGCGATCTCAACGTCGCGTCCGGTTGTCATCGCTGGAGAGATCACCGGCGGCAGCCTGACAGCGAACAGCGTCGTGGTTTGTCGCGGCGGATTCCTTGGAGCGCCGTCGGCGGTCAATTCGATAGTCGTTGAAGGAGAAGTTGGGGCACCCTTGTCTGCACGAGAGGGTATAGACGTGCGTCCGGGCGGAGTCGTGCGCGGACCTGTCGAGACCCCAGCCCTGCGCGTGGCAGCAGGTGGTGTTATAGCTAGCGCACAAGTAGCTGTTGGCAGCTAACCGGGTGGCGGGGGCGAACCGCTCGTGCAGCGCGATCGCCATCTAAAACGGCATCGATCCAACGATAGGTAGGCGAGCCCTGGGGCAGTGGAACCGAGCCGGGGGCGGTAGAACCGGGGCAGGTGGAACAAAGCCCAATAAAAAAGGCGGCTAAAAGCCGCCTTTTTCTTCTTTTTGCCTCGCCTTTCAGCGCGGCTTGCTGCTTATGCCGCCTGGGTGCCGCCCTTGTTGCTCTCAGAACCCTGATAGAGGGTCTTCATGCGAGTAGCCTTGCCACGCAGCGGACGGAGGTAGAACAGGCGAGCGCGACGGACTCGCGCGCGGGTCATGATTTCTACCTTGTCGATACGCGGGCTGTGGAGCGGGAAGGTTCTCTCAACACCGACGTTGTACGATACCTTCCGTACCGTGAAGGTTGCGTCAGCTGCGTTGTTGCGGGCGCGCTTGATGACAACACCCTCGAATACCTGGACACGCTCCTTCGTTCCCTCAACGATCTTGGCGTGAACACGAACTGTGTCGCCGATCTTGATCGT
>CANLJX010000095.1 GCA_947491545.1 Deltaproteobacteria bacterium
CGAGGGGCTCCCTCCGGCATCTTCTCGAACACCAGCTCCCAGACCGGAAAAACCGTCAGGCGTTCATCGCCGATCAACCCCACGTACAGCTCCCGCCCTTCTATGTACTCCTCCGCGATTACGTCGGTGTTGTGCTTCTCGTGCATGAAGCTGACCCGCTCTTGAAAGTCCTTGTCGTTATCGACAATTGACGACTGCGAAATACCGAGCGAGGCCTCCTCAACCTGAGACTTTATGAAGAGCGGAAAGTTGAGCTTTTTCGGCCTCCGAACTGCACGGCCCTTATGAAAGACCGCGAAGTCCGGCCCTGGAATGCGGTGATAGGTAAGCACCTTCCGTGCAAGTGCTTTGTCACGCGAGAGGATCATCCCCCGCGGATTGCAGCCCGTGTAGGCGACAGGGATCAGCTCAAGAAAGCTCACCACGTTCTGGTCGTAGAGCGGCTGATCGTGAAACTCCTCCAGAAGGTTGAACACGATATCGGGCTTGAATTCCTCTACCTTGGCTCGGATCCGGCCGAGGTCCGACCGCACACCCAGGATCTCGGCATCGTGCCCCATTGCTTGCAGCGTCGACAGAACGTACTGCTCTGTGCGCCAATCCTCACTGTGAAAATTTTGAGACGCGGCGACCTTCTCCGGCGGAATGAGGTCTTCGTGAGCAAGGCAGAGAACTCGGACCTTCTTCATCGTTCTAAACCGTCACAGTGCGACTCGGTGCCTGCCGCTATGCAGGTAGTTCATAGTCTGGACAGTGACGAGAACCGCGAACTGCTTTAGGGTCTCGTCCTCTGGGAGCGTAAGCCGCAACCCTAGCTCCGACGACCGCACCATCATCGCCTCTAATACTCGATCGATAGTATACTGGTAGGTTCCCGTCCAGCGGGAAACGAGGCTGCGGATATGCTTCCGTCTGCGACGAACGAACGCCGAGGCGAGCTGAGCCTTCGCAAATTCATGCGAGTCAGAAAACAGGCTTCGAAGATCCTTGTCGTAAAAACTGGGGGTCTCTCGAGCGTACTTTGCCTTGCGGCTCTGGTAGTGCTCGCCGAGCGTCTTTGTAAGGGACGAAAGCGGATCGAGCACTTTTTTGTTCTGAACCGGGGGCGTCTTGCCCGCGATCTCGGTCATGAGCCGCTCCATGTACTGAAGCTTTCTTAGCGCCGGCCAGCCGCGGTACCGCTCTCGCCATTGAGAGTTCGGCGCGAGCCACACCGCGAAAGTTTCCGCAAAATCCTCATCCGGGTGACTCTGCGCATACCACGCGTCTAGATGCAGCACGAAGCTCTTGCTGTAGGGCTTCGGCGAGTAGTACTCCGGGTATGGCACAGATGTCTTCCCGAAGAACTTCTTCCGTTCCTGTTTGAGCCTGAGCCGAAAGGCGTTTTCGATCGCGTGACCCACCTCGTGGCGAAGAATCTTAAGGCACCACGCCTCTTCGCCGCCCTCGACCTCAAGCAGCTGGGACCTCTCAAGCCGCTCGAGTCGCGCATGCGCCAGATAAAAAGGGACCGCTATTCCCGGAATCCCATCGGGGCAGAACCACTCGTCAGAAAGCCAATAGTGCGGCTCGAAGTGCAGCTCTCTAGCCGCAAGTTCGCCCTGCACTATGCCTATCCGGGCTTCAATGTGCGTCCCCTCAATCTGCAGATCGAGGTCGCACATCCTTACCTGTAGCAGCTCATCGTCGGTAAGCTCCGCCCACCAGTACCGCTGCTCTTTTTGAGCGTTCTCAAGCGCCATACACCCGCGCTTCTCCTCAATTCGCTTCTGTCCCGAGATTCATCCCTGTCTGCTCCACGTCCGCGGAGGAGTGGCGCCTAACCTGCTCGCACTGAAGCGCAGCCAGGGGACCCGAGCTACTGCTCGTGAGATTCTCGATTGAAAGCGCCTCCCTGATGACAGCCCCAACCGACTCCTTGCGGTCTACTAGCTCGGCTACGTAGGACCTGCCGGCCTGAGTCGCAAAAGAACCCGCGCACTGGCCGGTCACGACTATCGCTGGACAAAGGTGCTCCCTAACATCGCAATAAGCGTCGGCGTCAATACGGTAGTTAAACGCGATCGTGTGGCTGCCTGGTAGAAGATGAAAATCTGTAGAGAAGCCGTAGCGGGCACTCTGCACGGACCGCCCGTCTATCACCACACCACCGAAGGTCATATTCGGCTCGGCCCGAAGCAGACTGACTACGGAGATATCACTATCAGGCCTAGCCGGCCCGTCATAGAGCTGCGTGGAGCAACCGGTCACGACCAAAAAAAGTAGTGCAACGCTTCGAAGGCTTACCATACGTTATTTTTCACTCCCTGGGTCGGCTGCGGTGAGGTGCCGCTTACTGCCACGAGTAACCAAGTCGCAGCTCTCCGTTTCCTCGTCGTACACAAGGAGCACATCACCCCTCTCAAGCTGCCGCATGACTTGAAAAACCTTCGTGTCGAGAGACGCGCCTCTGTCTGACTCTGAACCTACAGAGCTGGCATACCCGTAGTCTGTACCCTCGCGGAGCACAAACTCCTCCACTATCCCCCGAAGGGCGTCAGGCCTAAGCATCGTATACGGAACTATCACGTCCGGACTATAGCAGCCCTCGACGGGCTAGCAACCGTAGGACCGTACCGTCTGCTAGTGTTGATGGCCACCTGGACCGTGCGCGTGTCCGTGCTCTACCTCCTCCTCGGTGGCTGGGCGCACAGACACCAACGTAATCTCAAAATGAAGGGCCTCCCCAGCCAGCGGGTGGTTCGCGTCGAGCGTGATAGCGTCTGGCTTCATCTCAACGATTCGAGCTGGAAGCCGCTGCCCGGCGTCCGACTGCAGCTCAACGATCTCTCCCACCCCAACCGTCTCAGGCAGGCTCCAGTGCTCCCTAGGCACTGTGATAATCAGGTCCTCGCGCTTCGTGCCGTAGCCCTCTTCGGGAGTCACGACCACCTGAAAGGCATTACCTCCGGCGGCCTTCCCCATCATCGCGCGCTCCAACCCCGGCACAATGTGACCGTGGCCGTGAAGGTACGCTAGGGGCTGCCCCCCCTCCGACGAGTCAAGAACCTTTCCGTCCTTATCCTTCAGGGTGTAATGAAAAGAAACGACCGTGTTATTCGCAACGAGGTGTAGATCGCTCATAGAATCTCCGCAGAAAAGGCCGCGCTACGATACGAACACACCACAGCAGGGCTGGTTTCGGCGGAGCCTAACACACGAGATCTAACCGGGCTACCTGCCTTAATCTGGGCCCAAACGGGCAGAATTTGGGCTTGTTTTCGCCGCTGTGGTAGGCTGCTGCGCCTTATGACAGAGCCTATTTCAGCTGGCGAGCTGGCCGCCGAGACCGCCAAGCGACGCACATTTGCAATCATCAGCCACCCGGACGCCGGAAAGACAACGCTTACCGAGAAGCTTCTGTTATATTCCGGGCAGATCGGCGTTGCGGGGATGGTTCGGGCCCGTAAGGGCGGCCGAGCGACAAGCTCAGACTGGATGAAGCTGGAGCAGGAGCGCGGCATCTCGGTATCCGCCTCAGCTATGCAGTTCCCGTACAAAGGCACGATTATCAACGTGCTCGACACGCCTGGCCACCAAGACTTCAGCGAGGACACGTATCGTACCCTAACAGCGGCTGACAGCGCCGTGATGGTACTCGATGGCGGCAAAGGTGTTGAGGAGCAGACGCGGAAGCTCTTCGCCGTCTGCCGGATGCAGCGCACGCCTATCCTGACCTTCATCAACAAGATGGACCTGCATGGAAAGGACCCACTAGAGCTTCTGCAGGAGGTTGAGGAGGTGCTTGGCATTCAGGCTTCGCCGATCAATTGGCCGATCGGTTACGGAAGCGGCTTCAAGGGGGTAATTACCATTGCATCGCGCCAGGTGATGCTGTTTAGGAAGTCTGAGTTGGGCGGAGCCGCCAAAGCCGACTTCACGACAATTTCCGTCGATGAAGCGCGTCGAAGCGGAGCACTAACCGACGAAGAGGCAGCTGCGCTAAGAGACGAACTTGAGCTTCTAACCGCTGCCGGGAACCCCTTCTCACGCGACGCTTTTCTGCGCGGGGAGATTACCCCCGTCTTCTTCGGATCGGCGCTCACCAATTTCGGCGTTGAGCCGTTCTTCGACTCATTCACCGAGCTCGCTCCGCCCCCACACGCATACCCGGCGGATGCGTCAAACGGGGACACCGTTGACATAGACCCCTGCGCGCAGCCCTTCTCTGCCTACGTGTTCAAGATTCAGGCCAACATGAACCCCAAGCACCGAGACAGCATGGCTTACATGCGGGTCTGCTCTGGCCGCTTTGAGCGCGACATGGTTGTAAAGCACCACCGCTCGGGAAAGGAGATTCGCCTCTCGCGCTCCTACAGCCTGGTTGCAAAGGACCGCAACACTGTCGACGAGGCGTTCCCTGGCGACGTTATCGGCGTGATTAACCCTGGCGTGTTCGCGATTGGGGACACGGTGTCGCTCCAAGGCGGCTTCAACTACAAGCCGATGCCCCAATTCCCGCCAGAGATCGTGGCGCAGATCCGCCCCACGGATGTGCTAAAGCACAAGCAGTTCGAGAAAGGGATCACGCAGCTTGCGCACGAAGGGGCCGTGCAGATCCTCCGTTCGTACCGCAATCCGAAAGACCCTCCGCTCGTTGCTGCTGTCGGAAAGCTCCAGTTTGAGGTGCTTCAGTTCCGGCTCAAGGAGGAGTACGGAGTGTCCTCCGCGATCGATTTCCTCCCGTATCGTCACAGCGTCTACGTGCTTGGCGACGTAAAAAGCTTAACCCTCCCAATGGGCACCTTTATGGCTCTCGATGCCCGTGACCGAAACGTTCTGCTGCTAAGTGCTGAGTGGGAGAAGAAATACGTGCGCGAGAAGAATCCGGACCACCAGTTCCCGGACTTCGTGCGCTAGCGCCTGTACCGGGCAGCTCCCGCCGTAGTATCCTGGTTCGGTGAAGATCTCCCTACCCACCAACTACCCGCACGCGGACCTCTTGGAGGAGTACGCCTTCAACCAGACTGCCGAGGAGAAGCTTTCCTGGCTCATGGAGCGGCCAACGCTCCACGACCAGGTGCCTGAAAGCCAGCTCACCCCTGACAAACGGGTTCCGGGTTGCGCTTCCGGTCTGTGGCTCACGGGAGAGGTGCGGGTTGATGGGGTATCTTTCAACGCTCGCAGTGAGTCGTCGATGGTGCAGGGCGTCGCTTGTTTCCTGTGCGAACTCTGCAGCGGCATCCCAGCTTCGGAGGTCGGCTCACTCGCCCTTCAGCTTTCAACACAGACCGGGCTGGAGGGGCTCCTCAGCACGACCCGCAAGAGGGCAGTTCACAGCACCCTCGCTTTTATTACCAACTTCGCCGCAAGCAACGGGGTCCGGTAATGCGCCTCTACGACGCCCACAACCATCTTCAAGACGAGCGTCTTGCCCCGTTCGTTGTGGAGGTTGTCGCTGATGCCACGACTTCGGGGCTTGTTGCGATGGTGGTAAACGGGGCCTGCCCGCAGGATTGGGAGGAAGTTCTCGCGCTCTCTCGCCGGTTCCCCTGCTGCCTTCCCTCGTTCGGTGTTCACCCATGGTACCTCGACTCAATCACGCCAGGATGGCAGGACGAGCTGGTGCGGCTCTTGCGGGCGGCTCCTTCGGGCGTCGGCGAGGTCGGCGTAGATGGCTACCGTGAAGGGATCGACCAAGCCCTTGAAGAGCGGGTCTTCCTGGATCAGGTCTCGATCGCAACTCAAGAGGACCGACCGCTCTCAATCCACGGCCTTCGCGCCTGGGGCCGGCTCTACTCGCTCCTTAAGAGCAGTAAGCTGCCTTCATCTGGCTTCCTGCTTCACAGCTACGGTGGCCCGAAGGAGATGGTCTCCCAGTTCGCTGACCTAGGCGCCTTCTTCTCGTTTCCGGGCTATTTTCTAGGCGCTGGGCGCGAGAATAAGCTAGAGGTCTTCCGCTCAATTCCGCACGACCGGATACTTGTAGAGACCGATGCCCCAGACCAGCCGCTGCCCGCTCAGCTTGAGCGCGTCTCGCTGCCTCTCGCTGGAGACGGAAAAAGGATTAACAGCCCAGCTAACGTAGCTGCAGTATATGCCGGATTGGCCTCGGCCCTCAGAGTGCCAATCGACCAACTAGCTAAGCAGGTTGAGCGCAACTTCCTGGCGCTCTTTCGGAAGCTCTTTCCAGAAACGGCTGCCGCTTAGCTTTCCACGGATAGAGCGGCGCGGAGCGCTCGCTTACAAGCAACCGCACAGCCTCAGCCGCTATCGCGAACCCGACCGCTCCGGTAACGAACACCGCACTGCCAAGCCCATCATTACAGCTTCGACGGGTCGCGCCCCCTTCGCACGTAGCCTTAGGCTCGTTACGCTGCTTGGGCACATACACGCACGGCATCTGGAATGTAGCGCGCTCACCACCTGGAAAGCCGTAGCGCCGTCGGAGCTCCTTGCGCACGATCTGAAGCATGGGGTCATGAATTGTGCGCGCGAGGTCCGCAACCTGCACTCCAATCGGATGAAGCCGATCTCCGGCGGCCCCTGCGGTTATCACCGGCAGGTCACGGTTGGCGCACTCAGCCAGGAGCAGCGCCTTGTTTTCGACTCGGTCGATCGTGTCGATGACAAGGGCGAAGCCTGGCGCCAAGATTGTGCTCGCTGTCTTCTCAGAGAAGAAGCTTCGGATGACAGACACATTGCAAGATGGGTGGATCTCTTTCACACGCTCGGCGAGCACAGCCGCCTTCGGCCTTCCGATCGTGCCTGACGTTGCCTGCACCTGTCGATTGATGTTGGTCACACAGACTTCGTCTAAGTCGACTAATGTGAGCGCCCCGACCCCGCTGCGCGCAAGGGCCTCTACGGCCCAGGATCCCACCCCGCCGAGCCCGACGACACACACGGATGCGCTGCTTAGTCGCGCGAAAGCCTCCTCGCCGACCAACTGCTGCACGCCCTTAAAGGTATCTGGATGGGTAGCCATGACGCTGCGCATGGTACCAGAACTTTCGGCACTAGTCATAAGGGCTGGGCTGCCCTGCCGGCAAAAAGGGCGAAGAAGCTAACCTCCCAAAACCAGGCGAATTTGCTACGCTGCAGGGATGCGGGATGCAGATGTTATCGTTGTTGGCGCAGGGCTCACTGGACTTCGTGCAGCCCTGGAGATGGTTAACGCCGGCCTTTCAGTGCTCGTTGTCGAACAGTCGAGCGGCGTCGGCGGCCGGATGCGGACTACTGCTCACGATGGTTTTCTGCTCGACCACGGTTTTCAGGTTTTGCTTGCGGGATACCCGGAGCTTCAGGCGCTACAGGGCTTAGACGCGCTGCGCCTTGCTCCCTTCGATTCAGGCGCTCGAATTCACTTCAACGGAGGCTTTGCGGATTTCTTCGACCCGCGGCGTCATCCCTCAAAGATTGGGAGCTTGGTCCGCTCCCCCGTTCTATCTTTTACTGACCTCCCGAGACTCTTCTTCTACGCTTCCCTTTTCCCGCTTCGGCATCCAGGGCCAACCGGAGAGTCCACTGATGCAAGCATTGCCCGGTTTGGCTTTAGCGAGCGTTTCGCAAGCCGTTTCCTGCGGCCGTTTCTCGCTGCCATCCTCCTCGACCCAACGCTCTCTTCAGACAGCGCTGCTGCACGCTTCTACCTGAGAGTCTTCTCGGGCAGCTCGGCCGTCCTTCCCGCGCAGGGGGTGCAAGCCTTGCCGAGCCTCCTCGCGCAGCAGGTCGGCGTCAGCCATATCCTCCTCAATTCGCGGGTCGATAGCGTTCAAGCGAACGAGGTGGTGCTCGCTTCGGGAGAGGCATTACGGTGCCAGAGGGTTGTTGTTTGCTCCGACGCGCCAGGCGCCGCAATTCTCGGCGGTCCTGAACAGACTATGCCGCAGAGACACTCGCGCACGATCTACTTCTCAGCCGACGAGCCTCCATTCAGCGAGAAATTAGTCTGCTTGAACGGCAACGGATCAGGGGCGCTTTCGAGCGTGGCGGTGCCGAGCAATGTTCAGCCGAGCTACGCTCCTAAGGGAAAGGCTCTGGTTTCAGCGACGCTTCTGGGGGCCCATGCCGAAGCGCCGGAGGATCAGGTACGCACGGCGGCGCTACGAGAGCTTACGGAGTGGTTCGGTCCGTCAGCAGCCAGTTGGCGACACCTTAAGACCTTCACCATCCCCGCATCAGTGCCAGCCCGACCCAGGATGGAGACCGGAGCGAAGGTGCACAATCGGGTGGTCTACGCTGGGGACTACCTCTCGTACGGCTCGCAGAACGGGGCCCTGCAAGCGGGCCGCGAAGCCGCGACCCTCGTGCTCCAGGGGTTTGACCGGTAAGAGACGGGCAAGCGAGCCTCGGCCAGCTATAGTCGCCTGAGAACTACAGCGCTGCGCGCAGGCAAGTACAGCTTAACGCCACCGGAGGCAGTTGTTTCGTATTGCACTGCAGGGTCAATGCGATTAAACCCGCCGAAATCCGCGGAATCGGTGCTCAGAGCCAAGGCGTACCGCCCTGGGCTGATGAAAACCTCGCGTCCATCGTAGGAGCGGTTCGGATCGAAGTTGAAAGCAAAAATGAGCCCGGCACGGCTGAACACCAGCACCTTGTCTTCAACGTGCTCGTAGTGCTTGTAGGCCCACGGCTGCTCAAGCAACCTCGTTGCGGAAGCAAGCGAGATCATCGCCCGATCAAACTCTGCCAGGAAACGATACTTAAGGTTTGGATCGTCACGAAGGCTCCACTGTCGACGAGCGTAGTGGAACGACCAGCCGTTTCCTTCCCGCGGGAAGTCCACCCACTCGGGGTGCCCAAATTCGTTCCCGATGAAGTTTAGATAGCCCTGTCCGGCAAGACCGAGCGTTATGAGGCGAAGCATCTTATGAAGCGCGATGGCTCGGTCGATCACCAGGCTCTCGTCCGAAACGCTCATCTTCCAGTACATCTCAGCATCGGCTAGCCAGAATATGGTGGTCTTGTCGCCGACAAGAGCCTGGTCGTGAGACTCAACGTAGTTGATCGTCCGCTCGTCGGCACGACGATTTGTCAGCTCATGCCAGAGCTGCGAAACGTTCCAGTCCTCGTCACGCACGTGCTTGAGGAGCTTTATCCAGTAGTCGGGAATCCCCATGGCGAGGCGGTAGTCGAACCCAGTTCCGCCATCCGCCTGCGGAGACGCAAGCCCTGGCATGCCGCTTACCTCTTCAGCAACGGTGATAGCATCTGGACGCAGCGTATGGATCAGCTCGTTAGCGAGCGAGAGATACGCAACTGCATCCTCGTCCACGTTGCCACAAAAGTAGTGGTCGTACGAGGAAGCGCCCGAGCCCAGACCGTGATCGTGGTAGATCATGCTTGTGACGCCGTCGAAGCGGTAGCCGTCAAACCGGAACCGGTCGAGCCAGTATCGGCAGTTTGAGAGCAAGAAGTGCAGCGTCTCAGTCTTTCCGTAGTCAAAGAGGCGGGTATTCCAGGCTGGATGCTCCCCGCGTTCGCCGTTGTGAAAATAGAGGTCGTACGAACCGTCGAGGCGGCTCAATCCCTCTAGTTCGTTCTTCACGGCGTGCGAGTGAACGAGGTCCATGATGACTGCTATTCCCATCTGGTGCGCAGTATCAACCAGCTCCTTGAGCTCTTCAGGGGTGCCGAAGCGCGAGGAGGGAGCGAAGAAGTTGGATACTTGGTATCCGAAGGAGCCGTAGTACGGGTGCTCCTGAATGGCCATCAGCTGGATAGTGTTGTAGCCGCCATCTTTAATGCGGGGGAGAACGTTTCGGGTGAACTCGGCGTAGGTCCCAACCCGCCCATCCTCCTGGGCCATGCCAACGTGCGCTTCGTAAATGAGTGGAGCTCGTGTCGGGACCCTAAATTCTGGCAGCTTCCACTGGTAGGGCGTAGAAGGGTCCCACACCTGCGCACTGAAGAGCTTCGTCTGCTCGTCTTGGACAACTCGGTCGCAGAAGCTGGGGATCCGCTCGCCGGACAGCTCCCTACCGTCCTCGTTCCAGTAGACAACTAGCTTGTAGTGCTCGCCGTGACGGAGCGCGGAGAGCGGTATCGAGATATCCCAGGTGTCGTGGCTCCGGCGCACCAGGTCGTAGCGCCGGTCCTCCTGCCAGGCTGTGAAGTCGCCGATGACGGTTATGCGGGTGGCTTTCGGGGCGCGTTCGCGAAGAACCCAGGAAGATGGCAGCTTGTGCAATCCGTAGAACTCGTGTCCGCGCGAGAAGTCCTGAAGAGAAACTCTCCCGGCGGTAATACGCTCCCTGAACGAGCTCGCCATCCAGCCGCGATGGGCGATCGCTCCCGCGTAGGGCGCTAGCCATGAATCAAGTTGGACGAGCCTTGGGATCTGATCTGTAGCGTTCACGCGGCGATAGTAGCTCAACGTTGCCCTTTTTGGGAGTGCGCGTCTGTGCGCGAAGCGACCCAGCTGCTACCATCCAAAGGATGACCACCTCTACCGAAGCCCCAGATGTCTGCCACGTTCTAGTCGTCCTAGATGGGGCGACAGAGGATATCCTTGAAGTCTTTAAGCTCGATTCTTTCAGCCTTCCAGCGTTTAGCGAGCAGTTTGATGTCCCGACTGAAAGCGACCCCTTGATGCACGACCGTTACGCGGTAGGCCCTGATGACGAAGACTTCCTGCGCGACTACCTCCCGGAAGTGATGGCGTTTGATTTTCGGAGCAATGCCTACTTTATCGAGGCCGTAGAGAACGATTAGGACGTCGGTGCTTCTTGCGCTGGCGCTGGTCCGACTCCGAAGGCCTCATAGAAGAAGCCCTTCTCAATAAATCGTACCGCTTTCTCGGATAGGCTGTAGCTCGGTCGGCGATGTGCGTCGGCCTCGCGCTGCAGCATCTGCACTTCGGCTATCTTGTCGAGGGCTGACCGTGTTTGTGCGGTTTGCTGCTCCTCGGGTCCAGGGAACCACTTAAATGCGTGAACCAGGGTCTCGATAGCGACGGGCTCGTTCCCCGGTCTTGCAGCGAAAAACTTCATCACATCGGAGAATCGCTGTGCCCGCTCGGGATATTTCTCCCAGGTAAACCAGCGCACCAAACCTTGCGCCTCATCGCGATCAGCGCTCTCTCCGCGCAGCCTCGCCCGCTCCTCTGCAACCGCAGCAGCAGCCCGGTCAAGCTCTTGAAGCGTGCTAATAACGTGCCGCTCAGCCGCCTCTACCTGGAACACAGCTCCGCTGCTCGGCGCGCG
>CANLJX010000096.1 GCA_947491545.1 Deltaproteobacteria bacterium
CCCGGAACGGGAACGGATCCGGTTCCGGTTCCGGTTCCGGTTCCGGTTCCGAAAAAGTGAATAAACAAAGAGACCAGCGAGAACAACGAGGGGAAGGTTAATCTCCCCCATCCCAACCTCGAGCCCGGAACGGGAACGGATCCGGCACCGGTTCCGGTTCCGGTTCCGGCTCCGGCTCCGGTTCCGGTTCCGAAAAAGTGAATAAACAAAGAGACCAGCGAGAACAACGAGGGGAAGGTTAATCCCCCCTCTCTCTGCCCTCGCCGCTCTCTCTGTGCATCTTCCCCTTCGCCGCCGGAACCGGAGCCGTTACCGTGGCCGTTCCCGATTCGTAGACCACACGGCGCGACACTCCTCACCCGGGCGCAGCCTCGGCTGCGCTTTTGCACCCGGAAGTAGTTGAAGCGCATTGGCCGCGGGGCTATGCTTCCCCGACGTCTCGGAGGCTCAAGATGCGTGTCACAAAATGGGGGGAATGCGGGATTCTTTGTGCGCTGCACCTAGCCCAGCGCTACAGCGCAGCACCGACTGGAGCGGCTGAGATTGCTGCCTCCCAGGGTCTCGACCTTCAGTACACTCAACAGGTCCTGCAACGGCTCCGCAAGGGCGGAATCATCGAGAGCGCTAGAGGGCCCCACGGCGGATACAGCCTCGTTCGCCCTCCGACTGAAATCACGCTACGAGAGATTCTCTACGCCGCCGAGGGCGACACATTCGAGATTATCTGCGACTACGCACCGATTCATCCGGATGCCAGCACTCCGAGCCACTGCGCCGACAAGACCACCTGCGGGCTGCACGCGGTCTGGCAGGATCTTCGCAAGGCGATCGACTCCGTTCTTGAGGCTCGCACACTCGCAGATGTGATGAAGCTGCATACCAACGCTGGTGCTATCGTCACGCTGGGTCGGCGACAGACTTCCCCCTAAGGGGCCAAAACCGAAGCAGTTGGCATCCTGGTTTCACTGATGCTTAAGAGCGACTACTACCGCTGCAGCGCTGGAATAAACGAGTACTTAAGCAGCCGCCCCTCGCCTCCGCGACGGATCTCTATCGTCGCGTCGTTTTCGCCCCTCAGGAGCTGAACGAACTGGTAGAACTGCTCGGGGCGCTTGATTAGGTAGCGGTTGGCAGAGACGATGATGTCGGAGTTCTGCAAGCCGAGCAGCTCGTACGGGCTGCCGGGCTTTAAGTCAAAGATGCGGTACTCGTAGCTCTCGCGCGAAGAGACGGAGGCGAACACCGGGACGAGCCGGGGAGGCGCCTCGCCCTCTCGCTCAAGCGATCCCTCGAGGTCACGGCGCTGAATGGCGAACGAGACCTCCTTGAGCGCGGGCGGAATAGGCCTGATGTCATCGATGAACTTGGGCTGCGGCGGTGTCGTTGGGCCACACCCGCCGATGCCAAACGTAAGAGCCGTGAGAGCCACCGCAATTGCACGTTTCATACGATCTCTCCCCTAGCCTGTTACGTCACAAAACTGCTCAACCGAGACCCGGTCGATCCGCAGGTAGCGCGACCGCTCCGCCAGCACGATCGCCTTCACAGACTGGTACGCCTGCTCAAGCTCACTGTTTACTACCAGGTAGTCGATCTTCCCCGGGTCGCCGTTGAGCTTAAGCAGCGCCTCGTACTCGTCCCGCGCTGTTGCGAAGCGGCGCTGCAGCTCCTCTGGATCAACGGTGCCGCGGCCCTTGAGCCGACCTTTGAGATCGTCGAACGTGGGCGGGATGATGAACAGCGTGACCGTGTTGTTGGGGAAGGATCGCTTGAAATTGAGTGCGCCGCGGATGTCGATCTGAAACAGCAGGTCTTTCCCGGCGTTGATCCCGTTCTCAAGGCTTGATCGCAGCGTGCCGTACAGATAGCCGTGTGTCTCCTCGCTCTCGAAGAACTCGCCAGCAGCGCGGCGACTCTCAAACTCCTCACGCGACATGAAGTGGTAGCTCTTCCCCTGCACCTCGCCAGGGCGCGGCGGTCGGGTCGTCGCAGATGTGGAGTACTGCACCGTGTCGGGGAACTCATTCACGAGGCGAGAGCAAAACGTTGACTTGCCGCACCCAGTCGGGCCAACAAGGACGAACAGGATCCCCTTTCTGACAAGCTTACGGTCCATCTTCTCGCTACTCTACGTTTTGAACCTGTTCACGAATGCGCTCAAGCTCGGCCTTGGCATCAACTACCAGCCCCTGCACCCGGGCGTCCTGCGCCTTAGAGCCGATTGTGTTGAGCTCCCGACCGATCTCCTGAGTCATGAAGTCGAGCTTGCGCCCGACGCCGTCCGGATTCCCCTTTAGGACCTGCCGGAACTGCTCTACGTGGATGTCCAGGCGCGCAAGCTCCTCTGACACGTCAACGCGATCCGCCATCAGGGCAACCTCAAGCGCAATGCGCTCCGGGTCTGCCTTGACCTCAGGAGCGAGCCCCTTGAGCCGCTCCTCCATCCGCTCACGGAGACGCTTCGGAGCTCCGTCCATAATCTTTCCGATCTCAGCCCGAATACCCTCAATACATCCGACACGCTGCGAGATCTCGGTTTCGAGCCCAGCACCCTCAGACTCGCGCATCGCAGCCAAAGCCTGGCTAGCTTCTGATACGATTCGCAGCAGGTGCCCCGCCTCCTCGTCGCTCACTGCGACGCTGTCGCCTTCACTCGTCCCCTCGCGCAAAACGAGCTGGCCGAGAAACTCCGCGAGCGAGTCCCCACGGGCGCCGTAGCGCTTGCACGCTGCACTGAACCGCTTAACAGCCCCGTCGAAGTCAGGCGAGAACTCCTCTGCCCCAAGCTGCGACCCTGCGCGCGCTCGGCGCGAGACGACGAGATCGATGCGGCCACGCTTGTGAAGCTGCTGCATGACAGCCTTCACGTCGCGCTCAAGCCCCGCGTAGCACTTAGGCGCCTTGAACGCCACTTCGAGGAATCGGTGGTTGACTGACTTCACTTCAACGTCCAGCTCAACCAACGGATCGCCGAACGACACCCGAGCGAAACCCGTCATGCTCCTAATGCCCGGCTGCTTCGCTCCCTTCGCCATGAAATCACTCCTTAGGCAGCTGCGCCAAACCTCGACACCTCGGCGCGCAGCCGATCAATGTCAACCGCAACCGTTCCGACCTCTGAAACGACGATACCTGCCGCGATGTTCGCTAAAACTCCCGCCACGATCGGCGATGCTCCAGTTGCCAGCGCCGCACAGAAGAGCGCAGATACTGTGTCACCCGCGCCGCTCACGTCGTACACCTCGCGCGCCATGGTCTCAAGGTGCACACCACCCTGTCCGCCGCCCTGCTGCACAACCATGCCGCCCTCTCCGAGCGTCACGACCATCATCTCTGAGTTCCAGCGCTTCATCAGCGCCTGGGCAGCCTTGAAGGCGTCCTCAACACCACCGATGGTGCAGCCCGAAGCTATCTCCGCCTCTTTGCGATTCGGCTTCGCCACGCTCATGAATTTGTAGTTGTCGTAGTTGAGCGGGTGCGGGTCAACGAAGAGCGGCCTAAGACCGAGCCCCAACCTGCCCTGCTCACGCGCCGTGAGCAGCGTGTCGAGCACCTTTCCTGAAACAGCCCCCTTGCCGTAGTCCGAGAGGATGACGGCTTTTGCTCCGTCGATTGCACCGTCTAAGTTCTGAGCCACCTTTGAGGAGATATCCGACGACTCCGCGCTGCGCTTCTCACGGTCAATGCGAACGACCTGCTGTGTGTGAGCTATGACGCGGGTCTTGAGAGTTGTTGGGCGCGTGGAATCAACAACGATCCCCTTCGTCTCAGCGCCGATCTCGGAGAAGAGCCGCATCATCACCGTGGCCTCTTCGTCGCTTCCGACCGTCCCTACAACACTTGGCTTTGCGCCTATCGTCGCAAGGTTTCGAACCACGTTCCCCGCCCCGCCCAGGCGGTCCTCCATGCGCTGCACCTCGACAACGGGCACAGGGGCTTCTGGCGAGATCCGATCAACCTTTCCCCACACGTAGCGATCGAGGATCAGGTCTCCGGCAACCAGGATCGGAGTGCCCACGATCCGGTCGAGGGTAGCCAGGAGGTCTTTCTTATTTCCGAGTACCATGGCGGGGTTATAGCAATTCCGCCGGGGGGACGCTACACGGTTGGTTTTGGGGGGGAGTGTGGATAATAGCAACACCCCCGGGGACGGGAACGGCCACGGCCACGGCTCCGGCTCCGGCCACGGCTCCGGGGGCAAGATACACAAAGAGAGCGGCGAGGGCAGAGAGGGGGGGGATGATCCCTCCTCTCGCCGTTCTCGCGGCTCTCTTTGTTTATCCACTTTTTCGGGGCCGGAGCCGGGGCCGTTCCCGGCGCCGTGCCCCGGGTAAGGAGTGTCGCGGAGTGTGGCCCACTAAGCGGGAACGGCTCCGAGGGCAAAATGCACAAAGAGAGCAGCGAGAGCAGAGAGGGGGGATTATCCCTCCCCTCGCTGTTCTCGCTGCTCTCTTTGTTTATTCACGTTTTCGGAGCCGGGACCGGAACCGGAGCCATTCCCGGTGCCGCACGGAGAAGGGCTTAGACCTCCGCAATCCGCGCCAAAACGGCCTCGGGGCTTATCAGCCGCATACACACTTTCCCCAGCCCGGGGCAAACCCGGCGTTTGCAGGGGGAGCAGCCAACGGCTGAAGTGATAGCTAGGTGCTCGCTGCCGCGCGGGGCGTTTCGCACGGCTGGGGTCGGTCCAAAGAGGGTTACATGCTTCGTGCCGATCGCTCCGCAGATGTGGGCCGGACCTGAGTCTGGGCCCACCACCACAGCGGCGCCACGCAGGACTGCGACCAGCTCTTCAAGCGAGGTCTTGCCGGCCAGGTTCACAATCTTAACTGACTCAGGCGCACCGGACTCAAGCCTGGCCGCCATCTCAACCCTGCTCTTGTCACCGATTAGCGTGGCAACACGAATCCCTGTTGAAGCGAGCTGCTTGAGAAGCCCCTGGTACCCCTCCTCAGGCCAGTCCTTGGAATCCCAGGAGGATCCGAGCACCAAGCCCACGTAGCGCTCCGAGAGCAAGCCCTTCCAAGGCGTAGTGACACGCTCAAGCGTTATCGCCTCAAGCCCAGTTGTGAGCCGCTCTGGCGTGGCGATGCCGAGGGGGGCGAGGAATTTTAGGTAGTGCTCAACCTTGGATATCTGCTCACCGTGCGCGGTCACCTGCTCAGTGTTGAAGAGCGAGTTAAGCTCCTTGGCATCACGGCTATTGAAGCCGATCCTGCGGGGCGCTCGCGAGAAGCGCGAGAAAACGCCGCTTTTGAAATGCCGCTGCAGGTCGAGGGTCACGTCGTAGGCTTCCGCTTGCAGCTCTTTGCGCACCGCAAGCACACCGCGCAGCCCGCTCTTACGGTCGAAGACAACAACTCGATCGATATTCGGATGAAGCTTAACGAGCCCCGCGCAGGCAGGCTCAACGAGCCACGTGACACGACAGTTAGGCCAAGCAGCTCTGATGGCGTCAACGAGGCAGAGCCCACGCACAACATCGCCTAAGGCACCCATCAAGATGATGAGAACCCGGGGGCCTGGGTCACTCATCGTAGCTCCGCAGGGTAAGCGACATAATCTCCGTGAGGAGCGGCGAGAGGCCGTGCTTGATCACAGCCCTGCGCCAGCGCCGGAGGTAGAGGTCGCGCAGCTTAGTGCTCGATCCACGCCAGACGTACGCTTTGTCGAAATCGACGATGCTCACCTTTCCTGCACTATCGACGAGAACATTTCCCGGATGCAGATCGACGTGCAAAATGCTGTTGCTCACGAGCAGCATGAGCTGCGAGGCGAGCTGCTTCATCGCGTCAATCACTGCATCGGGATCACGCTTGCTGAGCTCAACCAGGGAGATTGTGTTCGGGATCTCCTCCATCAGGAGCCAGGTGCTGTAGACCATCGAGCCGCAGGTGACGTACACAAACGGCTTGGGAGCATTCACTCCGAGGCCTCGCACTAGCTCAAGCATCTCAAACTCCGCTTCGGAACGGGGCTGGCCAAAGGCAAGAAATTGCCCGCCCGTCAGCGCCCGCAGCAGCCCACCGTGGGCGTAGCGCTTGAGGAACACCCGCCCCAAAGGAGCCAGATCGTGCGTCGAGGTTGTGCCGCGGCCGGAGAGCACCTCTCGCGGTTGCTCAACATCGGGGCGCATACGAACCAGCTGCACGATCCGCGTAGCCAGGTTATCTGGCAGCGGCTCACGGCTCGCTACCGTGTACGGACCCCGCACAACTGATACGAAAGCGCTCTTGACGTGCTGAATCGAAGAATCCGCGCTCATGCAGGCCTCACTACTCAATGACATGCAGCCTCCCCTGCCCGCCCGCTGCCGTTTCGCGCAGCGACACGAGCGACTGAAGGGCCGCGAAGACTTCCTCGGCAGCCACTCCCGTCATGCAAGCGCGAGTGCCCGTAGGGCAGCTGCGCGAACCGTGCCGACGGCACGGCTTACAGAAAAGGTCTCGTTTCTCGACAACAACAGCGCGGTTCTTCCAGGGGCCGAACCCAAACGCCGGTGATGTCGCACAGAACACTACAACAGTCGGGACTCCCAAGGCAGACGCGATGTGCAGGGTCATGCTGTCGTTGCAGACCAGCCCCTTCGACCAGCGCACCAGGGCGGTCAGGTCATCGAGCGTCGTTTCCCCACACAGATTCGCCACGTTGAGGCCCGAGGCTACCTCTACGCACGCCTCCGCATCGCTAGGAGCCCCTGTCACAACAACTCGGAAGCCGCTACGCAGCAGCATCTCCGCTAGCTCGTGAAACCCTTGGGCATGCCAACGCTTGGTCTCCCACTGGCTGCCTGGTGCAAGCAGCACGAAGGGCTTCTGGTCTTCACAGATCTGACGCACCCGATCAGAGACCCGCAGCGTCTCTTCGGCCGGCATCCGCACCCGCCCGAAGCTCGAAACGTGCGTGGGACCGGTGCGTGCCAGGGTATCAACCTCGCGCCCTATTTCTTCATTCAAGTCAGCCCGCACAAGCTCAAGGTTGCGGATCACCTCATGCAGCCTCTCTGTCTTGGCGACCTTGCGGGTGCAGAGGAAGCTTAAGAGCCCCCCGCTGTACCCCACTCGCTCCGGGATCCGGGCGCGGTACAGCAAGAGCGCCGTGCGCGGAGACTGGTGAAAGGCGTAGGCCCGGTCGAAACGGCGCTCCGCGAGCTGCGCTGCGAAGCGCCCAATCGCTCCCCAGCTAGAGAGGTGGTCGGCTCGGTCGACCTCAATAACATCATCCACGAGCGGATCGCGCCGCACCAGCTCGGCTATCTTCGGCGAGCAAAGGAAGGTGATGCGACACTCCGGGTTGCTGAGCTTTAATGCCTCAATCGTGGGAGTCGTCAGGATAATATCCCCAAGGAAGCCTTTCGGGACGACGAGAAGGTTAGACACGCTCCCCCCTCTTCCCTACGCCGCTGCCTGCTCTTGATCGCCCAGGACCGGCAAGCGCGATGGCTTCGTCTGCTTGGAGTCAGTGGCGAGCTGCCCGCACGCCGCAGCAATGTCGGCGCCCTTCGACCAGCGGATAAACGCCTGCACGCCGTGGGCATTGAGGTGCTTCTGCCAGGTGAAAACCCAGTCGCGCGCCGGAGTCTTGAAGCCAAGACCAGCGTTGTCGTTGTACGGGATGAGGTTTACCTTGATCGGCAGGCCACGCATCAGGGAAACGAGCCGTTTCATGTCAGCTTCGGTGTCGTTCAAGCCGCCAAGCATAACGTACTCAATCGTGACCTTCTTGCGCGGACAGTCAGGGAACTCTTTAACAGCTTCGAGAAGCTCCTTAATCGGCCAGCGCTTATTGACCGGCATTACCTGGGTGCGAATCTCGTCAGTGGTGGCATTAAGAGATACTGCCAGGCTAACCGAGACATCGCTCTGCGCGAGCTTCCTAATCTGCGGCACGAGGCCTGAGGTCGAAACAGTTACCTTGCGCGGCGACATCCCGTAGCCGATCGAGTTGGTGAGATTTCTTACTGCCCGGGTGACGCCGTCAAAGTTGTGCAGCGGCTCGCCCATCCCCATGAAGACGATATTTGAGAATCCGTCACCGAAGTTCTTGGCGTCTTCGATCACGCCGTTCACCTGCCGCAAGATCTCGGAGGTAGAAAGGCTGCGCTTGAGCCCCATCGTCCCCGTCCGGCAGAACGCGCACGCCATCGCGCATCCGACCTGCGACGAGACGCACAGCGTCATGCGCTTAGCCTGCTTAATCATCACCGCCTCGACGAGATCGCCGTTTTCGACCTCGAAGAGATACTTGCGGGTGCCGTCTTGGCTAATCTGGCGGTCGTGAATGCGGGCTTTCGGGAAGCAGAAAGAGGCAGCGAGCTTTTCGCGCAGCTCACGCCCGATGTTCGACATTAGGTCGAAGTCGGTAACGCCCTTGCGGTACACCCACTCGAAGAGCTGCGTTGCGCGAAACTTCGTTGCGCCGAAGTCCTTCTCCAGGATCTCCACCAGCTCGTCGTAGCTATAGTTGTAGAAATCCCTTGAAAGCTCGGTCACGTTGCACCCGATCGGTTACAGCACCAGGCAGCGTCCCGTAGGCGCTACTCAAGCTCTGGGAAGAACAACTTGATCTCAGTCGCCGCGTTCTCAAGGCTGTCGGAGCCGTGGACCGCATTAGCGGCAATGCTCTCTGCGTAGAGATTGCGGATCGTGCCTGGGTCAGCCTTCTTCGGGTCAGTGGCTCCCATCAGCTTGCGGTTCAGGTTGACCGCATCATCACCCTCGAGCACCGACACGAGCACACGGCCAGAAATCATGTAGTCGATTAGCTCGCCGTAGAACGGGCGCTCTTTGTGAATAATGTAGAACTGTCCAGCCTGCTCTGGGGTCAGGGTCATCATCTTGGCAGCAACCACAGTGAGCCCCGCCTCTTCGAAGTGGCTCAGGATCTTGCCACAGAGGTTACGCGACGTTGCGTCCGGCTTGATAATGGAGAGAGTGCGTTGCTTTGTCATACCTGTAGGTCCTATTCCCTTCTCTTCGCGGGTTTTGTTTCTTCTGCAGACGTGGAGGGCTGCGAGCCTCTCGCGCACGGTTGCGCGGCGCGCCCAACACCCAGGGGACCTGGCTCATCACGAGGCGAGCCCGTTTTCCCTGTAGCTCCCCTGCCGGACTGTGCCGACCGAAAGCTCCGGCACTATAAATGTTTCAGGGGGTTAACTCAAGTTAGCGCAACCTGCGGCTCGAAAGGGCAAAGAAAACAGGCACATGCGGCTACAGGGGGCGGCGGCGTAGCTTCTGGCGCTCCTGCCACTTCTTCTGCAGAGCACCCTCAACCACCTTCGGCACCATGGCCGAGACGTCACCACCGAGCAGGGCCACCTGCTTAACAACTGTCGAGCTGACGTACGAGTACTCCTCGCGGGCCGTCAAGAAGAAGGTCTCGATGCGCGGGGCAAGCTTGCGGTTGATTAGAGCCATCTGCGCCTCGTAGTCGAAGTCTGAGATAGCGCGCAGGCCGCGGATAACGACCCGACTCTTTGTGCTCTGCACGCAGTCCACCAGGAGCCCAGAGAAGCTCACGACCGAGACCCGCCCCTTGTAACGCGCAAACTGCTTCGATATCAGCGCAACACGCTCAGCCTGGCTAAAAAGGGACTCTTTTGAGGGGTTAAAGAGCACCGCCACGATGACGTGCGGAAAGATCTCGCTGGCACGCTCAATGATATCTACGTGACCATTGGTAAGCGGGTCAAAGGAGCCCGGAAAGACGGCGGCTGAGGCCGCCGGAGATTTCTTCGATGTTACGCGTACCATAATCTGCTGCCCAGCTGGCTGGGGTTTTCCCCTGCCCCTTATTTGACTATCATCCCCCCACATCTCTACGTACAGGGGGGGGACCTACGGCTATGGAGTTACCACGGCTCGCTGCCAAACAGAAGCGTTACATGGACATTCTCCACTTCGCACAAGAGGAAGTGCAGGACAGCGCCGTAAAGCCGAACCTGCTCAAGGTGTTGGCTGAGTATAAGGGAGCCCTTGCAAAGTGCTGGAGCGATGGTGCCGCCACGCCACAGAACGTTGCGGCGATCGAATCAATTGAGCGCGAGCTTGAGGCCCTCCACAATCAGGCACGATTGCGATCAAACGCGCCTTAGTGCTGCAACAATTTTCATCAGGGACAGATGACGACCACAGAACAGACCTCCAGCCCGCTCCGAGACAATTGGGTCGCGATCCTTTTTATGGTCGTGCTGCTCGCCGTCGCCGGAGGAACAGCAACCGTGGTCGGCTACAAGGTGAAGAGCGCCGACCGGCAACGGAAACAGGAGCTGCTGGAAGCGTACAAGAGCCTCGGTGGCTCGTACGAGAAATCACTTCTGCTAGGACAGACGGTGCTTATCCCTAGCATGAACGAGGAGCAGAAGGTGTTCGTGTCGACCTACGAGCTCAATGAGCGCTCGCGAAAAATCGGGCTGTACCAGGTGATCGAAACCTCGTCGCCAGAGGCGCTCGACACCGCACAGGAAGGGCTGATGGAGATCGGCGCCACCGAAGGAGGGCTCTCACTGCGTGATGCCCTGGTCTCCTTTCGTGAAGCTCCCACTCCACCAAAGACGCTCAACCCCCTGGCGGCCCGCTTCGCCCGGCAGTACGACCGCAACCTAGCGCGTGATGCGGAGGTGAAGTTGTATAAATATCTCTCCGACCACCGAACCCAGATTCAGCCGAACTAGCTCTCCCCTCGCCACAGGTTCGCGGTGCCGACGCCGTGAAAGAGGAACAGGAGGGAACAACGAGGGCAAGGACAATCTTCCCGTCTCTGCCCTCGCCGCTCCCTTTGCTCATCTTCCCCTTCGCAGCCGGAACCGGTGCCGTGCCCGGGCAAGGAGTGTCTCGGCGTAGCCTTCTAACCGGGGAGGGCGAATGAGACCCCCTACTTCCCGGTCTTCTTTGCCGGCGCCTTCTTAGCTGGAGTAGCAGCCGGCTTCGGCGCCGCCTTCTTTACGGTCTTACGCTTGCGCGTGTTTCCGTACGATGCAGCAAATATCTTTCCGCGCTTCGTTCGCTTGTCACCACGACCCATAGAGGCT
>CANLJX010000097.1 GCA_947491545.1 Deltaproteobacteria bacterium
TGCAGTAAAGCCCCCGTGCGGCTGCGATCCCGCTATCGGGCCCGACAACTACGGAACGTGCTGCAACAAGAGCCTAATTGAGTGTGGCCGCTGTAACGGAATTAAGCCTGAATGTGGGTGCGGCTCCACGGACAAGCGCGACAAAAACGGAACTTGCTGTCCGGCGAGCAAGCAAGACCGCAACGGTGTGTGCTGCTCAAGCGGAACGCTCGACAGCAATGGCGAGTGCTGTGCTGCTGGGGTTACCCCTACGTGCGGTCGTTGTGGCGGGTGTAGGTCTTGCCCTACAAGCCGCTGCCGCGCGGGCCACTCTCTTGGCTGGCCGATGTACCACGAGCACAGCACAAGTTGTCCCGGAGGCTGGCACAACGCCGGCCCGGTGAACCTCTCACACGGACAGACCTTCTACAAAGTCATTCTGTCAGCAGACTACCGCGTGGCCGGCGCTCAGCCGTGCTGTGGCGGACAAAATCCGGGCGTTGGCTGTGCTGACCCGGGTAAAAGCGGCTGGATCTACGCGACCTACGTGCCTGGCGAACTACTCACTTGCCCCGAAGCCGGGACCGCTCGACCGTGCACCTGCAACGACGGATCGATTAGCTGCCAATAGATCGCTCAAAGCACCGGCAAGAATCCTGAAAACTCGCAGGCTCCCTCTGCCGGTTTTCACTTGGGGGATTACTGCGCCGAGGCGTACCATTTGAGGTAGCCCCCACCTCATTTGGTGATCTGAACGGATGGAGAAGTATCATGCCCCGTATAGTTCGCTCGAAGGCCCCACCGGCGCCCGTGTATCTTGTTGCCGGCTTCCTGCTCCTCGCCACTGCGCTGACCAGCAACGCTGCTGCTCAATCTGCCGTTGCGTCCCCCGAAGCCTTTCCTGACTGCCTCGGCGTCGACCTCGGCGGCGCTATCGATCAGGGCTGTGGCTGCAACCTGAGTGCTCCTGGAGTGTGCGGCTGCGACAGATCGGTAACGGATGTCGGCTGTGGATGCGGCAAGCCTGGCCCGAACGAGTGCGGGTGCGACCCGAACATCATTGACTAGGGGTGCGGCTGCGGAAAAGGCCTCTCGTGCTTTGGCTGCACGACTCCCTCAGGCGGAAAATCAATTGATCTAGGCTGCGGCTGCGGACTCCCCGGACCTGGTCCATGCGGTTGCTCCCCCTGCTCAAACCTTGAGGCAAACTGCCGCGGCGGTCCACTCAATATTAATGGCGTGAAGCATGCGAGCAACTTATTCGGCACAGGCTTCGATGACTCGCACGGAGTCTTGGCTGACATTCCAGAGTACCTTGAAATCTGCACACGAGCCCTCCAAGCCACCAGTTGGGAGTACGTGATGCCATACGAGGTCGAGACAGCAACCTTCCAGTCAACTGCAGGCGCCGTAATCTGCTCCTTCCGCGCGAACTCCTGGACGATCAAGCAATGCCTTGGAGCTCGAGGTGCTGGCAATCCACCGCACATCAAGGCGTTAAAGTGTCGCTGTAAAACCACCGAGGAGCTCGCGCAGTAGTTTTACCCGCTCGGAGACCCGGCCAGGATACTCACCGGAGAGCTCGATTATGACTACGCGCGCAGAATCTTCTTCACGTTATCTCTGCCAATCCGCGCGCAGCAGGCGTCGATCAGCTCACGGCGCACCCATGAGATGTTGCCTGCGGAGAGATCCATAGCCATATTTCTTAGCTGCTCAAGCGAGGGGTCTTGAGGGAGCCTCTGGAGCTTCGATGTTGAAATTATTTGTGACACCGGAGATGTCCTAACATTATCTGCAAGTATAAAAGCTTTCCCGAGCTGCATCTGGCCCTTGGTTAGCAGTTCCCTGCCCAAAATCTCTCCAGTTCCAGAGCGCGAGTTGAGAATCACTTGCGTGTTGTCGCGCCTCCGGAAGATGCCGTAGAGGTTTCCGGACTTGGTTCGGAAGAAGAGCTCTAGCAGCTCGCTAGGAGCGTCGCTCGTCGGCGCTACCAGTTTTTTGAGGTCTACGGATACGCACTCCCTTCCAAGGCACATCGAGCGGCCGCTCGGAAGTAGCACTGGCCTGCTTCGAACTTCGGGCCGGATCGGGCTGCCTATGTGTGGCACTCCAGCCTCTCGAAGTTCGCGCTGGCTCGCTCGAATCCATGAGACCTCGCTACCGTAGCGCTTGGCGGCGAGCTTGTAAGCAGAAGCGACATCCGTTCCGACCCCATTCTCCTCGAAAATTGAAACCGCAAATACCTGCGCGACGCATCCAGTCTTGACGCCCGGCTGCTTCAGCTCGCGCCCCACCCGCACCTCGCCGTTCCAGATCTGCGTGTCAGCAAGGGTAATGGTCTTTCTGTTTCGAGCATTGTCCAGCTGCCACCGGTTCTCGGAGTCTCGCGATATCTCGTAGACATTCCCTGAAGTAGTGCGGAAGAGAACGCTCCTCCAGAGAGCCTGCCGGATCGACTTTGAAGAGGCCTCTTTGACACTCTCGCTCCTTGGCGAGGAAGGTCCGCTCCTGATGTCCTGGGCAGCCATTGGCTCATCGAGCAGCAGCCGCAGCGGGAAGCTCTGTAGCGAAACTGCCCTGCTCGGCCGTTCGTCCTCAAGCAGGAGCACTTTTCGTGTTGGAATCTCGGGCTGGGGTGGCCGCTCGGGAAGCCGCGCAGCTGCCAGCGCATCGGCTAAATTAAGCAGCTTCTCTGGTTGATTCGGCTCGACTCCCATGTCACCTCATGTCTGAGCCGCACGTAACAGCACTCCGGCCAAGACCGGTGCAATATACTTTTCGCCCTTGGCGAAAGCCAATCAAAACCGCGCTTCAGCCCGGCAAGACCCTGATAAAAGCGGCATTCTCCAGTGTGGGTCACGAGTCTCTACAGTCCGGCAGAGCCCCCGTTTGCAATCCCTAGTTTACGCCGGAGATAGGCAGCTCCATAATTTCTGAGAGTAGTTGCGGCCGTAGCTCGTCCGGTCACTACAGCAGTAGCCAAGAGGGTTTCCCAATGAATACGACACAGACCACGTTCGACGCGAAGAGCCACATACAGCTCCTGGCAGCCGCGACCTTCATCGTGGGCGGTCTTCTGCTGGTCTTCTTGAACGACGACATGAAGTCTAAGCCCGACCCATTTGCCTTCCTTTTCCTCTTCGGAGGCACTCCCCTGCTTGGACTGATCCACTCCTCCCTCGTTGCCGTGGCAACTGATGGTCCCTCGATGCCGCGAAAGCTCGGGTTTGTTGCGCTCTCTGGATTAGCTCAGCTGGGTGCGTTCGTGGCCTTCATCTTGGGGTTCTGGATTCTCGGAGATTCCACCTTCATTCCGGTTCTCATCGCGAGCCTGGCTGGGTGCATCATGTACATGGGGGTGATGTTCCTTGTGCTGCGTCTCCCCATTAGTGGACGTACCATCGGCCTCGCGTGCGCTCTAAGCTCTGTTTGGGCTATTGGACTCCTGTTCCCCGAGCCACGCTTGGCGCTCACCGTCGAGCCCTTTGTGTGGTGGGTGGGCGTGTCGGCCAGCTTGGCGATGACGATGCCGAAGAAGGCGTAATTTTCTTTGGCCAGGGTCGGCACCCCCCTTTTCCCGTGGAAGCACCGATCGCGTTCCGGTAGATTCCTCTCATGATTCAGAAACTATTCACGCGCCTCCTTTCGCTCATTGCCGTCCTTGGCGTAGCAACCCCGGCAGCCGCTCTCTCCCTGAAAGAGCCCCTGCCCAGCGAAGGCGCAAAGTTCGAGTACGACATCGTCTACGACGGGGATGTAGTTGGCTCACACACGATTCGAGTGGAGCACAGCGGCGACGACATCAAGATCTCTCACAAGCGCCACATCGAGGTAGATGTCTTATTCGTGAAAGCATTTTCAGAAGACCACGAAGCCGTGGAGCTATGGAGCAAAGCCGCTGAGCTATTGTCGGTGGACGGCTTCTCAGAGCGGAATGGCGAGCGCCTCGTCATTCATGGAAAGCGAGAGGGCGAGAAGTTTCGGATCACGTACGGTAACCAGACTGAAGTCGTACAGATGCCCGTTGCTACAGACGACAGCTACTGGGCAACCAACTCAACATCGCAGGAGCGAGTGATCAGTGTAGCTCGCGCAAAGACTCTCTCGTACCACGGAAACAAGGGCTCCGGCGGCAGCAACGCTCACCTTGAGGCCGATGGCATGAGCATCGCCCTCGCTTTCGATGGCGACTTTCTGAAGGATGCCACGATTATTGACAATGGCAAGACAGTTCGGTACCGCCGCAAATCGTAAAGAAGCGGCCCTGAATTCAGCTAATTATATCGCTAGGCGCCGACAAAACGCCTCTCTAGGAAGTATTCGCAAACGGGGCGGAAACCTCTAACCACGGCCACGCCGCATGGAGAAAGGTCTCCGTCCCTTTATCGCTTTACGCTTTGCCCGCGAGCGACTTCACAGCCTCAATCCGCGCAGCACGCTGCGAGAGCGCCTCGTGCTCTGGATCGAAGAGGCTTAGTCGCTCAAGCTCTGTCTTGAGGAGCGATACGTCCTCAGAGAGCGGCTTCAAGTCGAGCGACTCTGGAAGATCGACCGTGTCAGCAAGCAGCGTCAGCACGTTGTTGCTGAAAGTCACGATCCCGCCAGACGCGATGAACTTCTGGGCTGTTGAGCCGCCGGTGGCTGCCATGTACTCGCCGATACCGGTCGAGAGGAGCCCGACGTACTCGCAGTGGTTTGCGAGGAAGCCGAGCTCGCCGCCCTCGGAAGGGACGTTCGCTGAGCGAACCGTCGCCTCTACCTCGAGACCGCGTCCGGAGAATACCTTGAGCTGAAACGTTCCGTCTGACATCCCCTACCCTTTCGCTTCGTTCGTTACGCCGCCTTGGCAAACTCAGCCGCAAGCTTCTCGGCCTTGGCGCGAACTGAATCGAGCGTGCCGACCATGTAGAACGCCTGCTCTGGGAGGTCGTCGAGCTTGCCGTCGACGAGCTCGCCGAAGCTCTTGATGGTGTCCTCGAGCTTGCAGTACACGCCTGGAGTTCCCGTGAAGGTCTCTGCGACGTGGAACGGCTGCGAGAAGAAGCGCTCGATCTTGCGCGCGCGCGCAACCGTGAGCTTGTCGTCCTCTGAGAGCTCGTCCATTCCGAGAATCGCGATGATATCCTGGAGGTCCTTGTAACGCTGTAGGGTCTGCTGAACCTTGCGCGCCACGCGGTAGTGCTCCTCGCCAACGACACCTGGCTCGAGGACGGTTGAGCTCGACGTGAGAGGGTCTACCGCTGGATAGATGCCCTTCTCTGCGATGGCACGCTCGAGCGCGATCGTCGCATCGAGATGCGCGAAGGTCGTCGCCGGCGCTGGGTCCGTGTAGTCGTCCGCCGGAACGTACACCGCCTGAATCGAGGTGATGGAACCCTTCTTCGTCGACGTGATGCGCTCCTGGAGCTGGCCCATGTCGGTCGCCAGCGTCGGCTGGTAGCCTACGGCGCTCGGCATACGGCCGAGGAGCGAGGAAACTTCAGAGCCTGCCTGGAGGAATCGGAAGATATTGTCGACGAAGAGCAGAACGTCGCGGCCCTCTTCGTCACGGAAGAACTCAGCGGTCGTGAGCGCCGAGAGAGCAACACGGAAGCGCGCTCCTGGTGGCTCTGACATCTGGCCGTACACGAGGCAGGCCTTGTCGATAACGCCGGAGTCCTTCATTTCGTGCCAGAGGTCGTTGCCCTCACGGGTACGCTCGCCTACTCCCGCGAACACCGAGAACCCTCCGTGCGCCTTGGCGATGTTGTTGATGAGCTCCATGATGATAACGGTCTTGCCTACGCCGGCGCCGCCGAACAGCCCGATCTTTCCTCCCTTGAGGAACGGAGCGACGAGGTCAACGACCTTGATGCCGGTCTCGAGGATCTGCTTCGAGGTCGACTGGTCCTCGAACGACGGGGTCGGACGGTGAATCGGCCAGCGGGTGTCGGTGTCTACCGGACCGAGCTCGTCGATCGGGCGGCCAGTAACGTCGATGATGCGGCCGAGGGTCTTCTGTCCAACCGGCACCGAGATCGGCGCGCCAGTGTCGACAACTTCCTGTCCGCGAACGAGACCCTCAGAGGAGTCCATCGCGATGCAGCGAACCACGTTGTCGCCGAGGTGCTGGGCAACCTCGAGCACGAGGTTGTTCTGCTGGTCGTCGATGTTCGGGTTGGTGGTCACGACGGCGTCGTAGATGTTCGGAATGCCGCCACCCTGCGGGAACTCAACGTCGATAACGGCGCCAAGCACCTGAACGATTTTGCCCTTACGTCCCATGTTCTGTGTCATACGATCTCTCCCTAAAATTACTTGAGCGCTTCCGCTCCACCGACGATATCGAGCAGCTGGCTCGTGATGCCCGTCTGGCGAAGCTTGTTTCGCTTTAGTGTGAGGCTGTGAATGAGGTCCTTCGCGTTCTTGGTTGCGTTGTCCATAGCTGTCATGCGGCTTGCATGCTCGCTGGCCTTCGTGTCGAACGCAGCCTGGCGCACGATGGCACGCACGATGCGCGGAACGACGGCATCGAACACACGCTGCGGGTTAGGCTCAAAGAGCGTAACGCCCGTCGCCGCTGCACCAGACTGGGTAGCGGCCGACGTCGAGAGCGACTCTTTGTCGAGCGGCAGGAGCCGCTCGGCAGTCGGAATCGTCGAAAGCGCAGAACGGAAGCACGTGTACACTAGGTACAGCTCGTCGAACTCTCCCTTGAGGAAGTCGATCTCAAGGCGCTGGCAGACTTCTTGGGTCGGCCAAGTGCCCGGGTCGTCGCCGAGGTTCTCTACAGCATCGAGGTAGCTGCGGTTGACGCGGCGGAAATACTCAGCCGGCTTCTTGCCGAGAAGGACGGCCGAGACCTCTGCACCCGGGTGCTTCTTTTGAAGCTCCTGGTAGAGCGCCTCGACGCGGCGGTTAGTGTTAGTGTTGAAACCACCGCACAATCCACGTTGGCCGCCGATCACGAGGATGCGAACCTTCTTGACCGTTGCGCGTGCCTCGATCAGCGGATGCGAGAAGTCTGAGCCGCCCTGTAGCTGCCCCAAAATGCCGCGCAGCGCGTCGGTGTAAGCACGCGAGCGCACTACTGCGTCCTGCGTCTTGCGGAGCTTGGCCGCCGAGACGAGCTTCATCGCCGAAGTGATCTTCTTGGTGTTGTTGACCGACTTCAGGCGGCGCTTTATGTCCTTGAGACCTGCCATGGGGAGCTGTCCTTATGCTGCGTTAGCGTGTGCCTGAGCGCTCTTTGCCTTTCCAGCCGGTGCGTGAGCACCGTTTGAAGAGGAGCCGAGCGACGCTGCCGACCCTGCGATGAACTGCTCAACGAAGGCGCCAATCGCCTTGTTGAGGCGCTCGGTGATGTCCTTGTCGAGCTCGGCCTTCGTGCGAAGGTCGTTCATCAGCTGAGCCTGGCTCGAGAGCATGTGCCTGTGGAGCGCTTCCTCGAAGGGGAGAACCTGAGCCACGTCGAGCTTGTCGGTGAAGCCGTTGGCTACCGCGTAGATCGAGAGCACCTGCAGCTCAACCGGCATCGGCACGTTCTGTCCCTGCTTGAGCATCTCAACGAGCCGCGCGCCCTTTGCGAGCTGAGCACGAGTCGCGGCGTCGAGGTCAGAGCCGAACTGCGCGAACGCCTGCTTCTCGCGGTACTGAGCAAGGTCGAGGCGGAGCGTTCCGGCGATCTTCTTCATCGACTTCACCTGGGCGGCTCCTCCTACTCGGGATACCGAGAGACCGACGTTGACCGCCGGGCGGATGCCTGAGTTGAAGAGGTCTGCCTCGAGGAAGATCTGTCCGTCGGTGATCGAGATTACGTTTGTCGGAATGTACGCTGACACGTCGCCTTCGAGCGTCTCGATGATCGGGAGCGCCGTGAGCGAGCCTCCGCCGAGCTTGTCGCTCAGCTTCGCAGCGCGCTCCAAGAGACGGCTGTGGAGGTAGAACACGTCTCCCGGGTATGCCTCACGTCCTGGCGGACGGCGCAGGAGGAGCGACACGCTGCGGTACGCAACGGCGTGCTTGGAGAGGTCATCGTAGATCACGAGAGCGTGCTTCCCTTTGCTCATGAAGTACTCACCAAGCGACACGCCCGTGTACGGAGCAAGGAACGACATCGGAGCTGGCTCAGACGCCGTGGCTGCAACGACAATGGTGTGGTCCATCGCGCCGAACTCCTTCAAGCGCTCAACGACCTGCACTACCGACGAGCGCTTCTGCCCGATTGCCACGTAGATGCAGATTACGCCGTTGCCCTTCTGGTTGATGATCGTGTCGATCGCAACGGTCGTCTTGCCGGTCTTCTTGTCGCCGATGATCAGCTCGCGCTGGCCCCGGCCGACTGGCGTCATCGAGTCGATCGCCTTGATGCCGGTCTGCATCGGCTCGTGAACCGACTTGCGGCCTACGATGCCCGGAGCCTTGATCTCAAGACGGCGAACCTCGTTGGTCTTGATGTCGCCGAGCCCGTCGATCGGGTTGCCGAGCGCATCAACAACGCGGCCGATCATCGCCTCGCCCACCGGCACGCTGGCAATTTCGCCTGTGCGCTTTACGGTGTCGCCTTCCTTGATGGAGGATGTTTCACCCATCACCACCACGCCCACGTTGTCCTCTTCGAGGTTGAGCGCGATGCCCTTAGTGCCGTTGGAGAACTCAACGAGCTCGCCGAGCGCGACCTTGCCGAGGCCGTAGGCGCGGGCGATTCCGTCACCCACGCTCAAAACCGAGCCAACCTCGGAGAGATCCTGATCGCCGGAGGTGGCGCCGATCTTGTCCTTGATGATCCTGCTAATCTCATCTGCACGTATGTCCATACTTACCTCGTCTCCAAAAAATCTCTCGTCGAGCCGCCTAGCGGGTTAAATCAATAGCCATGCGCTGGAGCGAACCAGCAACTGATCGGTCCAGGAGCCTGTCCCCGAGCCGAACCGTCAAACCACCGAGCAGCGCAGGGTCGCTCTTCACCTGCAGCGAAACCTCGCCGCCGAGCGCCTTTGAAAGCCGCGACTTCAGGTCTTCAACAACGCTCTCCGTTGCAGCAGTCGCGAGCGTTACCTCTAGGCTCAAGCTCTTGCGGTACTCGGCAACGAATCGATCGAATGACTCAGAGAGCTCCGGGAGAACCGCAGCCTTTCGCAGCGACACGAGCATGTGGACGGTGCGCCTGAGGGGGTCCGTGGACCAGCCGCCCAACGCCTGAACAACCGCATCGATCGTGGAAACGCGCAGCGCATCGTTGACGCGCGGGTTGAGCATGCTTTCACGCAGGTCGCGCGACTGCTGCCACACCGCAGCCAACGACTTAAGCTGCGCGCTCGTCTTGTCGAAGTCAGCCGGCTGGCAAACGCCGAAGAGGGCCTTTGCGTACCTCTTGGCGACTAGCGTGTGGCGTCCTGAACTCATCGTGGTCTTCTCCCCTGCCGCTAATCTTTATTGAACGAGCCTCTTTGACCGATCGACAGCCGCGTCGACGTAGGCCTGCTGGCGCGCTGCGAACTGCCCTGAGGTGAACTGCGCACGCGCAATCTCAAGCGCTCGCGCCACGAGTGACTGGCGAACCCGCGCCTCAGCCGACCGAGTCTCGCCGACGAGCAGCTCCTTGGCCTGGCTCTTAATCCGAGCTGCACGCTCATCAGCCGCGGCCTTTATCGCCTTCGCCTCAATATCTGCTTGCTCTAGGATCTCCCTCGTGGCGCGCGCCTGCTCCTGCGCGAGGTTCTGCGTCAGCGCCTCAACGGTGTGCAACTCGCGCTCAGCGGTCTCAAGCTCAGACTTGCTCGAGAGCACCGTCTCGCGAATCTTCTCTCGTCGAGCGGCCCATGCGTTCGGGATAACTTTGCGCAGGCAGACATAGAGCACCGATACGTAAATCAGGAAGTTCACCCAGTTTGAAACTAGGTCGAGGATCGATCCGTGGTGCGGCCCCTCGGCCTCCTCTGCCGCGGAGGCGGTCACTATCAGGAGCTGGGAGCTCAGGCCCGCAAAAAGCAGAGCTGCGCGTGAGCCGAACCGGGCGATATCAATCATTCGAAGCATCATGAAAACTTGCTCATTCTGGACCCTACCGAGGGCGGCGGAAGGATAGCTACTATCACGATAGAAGTCACCTCTTTAGCCCGTTTTTTTCGGGGTTTTTTGCACTCGGCAATGCACGAAAAAGCGGGCAAAAGCAGCTTGCCTCCAGGAGCGTTTTCGCTACCAGAAAGGCCGACGGTAGCGGCTATGAGCGACCTGAGCTTTCCGCGAACGAGGGGTAGTTGAGCTTAATGGACTGGCAGGTTTAATGGACTGGCAGGTTTAGTGGACTGCCAAGCTTAGTGGACTGCCAGTTGTGCATCGACCGTCGAAGCGAGCTTTTGGGCGAGATCCTTCGCTTCGCTCTCGATCCGACCCTGCGCCTCTTGGATCTGCTTGGCGATGGCAGCGCGACCAGCCTGAAGCTCCTGAGCCGCCGCGGCTTCCGCCGACCCAACGGTCTCGGTCGCTATTTTCTTGGCATCGGCAAGTGTCTCATTTTTCTTGCGATTTGCCTCAAGTCTGGCCTGAAAAAGCCCCTCGTCGTAGCGCGCCCTGAGCGCCCTGCCCTTCTGCCGCATCTGGTCAGCGGTGTGAACAGCGCCAGCGGTCACCCCCTCGCGATGCTCAAGGTGCGCCAGCAGCGGGCCAAATAGCTTCTTTGAGAGCGTAAAGTAGAGCAGGTAGATGAACGCCAATCCTACCAGGATCATCACCGCATCCTCGCTCGTGAGGTGCAACATCTGGAGGGCTGGGTGGGTCTGTTCTGCGCTTGGTTGAGCCATATGTAGTGAATTTCCTCGATTTCCCGGAGGAAATCAACTGGGTGGAGGTTTAAGATTTTTGGGGCGCGGAGAGAGTTTTAAGTCGCTTGTGGCTGGGCGGAGTGATGGGGAGGGTAGAGGTACCCTTGGTCTAGTAGGAAGGACTGGCGGTAATGCCCGG
>CANLJX010000098.1 GCA_947491545.1 Deltaproteobacteria bacterium
AGCGCCTGGTGTGTGTTCGCCAGAGATGCCCTGAGCGTCAGGTACAGTATTGGGACTAAGTGGACCACTTGCAGCGCGATTATGCCGGCAACGCCACCGCCGCCCAGCCAACGTATCGGCTGGTCGATTATACCGAGGTCAAGCAGAAGGACATTTACCGTCCCGAATCGGCTGAACAGCTGGCGGACTCCGAGCACCCCCACGAAGGGGGGCACAACGAGGGGGAGGAGCAGGAGGGAGTGGATGAGGGTGGCGCCTGGAATCCGGTACCGACCCAGGAGAAAAGCGAGCGGATAGGCAAGCAGCGTGGCTAGAAGGGTTACAGCTATCGCTAAATTGAGGCTGTTAAACACCGCTTCGCGGTAAAACTCCGTTTCGATCATCGAGCGAAAAAACAGCAGGGATGGCTGTCCGTTGACAAAAAACGCCTGCAAGAGCACATGGGAGAGCGGAAACCCCATAAACAGGGTGAAGACGGCGAGTAGTACTAGGGGATACAGGCGCAGCTTGGTCATACGCTCCTTGGTAGCCGTCGAGAGAAAGTCAGCCCCGGTCGCTGCAGTTTGGCGCAGGCCTGAACACTAAGTGCCACAAAGCTTAGAAGGAGCCGCCATGAAAGCACTCAATTCCGTCATCCTAGCGTTTACCGTCGTCGTCTGCCTAGCTCCGCTCTGTGCCAGAGCCCAGGATGTTGAGCTTCAAGGCCTGGTGGGTGCGCCTAACCAATGCGTTCTTTACTCCGAGCCCAGCGAGTTCTGTGACTCGATGGCAGTCTTCCTAACCGGCGAGATTGAGCTTCGCTCAGCCGGTCGTGTCGAGTCGATCTCAGTCGATGGTGACGGCGTATTCTCCGCCAAGGTCCCTGCCGGGGAACGCCTGCGGGTAAAGCTCAGGCGGCTGCGCCACAAGGGTGCTCGCCTTAACCCGCGCTCGTACAGGGTGCGTCCCCGAACGATTCTCGTTAAGGAGGACACCGGGCCGATCTTCTTGATAGTCACCCACCGATCGCAGCCCGCTGATTCCTCGCCGCGTATCGGCTATTAGCACGCCTCATTCCATGAGCGATGCATCGCTTGCGTCCCAGCCGATAGATACGGAGTCGCCCGGCTGAAAAGGGGCGTGGCTTGAGCTTGCCAGGGAGCGAGCTCGAAGAGCTTCGCCACCGTCGATAAGCACAACGAGGTCTTGGTAAGCTCCCCGGAAGGTCGACGAGCGCACGGTTCCGCCGATTATAAACGCTGAGCCAAGGTGCGCGCCAGCAGGATGAACGCGAACGAACTCGGGGCGCACGCACATGCTAGCCTCCCCGTCCTGACAAGAAGGCCCCGAGTACGGAAGTCTTATGAGTGGGCGACCGGGGAGGGAGACGTCGCGCCCATTCGAGACCTGCACCCGGATGACATTCGCGTCTCCAAGAAAAGAAGCGGAGAACGGCGATGAGGGGTGCTGGAACACCTCCAGTGGCGAGCCCTGCTGAACAATCTGCCCCTCACGCATCAGCGCAAGGTGGCTTGCCAGCATAAGTGCGTCTTCCTGGTCGTGCGTAACGTAGATGATAGTAATACCGAGCTTTGCGTGAAGTTCGCTGAGCTCAGCCCGAATCTCATCGCGCAGCCGCGCATCCAGGTTAGAGAGAGGCTCGTCGAGAAGCAGCACCTTGGGCTGTCCGGCTAGAGCCCGAGCGACTGCCACACGCTGCTGCTGCCCGCCGGAGAGCTCATGTGGGTAGCGGAAGCGTAAGGGCTCCATCTGCACGAGGCGTAGAGCATCTGTCACGCGGCTATCTGATTCTTGCTTGGGGATACGCCGAGCCTTGAGTCCGAAACGGAGATTCTCATCGACTGTCATGTGAGGCCAGAGAGCGTACTGCTGGAAGACCATTCCTATCCCGCGGTCTTGGGGCTGTACCGCCGTGTAGTCCTTGCCGTCGATCGAAATCGACCCACCGTCCGGACGCTCGAGGCCAGCGATTATCCGTAAGAGGGTTGACTTGCCGCATCCCGAGGGCCCGAGCAGAAAGAAGAACGCGCCGCTTGGTATCTCAAGAGACACCGACCTAAGCACGGCCTGGTGACCGAAGGATTTGGATACTGAGTGAACGCCTAATCGCGCCATCGAGCTTCTGCTCCTGCCTTTACAAAGAGTGTGCGCAGCCTACGCGACTGTGGCAGTATACGCCGCCATGGCACTACCCCGCCAGTTTAGAAGAAGGCCCCCGTGGAGCCGCGATAGCGGGCCGGCGTACTCCGTGTTCCGCCTTGGCACGTTGGCCCGCATCGATTTCCGATACGCGCCGGAGCGTGTCAAAGCCGTCAAGGAGACGAAGGGCGCCAGATACTCCCCTGACGACAAGAGCTGGACGGTGCCGTTCGGCCTAGTGCCTGAGGTTCTCGCGCGCTCTGGGTTCGCTGGGCAGCAAGCTCTCAACGCCCTCGGTCCAGCCGATGAGGAACCGCTTGATTCGCCCGGAGCCTTCGAGCTTCTGCGGGCTGACCCTTTCGCCCTCGCTGAGAGAGCGATTGTAGCCATTCCGCTGGAAGTGGTGGTCCGCTTAAACCCTGAGAAGCGACGCCTACGGGTCGTGCCGCGGGTTAGCTCTAAGGCTGAACGGATCGTTCGAAGGGCGCGGGGAGCGCTTTATTCATCCGTCGACTCTGCGTACTCGCTGCCGACCGTCGAGCTTCCGAAGCTCCTGAAGAAACTTCGGGATGAAGAGGTGCTGTTCGCGGTGGATGTTGTCGCCGGAGCGGCGCTGTCCGGGTCGAGCGGCCTTCGTAAGCAGCTTCAGGAAAATCCGGAGCAGAGCACAGGGGAGGACCTAGCCGCTGCGCTGCTTACTCCATTCGTGGTTCAGGTTTCCGGAGCTGCGGAGGAGTTTCGCCCCTGCTTTTTTACGCCAGAGCAGTTTAAGCTCGCCTTTCCTCCGGCCGCCCGCGGCTCGAAGAAAGGGGCGCTGCAGCTCGATGGGCGCGGACTGCTGTCGCTCTCGGCGCGGCGAGGGACACTTGCCTTTCCCGTGTACTTTACCAAGGAGGTCTCAGGCTATGTGGCTGAGCGCAGAGCCGCTCTCCTGGCCGAGGCCGAGGAGCAGCGCGGGCCAGTTGATGATGTGGCAGCGGATGTGCTCGATGTGCCACTGCTCTTTAAGACCGTGGCGAGTGGAAGAGCCGCGCTTGTTGTTAACCTTCCGCCCGAGAGCGAGCTAAGGTCTGTTTTCGTGGATGCTCTCTCCGAGTGCCTCGGCACGAAGTACGCCAAGGGGCAGGCCCAGATCAGCGCGGAGATCCCCGACTCAAAGCTTCCGACGGCCGCCACAGAGGTCTCACGCCTGTGTGAGGTGCACGGGTTGCCGGCAGTGCCGCGCAGCGCATCGTTTGAGGCGTTGCTCGAAGAGTGCAGGAGGAGGGTGGTGCTGCGCGAGCGTAGCGCTCACTACGCCGGGCTCGAGGATGTTGCTCTTGAGGAGCTCTCCGGCCTGAAGCCGGATGAGGCGAAGCGGCTCTTCCCGCACCAGCGAACGGCTGTGCGCTGGCTTCAAGAAATGCCGCACGCCTTCCTTGGTGACGACATGGGGCTCGGAAAGACCCTCTCGGTTCTCTCGGCGTATGCGGCGCTTAGGAGAACGGAGGGATTCGCCCTTTTGCTCGTAGTGTGCCCGAACTCGCTCGTACGGAATTGGCTGCGCGAGGCCGCCATGTGGTTTCCTGAGCTCCGCGCCGCAGCGCTGACTGGCGACAAGAACCAGAAGGCTTGGGCTCTCAGGCTGCTTGCAAGCGGGTCGCAGGAGCAGGAGATCGTTGTCGTCAACTACGAAGGGGTGCGGCTCTCGTACGTGACACCGGAGCTAAAGCGCATCGCAGCAGAGCGAAAGACGCTCCTGTGCCTAGACGAGTCGCAGCGAGTGAAGAACCATGCCGCCAAAACCTTTAAGTCGATCTCTGAGATTGCGCCAGGTTGTGCGCGGCGAGTGCTGCTCTCGGGAACTCCAACCCCGAAAGATGTGAGTGATCTCTGGGCGCAGGTTAAGATCCTCGATAATGGCGAGCGCTTCGGAAAGAGCTTCTACAAGTGGCTCTCTCGTGTTGCCGAGCTGGGAACCGAGTTTAGCGATTTCGCAGTAAAGAAGTGGCACGATGGCGAAGTGGACGAGGCTATCTTCAGGGCGCAGGAGTTAATGCTGCGGCGCAAAAAAGAGAAGGTTGTGAATCTCCCCGCTAAGACGTTCTCGGTGCGGGAGGTCGAGCTTGTTGGCAGCCAGCGCGAACGTTACGACGAGATTCGCGAGGCCCTCATGCTTCGCATGCGGAGCCTATCGGGCGAGCAGTTCGTTCGCGAGATAACGAATATCCTTGAGGAATACCTGCGCGCGGTTCAGGTCGCTTCAAACCCACGATTGATTGACCCCGAATGGAAGGGTGACCCAGCGAAGTTTCTTGAGCTTGACGAGATTGTTTCTGAGCTTGTTAGGGAGCAGGGACAGAAGGTCGTTGTTTGGACGAACTACCTTGGAAACGTCAGAGAGTTGTGTGAGCGGTACGCAGAGCTTGGCGCTGCGCCCTTCTCGGGAGAAGTGCCGCCTGCCGAGCGCGAGAAGACGGTTCGGGCCTTCCAAGAAGAGGAGAAGCCCAAGATCTTGGTCGCCGTTCCCGCCGCGGGCGGTGTAGGAATTACCCTCACGGCTGCACAGACTGCAGTCTATATCGACAAAACCTGGAACGCAGAGCACTGGATGCAGTCTGTCGATCGAATTCACCGCATCGGCCAGCGCGGAACAGTGAATGTGATCTCGCTCCTGGGCTGCAAGGTCGATGAGATCATTCATTGGAACCTGCGCAGAAAGGAGCGCCGGCAGGCAGAGGTGCTTGGCGATGTTGAGGCTCCGGAGCGGGCAGCGGTAGCAGAACCCGAGGGGCTCTCGCGGGAGGAGCTGTTAGAGGCTTTGGAGTTTTAGGGCGTTTGTGCTGCGCAAAGGTGCACACAAGAGGTGAGCGCAAGGAGAAGGCTGTGGTTGTGCTCGCCGCTCTCTTTGTCTAAGAAAGATCTCGACGCGGGCTTCCGTTGGCGGGTGGAGGGCCCAAAGAGAGCGGTGAGGGCGGCGAAGGGAAAGCGCGCTAGCCTTAAAGATTTTACATGCATTCCTCAAGGCATAGGGAGTTGGCTGACTAATAGGCAACCTCGCTGTTCACCTTCTTGGGAATGGCTTTTGGTTAGCTTTCAAGGGCTAGAGCGGACACGCTCGCCACCATGCGCTGCTTGGTCTTCGTTGGCGCTGTTCGTTGTTTCGTCGAAGAGGTTGCTGTGCTAGAAAACACCAGGAGTAACCCTGGAGCCGAAAATGAAAAAAGTTCTTCTTGCCATTCCTCTCCTTGTCTCTTGCGCGGCCTTCTCCGCTTGCGCACCGAAGGCTGCTCAGATGTGCGAGTCGTGGAAGGTCAATGGCTTGATGCCTTCGCCACTCGAGAATTGTCGCATCTGCTACGATCAGCTTGGAGGCGAGGATCTGAACGCGATTCGTAGCTGCGCCTTTGCGCTCGATGTCAATAACGCACAGCTTGGTCTGCAGTAAGCTGTGAGCAGTTCTCAGGCTTCGCAGCGTAAGGGCTCATTCGGCTGCCTGGGTTACGGCTGCTTGGTTGCGGTCGTTCTGCTTTTTGCCATTCTTGGCGGGGTGGCGACGTACTTGATCTACAGCGTGCGAAACGCTGTAGATACCTATAGCGCTGAGACGCCAACTACGGGTGAGGTGGCAATGACCAGCGGCGCTAAGGCTACAGCCATTGAGAAGGTGCGCACTCTGCAGAAGCTTCTGTCGGAATCGGGGAGCGCGGGTAGTGTTGCCTTCACCTCCGCGGAGCTGACAGCACTTGCCCAAGAAGTTGCTGGGCCACGATTGGGAGTAGAGGTTTCCAGTTCAACAATAACAGCAGCAGGTTCGGTCCAGCTCTCACACCTCTTCGCTATAAGCGCCCTGGCGCGAACCATTCTTGGGGCGCGCGAGTCTCGCTACATGAATGCTAGCGGCAGCGCGAAGCTCCTGCTCGCGGTCGGCGATCCTGTCCCCGTCCGAGTAGAGCTACAATCGCTCTCGTTCAACAGTAAGCCGGTCGAGGGGGACGCGTTGGTTCAGGCCTCCGAGTGGTTCAGCGGCTGGGCTAGTGGCTTGGCTCTCCAGTCTTCGCGAGACGGAGCTAGTAGCCGGGTAAATCGATTAGAACTCTCCGACAACGCCCTGACCATCGGGGTAGCTCCGTAGCTTTAGGGTGGACCCCGTAAATGGCCCTTCGGTGGGGAAATTCCATAGGTGAGAGGGCTAAATTAAACACCGTTTTGCGCGATTGGGCTACTGCCCGCAAGGGCAGCTGGAAGGAAGCTCAGAAAGTCCGGACTTCTCTCAGTAGTTTCCACATCCTAACCTGGGGCAGCAACTGGGCGTTGTGTGCGTTGCCCTGACTGCTGCTGAAAATCGCCAAGGACGAGAGTGAGCAAGCCCCCACCGAAAGAGAGTGCGCCAACAAAGACGTCATCCGACTTCTGTTTTCTCAACGGCAGGCCGGACTCGCGGCTCAGCGACGTCGAGCGCCTTACTATGCTGGGGGGCGGCGGACTAGACCGGATCCTGCAGCGGCTCGGAAAGACGCTTGAGAGTGTGAGCCTTGACGCCTTTTCGTTGGGGCTGGAGCCCAGCGCGCTTAAATCTTCCCGGGCGCACCTTCAGGCTCTACGAGCCCAGGGCGCGATCGCAGAGCTGTTTCGCCCGCTCGGACCGCCAAGGGCGCCCACGGTTGTTCCGGTTCACGGCTTCCCGTTCGGCAGCGTGGTCGATCTAGAGTTCCGTTCAGAATTCCCAGCCGGATCTTGGGCCCACGACCCCTCGTACCAGGCGGTCGAGTCGAATCGAAACTCGTTTGTGCGCCTCTGGGAGCATAACGATGACCAGGGCGAGCGCGCGACGATCGTCGCTATTCATGGCTGGACGATGGGAGACCAGCGGGTGAACTCCCTCGCATTCATGCCAGGGCTTCTCTACACACTGGGCTGCAACGTCGCGCTGGTTGAGCTTCCATTTCACGGGCGACGACGTCCGACGGGGGTTCCAGAGAGCGACCCGCTGTTCCCGAGCATCGATCCGGTTCGAACATGTGTCGCCATGGCCCACGCTCTGCATGACCTGCGAGCCCTCGCTGCCTACCTATCGAGTCGGGGGCACAGCCGCCTCTCGTGCATTGGGATGAGCCTAGGCGCGTACGTAGCCGCACTCTGGTCCTCGGTCGATGTGCTGCGGCGAGTGGCCCTCCTCGTGCCGCTAGTGTCGATGGGGGATATGGCGCATGAGCTGCTCGTTAAGCGCTTCGGCAGATCCGATGCGGCTGCGAGTGGGGTTGACATTAGCTCGCTGCGCGACCTCTTCGCCGACCACTACCCCCTTTCGCGCGAGCCGCAGACGGCGCAGGAGTCGATAATGGTGGTGCGCGGAAAGGGGGACCAGCTAGTGTCACGTGGACAGATTGCAATTCTGCGGAAGGCCTGGCCGCGTGCCAGATACCTGTGGGCCGATGGGGGGCACGGCGCGCCGGTGAAGCGTGGTGAGACCTTTGCGCGAATGACAGATTTTCTGCTTGAGAAAGGAGAGTAAGCGAATGAAGCCAGAAGCCACTAACCCGGCAGACGAGAGCCCAGCGAAGGGGCTCTTCCTTGGAGAGTTTCGAGACAGCCGACTCTTCCCGTTTCCGAAGATCTCGGAGAGCGAGAAGGAGTCTCTGTCGCTCGTGCTGGAATCGGTTGACCGCTTTATGTCGGGGAAGGAGGCGCAGTTCCGGCGTTTCGACGAGAAGGGGGAGCAGCCACAGGAGTACGTTGAGGAGCTGAAGGCACTTGGGCTCTTCTCGCTGATCATTCCTGCCGAGTTCGATGGGCTCGGGCTATCCAATTCAGGCTACTCTCGCGTGCTGCAGCAGACCAGCCGCTACGATGCGTCAACATCGCTCACCATCGGCGCGCACAGCTCGATAGGGCTTAAGGCTCTCTTGCTGTTTGGCACAGACGAGCAGAAGAAGCGCTACCTGCCGAGGCTAGCCACCGGTGAGATGATTGCGGCTTTCTGCCTGACTGAGTCGGGGTCTGGAAGCGATGCGGCCTCGGTCAAGACCTACGCCACTCCGAACGGTGACGGCTCTTGGAGCCTTACGGGGGAGAAGATCTGGATAACGAACGGCGGGACTGCTGGTTTCTTTACCGTGTTTGCGAAGACGGAGGGAGAGGGCGGCAAGATGACAGCCTTCATCGTTGAGCGCGAGTGGGCCGGGGTCAGTAGCGGTCCGAAAGAGGACAAGATGGGGATTCGCGCGTCGTGCACCACAACCGTTCGGTTCGATAACGTGCAAGTCCCGGCAGATTGCGTCCTGGGCGAGCCGGGCAAGGGCTTCAAGGTCGCGATGGCGGTGCTGAACAACGGCCGGACCGGGCTCGGAGGAGGCTGTATTGGAGCCATGAAGCGCCTTATCGAGCACGCGGTTGCGCAGTCAACGCAGCGCAAGCAGTTCGGCAAGAGCATCTCTGAATTTCAGCTCGTGAAGGAGAAAATCGCCCTTATGACGATGCTGTGCTTCGCTTCGGAAAGCATTGTTTCGTTTGTCGGCGCGCTGGTCGATGCTGGCGTGGAGGACTTCTCGGTTGAGGCCGCTGCAAGCAAGGTGTTCGTGAGCGAAGCGCTCTGGACAGTAGCGGACGAGGCGCTTCAGATTGCGGGCGGTAACGGCTTCATGAAGGAGTATCCGTACGAGCGGGTCGTTCGAGACTGTCGCATCAACCGAATTTTTGAGGGCACCAATGAGATCTTGCGGCTCTATATCGGGCTCTCAGGAATGAAAGATGCGGGAGACTCCCTAAAAGGGGTCGCAAAGGGCGTGGGCGGCATCTTTAACGACCCAATCAAGGGTTTCGGGCTCCTGACAGGCTACGCGACCCGCAAGCTGTCGCAGGTCACTCCGCTCGGTCGCGGATCTTTCTGGCGAGTTGCGGCGCAGCTGAAGCCTGAGGCCGCCTGGCTTGAAAAGGGGGCTTCAAAGCTTGGGCAAGCCGCCGAAGCGACTCTCAAGAAGCACGGCAAGGGGATTATTGGCGAGCAGCTAGTGACGAAGCGCATCGCCGACTCGGCTATCGATCTCTTCGTCGGCATGTGTGTGCTAGCGCGGGTCTCGTCGATCATCACGGAGCGCGCCGGTGGCGATTGCGGTGACGAAGTAGCGCTGGCACGAGTGTATACCCACTTCGCACGGACGCGTGTGAGCAACTCGCTCAAAGGGCTCGTGCAGAACAGCGACCGAGACCTATTGCGGCTGGCGGATGGCACCCTGTCGAAGGGCGGTTACAGCTGGGATATCTTGTAAAAGAGCCCCCACAGTCCTACAGTCTCGGTGCTTTCGTTTCTTGCGGGGCTACTATGAAGAAGTTGTGGGGTGGACGATTCAAAGAGGCTACTAGCTCATTCGCAGAGCAGTTCGGCGCCTCGATCCATTTCGATTGGCGCCTCGCGCCGTATGACATCCAGGGAAGCCTGGCGCACGTGCATATGCTTGGCGAGACTGGCATCGTGTCGAAGCAGGAGGCGACAGAGATCGCCGAGGGGTTGAAGAAGGTAAGGGCGCGGCTTGGCCGTGGCGAAGTGGAGCTGCGCGCCTCGGACGAAGACATCCACATGAACATCGAGCGCTGTCTCACAGACGAGATCGGCGCGGTCGCCGGAAAGCTTCATACTGCACGGAGCCGCAATGACCAGGTGGCGACAGACTGTCACCTCTTCGTTCGGGCACAAATCGTTGAGGCTGTTGAGCGAATGTTGTGTCTTCAAGAGGCTCTCGTCGCGCAGGCGAAGGCTAATCCTGTCGCAATCATGCCAGGCTACACTCACTTGCAGCGGGCCCAGCCGATTCTCTTCGCCCATCACATGCTCGCCTACGCGCAGATGATTCAGCGTGATATTGGCAGAATGACCGATGCCTGGACGCGTACCAACGTCCTCCCGCTCGGCGCCGGCGCGCTGGCGGGCACAACGTTCCCGATTGACCGCGACCTGGTTGCCAAACAGCTGGGTTTTGACGGCGTCTACGAGAACAGCCTCGATGCGGTAAGCGACCGAGATTTCGTGCTTGAGTTCATCGGCGCTGCAAGCACGGCGATGGTCCACCTCTCGCGCCTCGGCGAGGAGTTGGTGCTCTGGACCACCGGAGAGTTCGGTTTCGTTGAGCTGAGTGACGCACTCACGACCGGCAGCAGCATGATGCCGCAGAAGAAGAACGCTGACTTCGCCGAGCTGATCCGGGGGAAGAGTGGCCGCGTATTCGGTTCTTTGGTCGGCCTGCTCACGGTCCTTAAAGGGCTGCCCCTCGCCTACAACAAGGACATGCAGGAGGACAAAGAGGGGCTTTTCGACGCCACCGATACCCTTTTGGGTTCGCTGCAGGTGGCCACCGAGATGATCTCGACCATGCGGGTGAAGCCAGCCCGTATGCGCGCCGCAGCCGAGCAGGGTTTCGTGAACGCGACGGATGCCGCCGACTACCTCGCGAAGAAGGGCTTGCCGTTCAGAGAGGCGCACGAAGTTGCCGGAAAGCTCGTCGGGCACTGCGTCGCACAGGGCTGCGAGCTGCTGTCACTTTCCCTCGACGACCTAAGGAGATTCTCTTCGCTTTTCGATGCAGACATCTTCGAAGCCATCTCGCTTGAGACGGTAGTAGACCGGCGGGTAAGTCGCGGAGGCACGGGGAGTGCCGCAGTTTCGGAGCAGGTGCAGCGCATCGAGGCTGATATTCGCGGCACCCAAGGCTGGCTC
>CANLJX010000099.1 GCA_947491545.1 Deltaproteobacteria bacterium
TGCTCTGTCCTTGCTGGCGTGGGCGGCATGCTCTTCATCCTAGACGTAAACTCAGCGCAGCCCTCGGACTTTGGCAACTTCTATGAGCTGTACGCAATCGCTGCCGCAGTTCTTGGAGGCTGCAGCCTCAAAGGTGGAGAGTCGAGCATCTTTGGGGTCATCATCGGAGCCACCCTGATGCAGGTGCTCCGGAATGCAATCGTGCTGCTAGACGTTCCAACCCAACTTGAGTTCGCCATTATTGGCGGCGTAATCCTCGGTGGAGCCGCCGCAGAGGAGATTGTGCGGCGCACTGCTGCCCGGGCCGCCGCTGCGTAGCTGGTCGCTATTCGTCGGTGTATACGAATTTTTCGTAGGGGCGGCCTCAAAGCGCGTGGCAATCCGCACAATTTTTCGGGGTGATGGAAGCCCACTTCCTGTCTCTTGCCGGCTTTCTCGCGCAAGTAGCTGTGTAGCTGTGTTTTTGCAGAGCTGGTCCGAACCTTGCTCATAGCTCCTACGTGGGCGGCGACGAGCCGCAAGGATGGAGTAGTCTTGATGAAGTACAGAGCCTTTATGTTTAGCCTTGCTGTTTCAATCACTCCCTCTCTCGCAATGGCCCCACAGCCGGCCGCTGCGCAAGATGCGTGCAGTGTAGAGGAAGTCGATGATGCGCTAAACCAGCTCTCGTGTTTTGCAGATGGTGTTTACCTCGCGCCAAGCGCAGTAGCCGATTCGGTCTCGCAGATCTGCTACGACGAATTCTCTGAAGATGCGTGCCGCTCATGCTTTAGCCGCGCTCGCCGCAAGCTGTACCCGGCCTTCAAGGGGCTCGGACGGCTCGGACTTATCTCGCGCGAGTTCGCGTCGAACGTCAGGGATGCGATTGATTTTGCAGAGGATGAAACGTGCTACCTCGCGGACGACTGGCCGTGGGATTCCGGCGACGACGACAGCAATGATGACAGTGCGTCACGCAGAAGGCAGAGAGGACGGAGCGGAGAGGAAGAGGATGGTGCCCGAGGCCGCGCGGCAGCCGCAACGCGCCCCCGCTCGTCAATCGGGGGCAGAGGAACGGAAACTCGACAGCTCGTCGAGGACCTCTGCCCCTGCAATAGCCCTCGTTGGAGGCAGGAAGGAGGACAATCGTCCTACCTGTCCTGCGCCGACAAGGTAACAGATATCCTTGCTCGACACGGGAAGATCGACTCGCGCCGAGCCAAGGAGCTACGAAGCCAATTGCAACGCAGTGAATGTGGAAGGTAAGGAGGATACAGAAAGGATGAAATAAACGCCGTCCCGCATCCGGGGGAATTCCTAAGCCCCCCAGCCTCATCTTAAGCCCCTCGCCTAACGGCGACCCTCGGATGCGGACCTCGGCTCTCTCAAGGTGTTACAGCCAACCTCTCCTTACCTTCCGCATTTTTTTCCTGCCCCAACTCGTCATTACCCTCTCCCAACCAAAACCTCCCTAGCTCAAAGGCCCGTCACCGGGAACGGTTCCGGTTCCGGTTCCGGTTCCGGTTCCGGTTCCGAAATCCCCCACTACCTTGAGCCACGAAGAGATCAACACTCCCGTAGCTCAAATGCCGAATGGAAAAATTCTGACTGAGTCAAATCACCAGGCGGGGCGTAGCCGCGTTCAGCGGCGAGAGGAGGCGCTAGCCCCCTTGGCTCGAATGCCGAATGGGAAAAACCGCGAAGCCGCGTTCAGCGGCGAGAGGAGGCGCTCAGGCCCCCTTGGCTCGAATGCCGAATGGGGAACACAGAGGAAAATGGACCTGCAGAGATTCGAACTCTGGACCCCCAGCTTGCAAGGCTGGTGCTCTACCAACTGAGCTACAGGCCCCCGTGGGGTTATGAATTTGCTGAGCCGTCCCCAAGCAACTTTTACATCGCGTGTGGGCACTACCCTGGGCCGTTCTCCCTGGGGTGCAGGGGCACCGCCCCTGCCCGTCATGCAAATCTTGGCTACGCCAAGTTTGCATAGGAGCCAAACAGCCATGCAGATCTTGGCAGAGCCAAGTTTGCATAGGAGCCAAACAGCCATGCAGATCTTGGCAGAGCCAAGTTTGCATAGGAGCACTCTCCTTCGGTGCAGGGGCACCGCCCCTGCCCGTCATGCAAATCTTGGCAAAGCCAAGTTTGCATAGGAGCAAAACTGGTGGGCCAGGGTAGACTCGAACTACCGACCTCACGCTTATCAGGCGTGTACTCTAACCAGCTGAGCTACTGGCCCCAACGCAGCGAGAGCGGGAAAATAAAGGTAAGCCTCTATACTGTCAAGGAAACCGACCACATAAATGGAGTGAGAATTAGGCATTAGGCGCTAAAGCTTATCCTTCTTGCCTAACCTACCGAGACTATTGATACTGGAGTAAGAGAGCTGTTTTAGGCTGGATCCCTCGGGTTTTAACTCTTTAGGGTATGAGTCCGGTACTGTTGCTAAACGCTTCCTACGAGCCCCTGCGCGTCATCTCCTGGCAGAATGCCGTCTGCATGTTTTTCCTTGGGAAAGTGGAGGTGATTGAAGAGTACGATCACCACATCCGCTCAGTCTCGATCGCAATTAAAGCCCCGGCTGTTGTTAAGCTCGTCAGGTTCTTCCGCGCTGGAAGGCGCTCTCCTCCCCTTTCTCGGGCTAACGTGTTGGCGCGCGACCACTTTAGGTGCCAGTATTGCAGCCGAGAGCTCACCTCGAAGGAAGCTACCCTCGACCACGTCAAGCCGCGCAGTCAGGGCGGCAGGACGACTTGGGAGAATATCGTGTGCGCGTGTGGGACCTGCAACCGAAAGAAAGGTGGTCGCACCCCGAAAGAGGCGCACATGAAATTGCTCTCGAAACCGCACAAGCCGGATTGGCTTCCGGTCTTGAACATTAAGCTGCATGGACAGATCCCGCCTGCCTGGTTCACATTCCTCGGTCGCGCTGCGCTCCCAAGCTGACGCAACGGCATCTCTCTGCGCGCTGCTGGAACTTCCTGCCCTAAAACGCCTCGCTGATGCCCTTCAGCCAGCAGAGCTGTACTTAGTCGGCGGAACCGTTCGTGACGCGTTCCTCGGGTGCCACGAGACTGACCTCGACCTCGCCACCAACCTGACAGCGCCCGAGATGAAGGCACGCTGCGAGAAGCATGGAATCCGCACCGTAGACACCGGAATTCAGCACGGGACTATTCTTGCGGTCATCAACGAGACGCACTTAGAGGTAACTACCTTCCGAGTTCCGAGCGGGCGCGAGTCACACACAACTGCACACGATATCGCGACTGACCTCTCGGGCCGCGACTTCAGCATAAACGCAGTCGCATTTAGCCTCAGGGATAAAACTCTCGTCGATCCGCTGCATGGAGTAGCAGATATCGAATCCGGCACCGTGCGCGCGGTTGGAGACGCGACGCTGCGCTTCACAGAGGATCCTCTGCGAATTCTGCGGATGGTTCGCTTCGGGCCGGCGCAGGGTCGCCAAGTAGACCCAGCTACGCTGGCAGCTGCCGCGGCACTCGTGCAGCTTCTGGCGAAGGTGAGCGTAGAGCGCATAAAGTCAGAGCTTGAGCACATTCTAATGGCGAGCACTCCACACGAAGGGGTGCGATGCTTGAAGGAGATCGGCGCGCTGCCCCTTACGCTGCCAGAGCTCATCCCGGCAATCGGGTTCGAGCAGAACAAGTTCCACATCCACGACGTCTTCGAGCACACCCTCTGGGTGCTATCGAGGGCAGAGCACGACCCGATTCTGCGATGGGCCGCAGTGTTTCACGATGTCGGGAAGCCGCACACCCTCTCCGTTGATGATGCAGGAAACCGCCACTTCTACCAGCACGAAGTGGTGAGCGAACAGCTAGCCCGTGAGCGCATGCATGCGCTTAAATTCTCTAGAGACAACACCGAGACGATAGCCTCAATCGTTCGCCACCACATGCGGCCTCTGGATTGCGGTGCGCCGGGGGTTCGTCGGCTGATGCGTGACCTGGGAGAGAACCTGCCAAAGTGGAGGAGCTTCAAGGAGGCTGACTCCCCGCCGGTAGTTCCCGAGCCGGAATTTCGAGCCACAGCGAACGCCTTCGACGCTCTCTTAAAAGCGGAAACCGAGAGGCTTGCCGGCCCCGCCTACGGCAAATTAGCCGTAACCGGCCAGGACCTCCTGGACCTGGGTCTGAAGCCCGGCCCGAGCCTTGGGAGGCTGCTCAAGGAGCTAGAGGAGCTAGTCTTGGACGACCCATCCCTAAACGACCACCAGGTGCTCCTCGCCGAAGCCAAGAAGCGCCTTCCCTAACCCCTCGACGCCCCTACCGCCAACAACAAACTCCCAGGGAACTCTGGGTGGCGACCACGAAGTCTCAGGGAACTCGTGGTGGCCGCCGCACGACCCCAAAGTCTCAGAGAACTCGCGGTGGCGTGACCCGACCGCGACGTCTCAGGGAACTCGTGGTTGGTCTCAGAGAACTCGGGGTGGCGACCACGAAGTCTCAGGGAACTTGTGGTGGCGCTGCCCGACCCCAAAGTCTCAGAGAACTCGCGGTGGCGTGACCCGACCGCGACGTCTCAGGGAACTCGTGGTTGGATGATTCGGTAGGACTCTGATATCGTTGGGGATAGTAAAATTGACCATTGAGGCGGGGGCTACTATTCTTCTGCCCTTATGCGCAAACTCCTCTCCTCTCAGGCTCTCCTGACGGCAGCTATCGCGATCGTTGCGGTTGCGCTCTTTAACCTCTCACGTGGTCGGCCTGAAAGCGATCTCGTGCTTCGGTTCAACGACTGGTACAAGCAGACGGCTCCGCTCCTCCAGCAGGCTGACGCCGCGGCGCTCTCCAACGTGAAGCTCTCGGTGACGATCTCAGCCAGCGGTCGTCTAACCCCTCCTCCAACAGTTTCCTGGACACTACCGGCACGCAGCCTGACAGAGACCGAGGACCGGGAGAACACCGCCCGGGTGCTGCAGCTCGTGAACGAGTCCGGTGTCTTTGGGCTAATTAATGTCCCGGCGCCTGAAGCCGATAAAGCCTACCTCTCTATCGCGGTGAAGGACGGAGAGCAAAACTTCCAGATAACTGTGTCGGCAGCGGAAGTTGAGAAGAGCATCCAGCTTCAAAATCTGCTCAAGCTGCTCGATATCTTCTCAACTGCGGCGCCCCCACTTGCAATCGAGCCGGCTCGTACTTAAGTCTCCGAGATGAAAACGCGAGACGAAGCCCTAGCCCTCCTGCACGAGTACACAAAGAACCCTAGCCTCATCAACCACGCCCTCAGTGTTGAGGCTTGCATGCGTTGGTACGCACAATTCTTCGCACGGGAGGGGCGGCCAACCGACGTAGAGCTCTGGGGCATAACCGGCCTGCTGCACGATTTCGACTACGAAATGTACCCCGAGCCGACCAAGCCAGACGGACATCCATTCAAGGGCAACGCTATCTTGGGCGAGCTCGGATACCCCGAAGAGCTGCGGACGGCGATCATGGGACACGCTCTCTACTCTGGCGTGCCGCGCGTCACCCTGATGGACAAGGCTCTCTTCGCAGTCGACGAGCTGTCTGGATTGATAACGGCCAGCGTATTGGTGCGCCCCGACAAGTCGATCCACAACTTAGAAGTTAAGTCAGTCCTGAAGAAGTTTAAGGATAAGGCCTTCGCGCGCGGCTGCAACCGCGACGACATAAAGCTCGGTGCCGAGGAATTGGCTATTCCGCTCGAGCAGCACACCTCAAACTGCATCGAGGCGATGAAAGCCCTGGCGGTGTAGCTGCCTTGGCGCATCTTAGAGCCTGCTTCCCCCCACCCGTGCTCTTCTTTCTGCCCCGGTACCTGTGCTAGCCTCCGCCCGATCACGGGCCCATAGCTCAGCTGGTAGAGCGCGTCGTTCGCAATGACGAGGCCGGCGGTTCGATTCCGCCTGGGTCCATTCGCCCCCTAAAGGGGGCGAAACGGGTCTCGCCCCCTTCGAACTGCGGGCAAGCCCCGCCCCCTTAAGCTGCGGGCAAGCCTCGCCCCCTTCAGGGGGCGGGCAAGCCAATCGCCCCTATAAACCCTCCGTACGACTCTCGTTCCTCCCCCTAGAACCCCCAGGTCACGCACGCTGGAAAGTCATCCATACTAGTTAGGAAGACCGGGCACGCTCGCCCACAGTTTGCGAGCGCCGCGACAAAGAACGGGCTCACTGCCCTATGGAACACGCTTTCAATGCTAGAAAAAGAAAAGTTCCCTAAGCAGGTGCAAGAGATCGTTTCGGGGCTCGCTCCGATACACGCCTCGATCCGAGGCAACTGCGCCGCGCTCGGCATCGACGTTGAGGCGGCTGAGCGGTCGGCTGCGCGGCACGCAGACCTTAATGGTGCCGCACTGCCCTGGCAGGTGACACCGAAGGAGTGCGCGAGAGAGATCCTTGACCTCTTCAGCATCCGTGTCGGACCAAAGTCTACCGAGAGCCAGGTGGTCGATGAGCTGATGAGCAAGGCGCACGTCCAGCAGTCATGGGCGCTGCTCGGCTCAGCGCTCGTTCTTGAGCAGCCGTCTTGGAACAACGATGCCAAGAGAACACTTATCCAGCATGTTCTTGGCTACCCCGGCGGAAAGTTTGATGAGGTATTCTGCTGTGCCACGCTGAACGAGATTCAGGAGCAGTGCGCGGCGATGCTGTCATGGCTTGTGTACAACGCCATGGCTCGCCCGGTAATTGAACGATCAGTGCAGCATCAAGACCTTGCAGATGTGCTCGACGTCGTGATGTCCTATGAGGTGAAGGCTCTCGCCCTCATGCTCTCAAGAGATATCCAGGGCGAGGTGTCATCTAGCGAGCATCCCCTTACAGAAACGGAGCCCCTGCTGCTAAAACTTGGAAACAACAGGCTCGCGCCGGGTCCCCTGGTTGCAAGCCTCGTCGCATCCTGGAGTGAGGGGCTGCAGCAAGGCCTGCATGCCTCAAGCCTCCCGCTCGCTGCTGATGCAGCCCTAGAAGAGCTGCTCCCCCCGCCCCAGCAGTACGCTGAGCCGGAGTCAGCGACCGTCGCCAGGGACGCCACACAGCTGCGCGACGCATTCCTTAAGAACCTGGCGTTCAGCAAGGCTCTTGAGGGGCTCATCGATCGCGACGAGTGGGGCAATCCCCTTAAGGCAGCCCGAGAACTAATGTCGCAAGAGCTCGTGCGGCTCTACATCCTCCAAGGGAGCTTCTCAAGCCAATCTGAGGAGATCATTCGGCGCCTCCTCGAGGCCATGCCTGAGCGCCCCTCTTTCGTGCTCACCTCATCCGCACTAGAGCTCGCAACGGCAGATGGAGCGCCGGTTGAGGAGATCCTTGAAGGTCTGCGGGATTTCCTCGCCACGGGGCGAAGAAGCTTTGCCGAACTCGCTGGGGTTTCTGAGAGAAACTCCGAGCAGCTCGACCATGTGGTTGCTCTGCTAGAGGTCGTGAGGGCTAGTATCGGCGGCGAAAAGATCCACCTCGTAATGGATCGCGACATCGACAAGTTCCTGGCGGCCACGCCTGACCTCAAGGGCATGATCATCGGTCCCTCATCACTCAAGGAGCGTGTCAACTCAGTCGAGGTGAACCTTTCGCCTGACAGCCCGGATGAGGGCGCGATGGAGAAGATGCGGAGAGATTTGGAACACCCTGCCTATCCGCTCCGAATGAAGACTCACGCCGTTCGCTCTGCAACAAAACGGTTCGTTGTGCCCCTACTCGCTGAGCTCCACGGCGGCGCTGACGACCTCGGCCTGGTGGGCTGGAAGAGTGCAGTGGCGCTTGAGCTAGCCAAAAAAACCCACATTGGAGCTCGAGCGCTTGCAGAAAAAGGCGCCGGCGGGCAGCCGCAGCGGCTTATCTCCCCGGAGGATGCTCCCGCGCTGACCATCCAAGCCACCCGCGACTCAGAGGAGGAGGACATCGATGTGCCCGAGGACGCTCCCGCCGAGAAGGTAGGTTCGTAATGTCGTGCTGCGACGATGCAGCAGGCGCCTTTGCCCTACCCCTTCACAATCACATTCACCAACCGCGGCACCTTCGTGCCGGGATTAAAGACTGTGATAAAGCGGTCATACGCTGACACCTTGTAGGCGGTGTCCTGCATCGCGGCGATGACAGCGGCTTTGAGGCTCGCTTCATCGATCGACGGAGCGACCTCTATCGTTGCCCGCTTCTTGCCGAGGATCTGAATAACCACCGTAACGATGTCATCGACCACAAGCGCCGGGTCGAAGGCAGGCCACGGAGCAAGGCTCGCTGGCGCCTTATTTCCAAGCCGCTCCCACAGCTCTTCTGCGAGGTGTGGCGCAAACGGGCACAAGATAAGCGTAAACTTCTCTAGGGTGTCCTTTGACACTGGCTTGTCACCGACCGTGTTAAGGAGCTCCATCAGGGTTGAGATCGGGGTGTTGAAGTGCAGAGCCTCAAGGTCTTCGCCGATCTTCTTGATCGCCTTGTTGAGCGCCTTCTTCACTTCAGGCGCTTCTGCCTCAGGCACCACAACATCCCTGAAGCCCGACTCCTTCCCCCCAACAACGAGGTTAAACGAACGACGCAGGAACCTGGCATTTCCGCTGATCGCTTTCGGGTCCCACGGCCGAGAGGTGTCGAGCGGCCCCATGAACATCAGATAGGTGCGCATCGTGTCGGTGCCATACTGGGCGATCACATCATCGGTGCTGTAGACGTTCTTGAGAGATTTTGACATCTTCGCCACGAGCTTTTCTAGCTTCTCGCCAGTTTGAATGTGCACCGGCACGCCGCTCTCGTCTTCCTTCACTAGGTCTACGGCGATCAGCGCGCCACGCTTATCCTTGTACGCGAAGGACTGCACCATCCCCTGGTTGTAGAGCTTCTTAAACGGCTCCTTTGTCGAGACGTGCCCTAGGTCGTAGAGCACCTTGTGCCAGAAACGGGCGTAGAGCAGGTGAAGCACCGCGTGCTCCGCCCCACCCACGTAGAGGTCAACCGGCATCCACTTCTTCTCAAGCTTCGGGTCCCACCCTGCCGCTGAGTTCTTTGGGTCGATAAAGCGCAGGTAGTACCAGCACGAACCTGCCCACTGGGGCATGGTGTTCGTCTCGCGGCGCCCCTTCTTCCCTGTGGCTGGGTCCGTGACCTCAAGCCACTGCGGAGCCTTCGCCAGAGGCGACTCGCCCCCTTCCGACGGCTTGTAGTCTGCAACCTGCGGCAAGACCAGTGGCAGCTCCGAGTCCTTGAGCGAGGTCACCGTCCCATCTTCCCAGTGCACAATAGGAATCGGCTCGCCCCAGTAGCGCTGGCGCGAGAAGAGCCAGTCCCTGAGCTTGTAGTTTACAACTCGCTTTCCGAGGGCTCGGCCCTCAAGCCACGACGTTATCCGCTCCCCCGCTTCCTTGTTCGGAATACCCTCAAGCTTAAGCGCGACAGCCTCCGGGTTCTGGTTCGGAAGCATCACCCCTGGTTCAGTCCAGCACTCCTCACCCTCGGCGACAGCAGCCTTTAGCGTTTCGTCACCCTCAGTGGGAACGATCACTGCACGAACCGGCAGCTTCATCGTCTTGGCAAACTCAAAGTCTCGCGCATCGTGCGCTGGAACGCCCATCACAGCGCCAGTGCCGTAGGAGATAAGCACGTAGTCCCCGACGTACACCGGGACCTGCTCGCCAGTGACCGGATTTTCGACGTGGCCGCCTGTGAAGACACCCGTCTTCTTGCGGGTCTCGAAGGTGCGGTCGAAGTCGCTCATCTTGGCGGCGCTATCGCAGTACTCCCGCACCGCTTTCTCCTGAGCCGCGCTGGTAAGCTCGCTCACGAGCGGGTGCTCTGGAGCAACAACGAAGAAAGTCACGCCGAAGAGCGTGTCGGGACGGGTCGTGAAGGCCACAATAGGCTTGCCGCTGCCCGCGACTGAAAAAGCAATCTCGGTGCCAGTCTTGCGGCCGATCCAGTTGCGCTGCTGCTCCTTGATCGCCTCAGGCCAGTCGATCTCGTCAAGCTCAGAGATCAGGCGCTCAGAGTACTTCGTGATACGCAGCATCCACTGCTTCATCGGCTTGCGGACCACATCGTGTCCACCGCGCTCCGATTTGCCGTCGATAACCTCCTCGTTGGCGAGCACAGTGCCAAGCGCAGGGCACCAGTTCACCATCGCATCGGCGTAGAACGCGAGCCGGTGCTCGGCTTGGTGCGCCTGAACCGCGAGCGCGCCCTTGGCCTGAACATCCGCTGGAATCGGTAGCTCCTCAATCGGGCGGGCCTTCTGCGCCGCATCGTCGAACCACGAGTTGTAGAGCCTCAGGAAGATCCACTGCGTCCACTTGTAGTAGTCGGGAGTGCAGGTGGCGATCTCGCGATCCCAGTCGTAGGAGAGCCCGATCCGCTTTAGCTGCCGGACGAAGTTCTGGCAGTTCTTCTCGGTGAGGATTCCAGGATGCTCCCCGGTGTTGACCGCGTGCTGC
>CANLJX010000100.1 GCA_947491545.1 Deltaproteobacteria bacterium
ACTTTGCCCGTCACGCGCCGCAGCTCGCCCGAAAGTATCATCGTGCTATCCATCTGGTTCGTTGTGTTGGTCGAAGATACCGTGTCGACGCTCTGGATCAGCGACAGAATCCGCACATTGAGGACCGCATCTGCCTGGGACTGCTTATCGACGACGGTCACCGCTCCGTAACTATCGAACTGGTCACGCAGCGAGTCCGTTACCAGGTCAGAGAGCCCAAGCTCGGTCGACTCGTTATCGACCTTCGGTATGTAGATGTTCTTGACGTCCGGCGGGAGCACCGTTCCTCCGCCCTGCAGCCCATAGCCACAGGCGGTGAGCGTGAGAAATAAAGAAAGAACGCCAACGCGAAGGATGTTTCGAGCCATCTCTAGCCTCTCCTCTTGATAGTGCTGATCCTCTTTGGGAGATGGTCGGTGTAGGCCCGCAGCCCCTTGCCGCGAACCCGCAAGCTCTTGAGCGAGCGATCCACGCTCGCCCGCATCTCCTCGGTCAGCCGGACCACGGTAGCATGCTGAGCGACGATACGCCTCCCCAGCTCGGCTTCACGCGCTGGGAACTCAACCTTGCCGTCCTGACGGCGCTTCCATTGGATCTCCCACTCTGCAAAGGCGTTGCAGTACTGCTCGAGCTCGTCGAGCGCTGAGGGGGATGACTTCTCAAGGGACACTACGAGGGCTCTGCCGAGCTCAAGGACGACCTTCGCTTCGCTCAGGGGTCGCGACGACGTCATACGGCTCGCTAGAAGCCCATGATGCTGAAGCCACAGTCGACGTATACCACCTCGCCCGTGACGCCTGAACCGAGGTCGCCAAGGAGGTAGAGCGAGGTATTGCCTACGTCTTCCTGAGTGACGTTGCGGCGCAGCGGAGCCTTCTCAGCGAAAGCTGTGAGCATGTCACGCAGGCCCGGGATGCCGCTTGCGGCGAGCGTCTTGATCGGACCAGCAGAGATAGCGTTCACGCGGATATTGTTCTGTCCTAGATCAGCGGCGAGGTAGCGAACAGAAGCCTCAAGAGCAGCCTTCGCCACGCCCATGACGTTATAGTTCGGCACAACACGCTCCGCACCAAGGTACGAGAGGGTGAGGATCGAGCCGCCCTTCTCCGCCATGAGCGGGAGGGCGCGCTTGGCAACAGAGATGAGCGAGTATGCAGAGATATCGAGCGCTGTCTGGAATCCCTTACGGCTCGTCTCAACGAAGCGCTTTGAGAGATCTTCCTTCTCAGCGTAGGCGAGCGAGTGAACAACTGCGTCGATCGAGCCCCAGCGCTTCTGGAGCTCAGTGAACATGGCATCGATCTGCTCTTCGTGCTGAACATCGCACGGGAGGACGTTGTTGCAGCCGATGCTCTCAGCAAGCGGACGAACGCGGCGCTCGAGAGCCTCATTGAGGTAGTTGAAAGCCAGCTCAGCGCCCTCGCGGTGCAGCGCCTCAGCGATACCCCAGGCGATGCTGCGGTCGTTAGCAACTCCGAGAACTAGCACCTTCTTGCCGTCAAACATACCCATGGCGGACTCTCCCCCTTCTTGTATTGAACAACGATGATACTGCTAGCTTCGCCGACCTAACCTCTCCGCGAGGCACAGCCGCGCGCTACTTAGAAGCAGCCTTCTTCTTTGCCGGGGCCTTCTCTGCCGCCTTCTTCGGGGCTGCCTTCTTAGCCGGGGCCTTCTTAGGAGCTGCCTTCTTCTCGCCCGACGCCTTGCCTTCTGACTTCGAGGAACCCTCTGTGGACTTGTCTACGAGCTCGATGATGGCCATCTCAGCCGCATCGCCAGGGCGAACGCGGGTGCGAACGATCCGAGTGTAGCCTCCGTTACGGGCGCTGCAGCGAGGACCGATGTCTGTGAACAGCTTGGCTACTACCACCTTGCTCAGCAGGTAGCTGTACGCCTGTCGGCGAGAAGAGAGCGTGTCATTCTTGCCGAGCGTGATTAGGCGCTCGACGATCGGACGGAGCTCTTTAGCCTTCGGGAGAGTCGTCTCAAAGCTCTCAAACTCGAAGAACGACGTCGCCATGTTTCTCAACAGCGCGCGCCTGTGGCTGGTATTCCTGCTTAACTGCCTAAGGGCCTTTCCATGTCTCATACTGCACCTCGAAAACTGCTCTGCCCTACCACAAACACTTAGTGGTCGGTCTGCTCCTTCATCTGATCAAGGTCGCGTCGTGTCGGGAACTCCTCGAGCTTAAGGCCAAGCGAAAGGCCCATCTCTGAGAGGATCTCCTTGATCTCGTTGAGCGACTTGCGGCCGAAGTTCTTAGTGCGGAGCATCTCTGCCTCGCTCTTCTGCACCAACTCGCCGATGTACTTGATATCTGCATTCTCAAGGCAGTTCGCCGAGCGAACGCTGAGCTCGAGCTCGTCAATACGGCGGAAGAGATTCTCGTTCCACTTCTTCGACGGCTCCTCTGACTTCGGCTCCTCACGCTCAACGATCAGGTCTTCGCCAACGAAGATGCCTAGCTGATCTACGAGGATGTGAGCTGCCTGAGCGATAGCTGAACGCGGATCGATGCTGCCGTTCGTCCAGATCTCCATCGCGAGCTTGTCGTAGTCTGTTCGCTGACCAACGCGGGCATTCGTTACAGCCATGTTGACGCGACGAACAGGCGAGAATATCGAGTCAATGAAGATGGTGCCCATCGGAGCGCCCTCAACCTTGTTTTTCTCTGCCGGAACGTAGCCACGCCCTATCTTTACCGTCACTTCCATGCGGATCGATGCGCCCTCACCGAGAGTCGCAATAACGAGCTCAGGGTTCAGAATGGCCACAGCCGGATCCCCGGTGAACATGCCAGCAGTTAACTTGCACGGCCCCTGTGCCTCGACGTGAAGGATTGCCTCCTCCTTGTCTTCGAGGCGGAGCACAACCTCTTTCAGGTTGAGCGAGATCTCAGTCGCATCCTCAGCGACACCAGCAATGGTCGAGAACTCGTGCGATACCCCATCAATGCGCATCGATGTGATCGCAGCGCCCTGAAGCGATGAGAGCACAACGCGGCGGAGCGCCGTGCCGATCGTCATTCCGAAGCCACGCTCAAGTGGCTCAGCAATGAACTTACCGTAGCGGCTGTCGCCAGTTGCGCCTTCAACTTCTACGCGGTTTGGGCTGATTAAGTCCTTGAGACTGACCTTCTTCATGTCTCTATTCCCTATGTGAAAATGACGGTTAACCAGGCTGCCCCCTCACCGTGTGGCAAGGACCGGCGTGGCCTAGCAGTTACTACCTTGAGTACAATTCTACGATGAGCTGCTCGCGGAACGTCGGCGGCAGCTGCTCACGGGTCGGAACCGAGTTAACGGTGCCACGAACCGCCTGCTGGTCGAGCGAGAGCCACTCAGGAACAACGCGCGAACGCGCTGCTTCCATGGCGGCAACCACCAACAAATTCTTCTTGCTCTTCTCCGCTACCTCGACCACATCCCCTGGGGAGACCGAGTACGACGGAACCGATACACGCTTGCCGTTCACGAGGATATGCCCGTGGGTGACGATCTGGCGCGATTGGCGGCGCGACGAGCCGAGACCGATGCGGTAAACCACATTGTCGAGCCGACGCTCAAGAAGAACGAGAAGTTCAGTGCCAGTTACGCCCTTGGCTGCAGCAGCCTTCTCGAAGGTCGCACGGAAGCGCGCCTCAAGCAGACCGTACGAACGCTTCACCTTCTGCTTCTCACGAAGCTGAACTTTGAAGTTTGAGAACGCCTGGCGTCCACGACCGTGCTGGCCTGGACCACCTTCACGCTTCTCAACCGAGCATTTGCCCGTGTAGCAACGCTCGCCCTTGAGGAAGAGCTTTTCTCCCTCACGACGGCACAAACGACAAACTGAACCGCAATACCTTGCCATGACCTAATGCCTCTCTAGCTTAAACTCGACGACTCTTACGCGCGCGGCAGCCGTTGTGCGGAACCGGTGTGATATCCTTGATGAGGGTGACCTGGAGGCCGGCGAGGTGCAAAGCTCGAAGCGCGGACTCACGTCCCGACCCCGGTCCCTTGACTCGGACGCTCACAGTGCGAACCCCAGCTTCTTTCGCCTTGCGAGCAGCGTTGTCGCCCGCAACCTGCGCGGCGAACGGAGTCGACTTGCGCGAACCCTTGAAGCCGTTAGCTCCGCAGCTTGAGGACGCGATAACGTTCCCTGCTGGGTCTGTAATGGTGACGATCGTGTTGTTGAAGGTCGCGTGAACGTGAGCTACGCCCACGGGCACATTACGCTTTACCTTCTTCTTCTTTACCGCCGTTCCGGCGCCTGTTCCAGCTGTACGAGCCTCTGCCACAAACTTCTCCTTAGCGAGATCAAATCAATTATCGACGAATACTTTAGGTCTTAGTTGCTGCCTTCTTGCCGGCAATTGGCGCCCTGCGCGGCCCCTTACGGGTGCGGGCGTTGGTGCGAGTGCGCTGACCACGCGACGGCAGGTTCTTGCGGTGGCGAAGACCACGATAACAACCCAGGTCCATCAGGCGCTTCATCGAAGCCGAGATTTCGCGGCGGAGATCTCCCTCTACCTTCTCGCGACGCTCCATGATCTTTCGGATCTTATCAACCTGCTCTTCAGTCAGGTTGTCCGTGCGGATGCTCTGGTCGATACCGGCTTCCACGAGAATCTGCTTCGACTTCGTGAGACCGATTCCATAAATGTAAGTGAGACCGCGAACGACTCTCTTGTTTCGCGGAAGATCGACACCTGCGATACGTGGCATGTCCTAAACTCCTAACGACAATTATCCCTGACGCTGCTTATGCTTGGGCGTGCGGCTGCAGAAAACGTAGATCTTTCCCTTCCGCTTGATGACCTTGCAGTAGCTACAAATCGGCTTTACGGACGCTCGAACCTTCACAACATCTCTCCAAAGAAGACTAGTTCTTCAAACTCAGCTCAAGAGCTTCGGCAGACCGTTCGATCCACCTCGCGGAAAAGCACGTCTTTTCAGGTGCTTACGCCCTCGGGACAATCCATCCTCGGGGTACAAAAAATACCGCCGGCAAAGAGGAGCCCAGCTCAAGGACGCCAGATTCTACATATTTCCACAACCATTACAACCCCCCCACCCCGGCGAGAGGGTCGTTTTCACCGGTTTTTTTGGCTCCTTACGAGGTTTAGAGCCGCTTCAGTGAAGGCTCAGACCTCATGCCCGAAAAAGCCCTCAGAAAGGGCTTTTTACCGCTCTACCGCGGCGAAAATACGCTCGGAGACCTCTTCCACCGAGCCCACGCCATCGATCTCTACCAGCAAGCCCTCTTGGCGGTAGAATTCGGCCACGGGGGCGGTTTGGGTCCAGTAAACCTGCAATCTTTTGGCTGCAACCTCGGCAGTATCATCCGTCCGCGCCCCAGCCCCGCCACGGTGGCGAATTCGATCCAACAACACCTGCTCGGGCACCGAGAGCTGCACCACACTGGTGAGAGCGCTGCTGGTTTCTGCCAACATCTCTCGGAGTATCTCCGCCTGAACCACCGTGCGAGGGACACCATCAAGCAGGTAGCCACGGGCACAGTCCTCGCGACGGAGACGATCGCCTACTACCTGCATCACGAGCTTGTCAGTCACCAACTCCCCCGCATCGAGCACCGACTTCACCGTCTTGCCGAGCTCTGAGCCCGACGCGACAGCCTCTCGAAGCATGTCGCCAGTTGAGATATGAGGGATTCCGTACTTCTTGCAGATGAGAACGGCCTGAGTGCCCTTTCCTGCTCCCGGGGGTCCTAACAGTACGACTCGCATGCCGAATGCTCCCGCTCGTTAGACATTACTGTGAAATACTTACTTGCGCGCCAAACGATTGCGCTGGTAGCTCGCCGATCCGATGCCACCTTTGACCTTCGACGATTTCGACATGAATGCCTCGTAGTTTCGGGCCACGAGCATCGACTCAATCTGGCTCGCAGTATCGAGCGTGACGCCCACGACGATCAGCACCGCCGTTCCGCCGAACACGTACGCAAACTGCGCTGCGCCCATCTCCAGGTACACGACCTGAGGAACTACGCACACGGCTGCGATGTAGATCGCGCCCCAAAGAGTAAGTCGATTGAGAACACCGTACAGGTAGTCAGCAGTCTCAGCCCCTGGCCGAACGAGGGGAATGAATCCGCCGTTCTTCTTGAGGTTCTCTGCCACCTCGACTGGGTTGAACACAACCGCCGTGTAGAAGAAGCTGAAGAGAATGATGAGCGCGACGTACACCGCCTCGTATCCCCACGCACCCGGCGTGAAGAACTGGGCAAACGAGCTCATGCTGAGGGTCGGAATGACCGTCATGAGCGTTGCCGGAAGCATCATGATCGCCGAAGAAAAGATCGGCGGAATAACTCCCGACATGTTGACCTTGAGCGGCATGTACTGGGTCTGCGCCATCGTGCTGCGGTTTCCTACCATGCGGCGCGGGTACTGGACCGGAATCTTTCGGTTCGAGCGCTCAACAAAAATGATGGCGTAGATCGTGAAAAGCGAGAAGAAGAGCAGCGCCAATACGGCTATCGGCGAAAGCTCGCCTGTTCGGGCAAGCTCAACCGTCGAGCCAAACACCGCCGGCATGCGCGCTGCAATACCCGCGAAGATAATGATGCTCGTTCCGTTGCCGAGACCACGCTCGGTAATCTGCTCACCAAGCCACATAATAAATGCCGTGCCCGCCGTCAGCGTGACGACCGTAACGATTTCGAAGTGCAAACCAGGAACGAGCGCAGCCCCCTTCGCCTCGAGCGCCTTGGCGATCATGTAGCTCTGGAGGATAGCCAGCAGAATCGTGCCGCGCCGTGTGTAGCGGGTAAGGATCCTACGGCCAGCGTCCCCTTCCTTCTTGAGGTTCTCCAAGAACGGGATGCTCGGCGTGAGGAGCTGGATAATGATCGACATCGTAATGTACGGGGAGATGCCGAGGACGAATATCGAGAACTCCTCTAGTGCTCCTCCGGAGAAGAGGTTTATCAAGCCGAAGATTGTGTTGGAGCTCTGTTCAACTCCCTGCCGGATAGCATCGACATTAACGCCCGGGGTCGAAACGAAGATTCCGAAGCGGTAAACAGCCAACATCGAGATCGTGAACATGAGGCGCTTCTTGAGCTCTGGGATCTGAAACACCTGGGCTACACCACTCATTGAATCCTCTCTCAAACGAACTGTAACGGCGCGACGACGCGCACCGGCAATAGTACAGTTATTTCAAAATACGCCAAGCTCTTATAGCGCAGGTGCGCAGAAAATGCAGCTCGCTTTGATATTTTTGCGCTGCTCTGCGGTGTGCTGCCTTGCGAGTGAGATAGTCGAGGGTTGAGAAAAACAAACGCCCACAAAGAGAGCAGCGAGACCATCGAGAGCTAACGACTCGGTCTGTCTGGACCACCCCCCTCTCTGCCCCCGCCGATCTCGTTGTGAACAACATTTACTCGACAGATCGAGGCGGTTTACCTGGTGAACGCGCCCATCTGACCGCTCGCTAAGCCCCAAAGCATGGCCTGACAGAAATAAAACCTGGCCATAAAAAAACGGCCCTCGAGGGGCCGTTCGTAGCACGAGAAGATATCTGCTTACCTACGCAGAAACTATCTCAACCGTGCCGCCTGCCGCCTCGACGCGTGCCTTAGCTCCGCTCGAGATAGCATTCACTTTGAGGTGGAGCTTCTTAGTGAAGTCTCCTGCATCTGCGAGGATCTTAACGCCAGCCTTGCTGGAGCTCTTCTTCGCGTAGCCGAGCTTCTGGATCGCAGCGAGATCTACGGTTGCCCCGCTTTCGAGGCGCTCAAGCACCGAGAGACGAACAACATTGTAGACATTTGAGCCAGCAACAGCCTCACGCGACCGGAAGCCCACCTTCGGAATACGGCGGTACAACGGCATCTGGCCTCCCTCGAATCCCGGACGGATAGAGCCGCCCGAGCGCGCAGTCTGGCCCTTGCCACCGCGACCGGAGGTCTTGCCGTGACCGGAACTCTCTCCGCGACCTACGCGGGTACGAACCTTACGCGAGCCAGCATTCGGCTTCAGCGTGCTCAATGACAGAATCTTATTGGCCATACGAGACCCCTCTTACAACTTCCTAATCTCTTACTTCGCGGGTGTTACTTCGAGAAGGTAATCGACCTTCTTAATCATTCCCTTGACCGCATCGTTGAGCGGCAGCTCCTTCTGCTTGTTCAACCGACCCAAGCCAAGCGCCTTAATGGTCTGACGAACAGCCGGGGAGCGCCCGATGTCACTGCGAACTTGCTTGACGATTACCTTGCTCATAGCCACCACCTCTGAAATCTAACTTCCTCAGGCCCCCGACTAGTACGGGTGATACCCCATCTCCTCAAGCTGCGTACCGCGAACCGCAGCAACAACCTCCGGCTCCTCAAGCATGAGGAGACCAGCCAATGTCGCGCGAAGCACGTTCTGCGCAGTGGTCGAACCGAGACACTTGGTGCGGACATCCTTGATGCCACACACGTCCATCACGGAACGAACCGTTGCACCGGCGATAACGCCCGTACCGGGCTTGCCCGGCTTTATAACGAGCGAAGAAGGGCCAGCCTTTCCGATCACGTCGTGAGGAACGGTCGTGCCCTTCAGCGGAACCCGTATCAGGCGCTTGCGAGCCTGCTCAGATGCCTTGCGGATCGCATCAGGCACCTCGGCAGCCTTGCCGAGACCGAAGCCGACGTGACCGCGACCATCACCCGTCACTACGAGTGCGCTGAAGCTGAAGCGTCGGCCTCCCTTCACCACCTTCGCAACACGGTTGATGAACACCGTCTTGTCAGTTAGCTCACCACACTGGTCAGCCGAAACCCTGCGCTTGTCGAGAATATCCTTAAAAGCCATGTCTTCTCCGAACTAAAACTCCAGGCCTGCGTCACGAGCACCATCGGCGAGCGCCTTAACGCGGCCGGTGTACAAGAACCCGTTACGATCAAAAACTACCTTCTTGACCTTGTGCTCCTTCGAGCGGCCGGCAAGGACGATACCAACCGCCCGTGCGGCGAGCACCGACTTGCTGCTCGACTTGCTGTCCTTCGCCTCGGTCGCAAGCTTCTTAAGCTCAGCCTGAACCTCCTTATCGAGGGTCGAGGCAGCTGCAACCGTCTTGCTCTGGTCGTCAGCGATGAGCTGAGCGTACGTGTGCTTGGCGCTGCGGAAGATGCTCAGGCGCGGCCTCTCAGCCGACCCGGTAACCTTACGGCGAATCTTCAGCTTCTTCCTATGTCGTGCGCTTGTTGCGACTTTTTTGCTCTGCGTTGCCATATGGCACCTACTCCTAACCCTTACTTCTTGCCGGTCTTGCCTGCCTTGCGGCGGACCTTCTCTTCAGCGTACTTGATGCCCTTACCGAGGTACGGCTCAGGTGGCTGCACCTGGCGAATCTTGGCGGCGAATGTGCCTACCAACTCGCGGTTCGCTGACTCAAGCTCGATCGAGTTCTTTTGGACGTTTGCCTTGATCTCAGACGGGAGCTCCATCGAAACCTCGTGAGAGAACCCAACGGAGAGAACCAAGTTCTTGCCCTGCAGCTTGGCAGCGAAACCTACGCCGTTAAGCTCAAGCACCCGCTTCCAGCCCTTGCTTACACCCTGAACCATGTTGTTGATGGTCGCGCGGGTCGTTCCGTAGTCAGCCCTGCTCTGCGCATCCGATCCGGTCATCGAAACGACAAAGTTGCCCTCCGCCATCTCGACCTTAACGCCGGGCCGAACCGAGTAGGAGAGCTTCCCTTTCGGGCCCTCGACTGAAACTACATTGCCTGCAATGGCGCCTGTGACTCCTTGCGGAACGGCGACGGGCAACTTACCGATACGTGACATGTGACACCTCTACAAACTATCCGAAGAGCGCTATTACTTCGCCGCCCACGCGCAGCTTGCGCGCTTCGTGGTCAGCCATTACTCCCTTCGACGTTGAAATAACGGCGATACCGAGACCGCTGTGAACGCGCGGGAGGCGCTCCGTCGTCGAGAACTTCCGGCAGCCAGGTCGCGACACGCGAGTTGCGCGCGAGATAACTGGACGGCCGCTAGAGTAGTACTTGAGCCCAACACGGATTCCCTCTGGCCCCTGCTCGGGAGTGAAGGCCTCGAAGCCCTCAATCAGCCCTTCCTTCTTCAGCACCTCAAGCACACTCTTGTTGAGCTTGGATAAAGTGACGAGAACCGAACGGTGTCCAGCGCGCTGGCCGTTGCGGATACGGGTAATCATGTCTGATACGTGGTCGTTAATCATACGTTATTCCTTCCCAGCAACCTTGCGAAACGGCATGCCCATGAGCTCC
>CANLJX010000101.1 GCA_947491545.1 Deltaproteobacteria bacterium
GACACTCTCTGGAGTGCTTGAAACCCGTGGAACGCGAGAAAGCTTGGGCTTCTCAGCACTCCGCAAGATGAGCGCAGCGAGGATTTTTAACCTTATTTAGGGCAACACCTACATGCATAGTGATGCAATTCAAATCGGCGTTGCTCGGGAAGGCTTTTCTCCCGAAAACCCCTGCAGGAAGCAGGCTGCGACCGACTTGCGTGTTGCTCTAGTTCCCCCGGACGTTGAGCGGCTGCTCTCTCAACGCCTTAGCGCCCGAGTTCGTGTGCTCGTCGAAGATGGCGCAGGCAAGGGCATATCCTTCACTCCGTCTGACTACGAAAAAGCCGGTGCCAGGATCGTCTCTAGCCGAGCTCTATATGCAGAAAGCGATGTGGTGTTGAAACTCAAAGGCCCCTCAGATGACGACATTCGAGCCATGAAGCCTGGCGCACTCCTGAGCTGCTTTGCACACTTGGCATCATTTCCGGGTCGAGCACAGGCGGCTCGGGATGCCCAGGTGAATGTGCTCTCTCTGGAGGAAGTGCTTGAAAGTCCTGCTGTCGTGACACGGGATGTCGCTTTCGCCCGACAGCTCGCGTCAAAAACAGTTCCAACCCTCATCTTGGAAACTCCTCGTTTAGTCGGGGACGAGCTTGAAGTGCTGTGCTACGGCTTCTCCAAAGAGATGTTCGCTTTCGCCCAGCAGTCGGCAAGGTTCGGGACGCGCGTGTCTTTCCTTAATGGTGAGGCAGATTCTATCTCGGTGGCATCCAATGCCGCGAAGCAGCTGTTTGTTTACGACTCCTCCCGCGCTGCCCCCTCGCCCGTTATGCTCGGTGAGCTTCAGGCTCAAGACGCAACCCTTCTAGACTTTGAATCATTTGGTGACTCTCGAGAGAAGCTTGCTACGAGGTACTTTCTCCGACATCCGACGGAGCCGTTCGGTATCCGCCGCGTGCAGTGCCTTACTGAAACTGGCGTATGTGGCGCACGATACGGTTTTGAGCTCTTGCGCGAAATAAGCCCAAGAGCACGACATGCCGCAGACTCGACTGTTGTAGTGCTCGGGTACGGAAATGTCGCTGAGGGGGCGATACTAGAGGCGCTAAGGCAGGGGGTGCCCCGGGTCCACATCGTGGGGCGCGAACAATCTCACCCGTCGCGTATCGAGCCCTACCTGCACTCGGCGGATCTGATTATCAACGGGATCGACCTTGGGGCCGAGAAGGGCCTCAGGCACATCATCACGGCTGCTCACGTTGCAGACAATATTGTTGGCAGCGGTGCAGTCATTATCGACTTAGTTGGCGGAAGCGACCTCGAGCCGAGCGCCATCGAAAGCATCCCTGGCTGCACGTTCTTAGACAATCCCTACTTCGAGAAGTCCGGTGTCTTTTTTTCGGCTCTGTGGGGCTGGCCGATGATGTACATGATGCGCGAGTCCGCGGCGACCTACAGCAAACAGATTTCAAGCCTGCTGGTCGAGGCGCAAGACTTTCTCCTGCGTGGAGTCGGAGCCGTTCCCGCGGGTGTTGAGAGGGCGCTCTACGTAAACACACCACGCCCTCGCTCCCGGCATGCGGCCAGCCAGTCGCCGTTTCTGAAAAGCTGGTACTCGAAGCAATGGAGTGACCTGTGAAATCAGACTTTATAGTTATTGGAGCAGGGATCGCAGGACTCTCAGCAGCCTACGAGCTGAGTGCCCTTGGGCAAGTCACGGTGCTCGAGCAGGAGCGGGTTCCGGGTTACCACACCACCGGCCGATCGGCAGCAATTAGTTCTCTCAACTTTATAAGCCCCACGGTCCAGGCATTGACGGTGGCCAGCCGTGACTTTTTGACAAACCATCCGGAGTGCTTTGGTGCTCATCCCCTCACCTCTCTCCGGCAGTCGCTCTGGGTCACCCAGCCTCATCAGATAGAGGCCCACAATGCCATGCGCTCCGAGGCGCTCGATCGAAAGTATCGCGTGCGCGAGCTAACAGCAGACGAAGTGGTCTCTCTGTGCCCGGTGCTTCGTCGAGACAAAGTCTCGATGGGGCTGCTCGAAGAAGACACGCTCGACCTTGACGTCCACGGAATGATGCAGGGATACACGAAGGGTCTCCGAGCTCGCGGAGGAGCGATAGAGTCAAACACTGCAGCAGAGACGATTGAGTGGGATGGCGCTTGGTGGCGGGTTCGTTCCGGCGAGCGATTCTTTTCCGCCCCGGTGCTCGTAAACGCTGCGGGAGCTTGGGGAGACGTCGTCGCCGAGAAGGCGGGAGTTGCTCCCCTCAAGATCCGCCCGCTCCGCAGGACCGTATTCACGTTTGAAGCTCCAGCAGGTGTTGCGCCCAACTCCTGGCCCTTCGTCTATGACACTGCAGAGCAATTCTATTTCAAGCTTGAAAACGGCATCATCCTGGCATCAGCTTTCGACGAAATAGATAGCCCCCCCTGCGACGCTTGGGCAGACGACTACGATATAGCAGCCGCAATCGAAAGGATTCTCGCTGTGACTACCCTGGAGGTTCGGAGCCTTAAGAACAGGTGGGCCGGCCTGCGGACCTTTGCTCCGGATCGGGAGCTCGTAGTTGGGCCATCGCCAGGACACCCTGGATTCTATTGGCTGACAGGTCACGGAGGCATTGGCCTCATGACGGCACCTGCCGTCGCCCAAGCGCTAGCTGGGCTCGTTCGGACTGGAACCCTGCCTGCACACCTCGCCTCGCTCGGTCTTGTCGCGGCAGATCTATCAGCGGGTCGTTTTGATGGGTCCCCAGTCGTTGAAGCCGCTGCTTGAACGCTGCCGCCCAGCTTTTGATTCCGTGCGTTGAGGCCCGATTCCCAACTGCCACGACGGCAGCTACTTGTACGTCGTACCCACGGAGTGCACGGCGACCTGCCGCACACGGCCCTGCCCAACCATATACACATCGCGCATGAGGCTGTTCAGTTCCTCCACGTCACTGATCGAAACACCAATCTCCAGATCCCACTCTCCGAGCATCCTCACGACCCAGAGATCGGCTGGATTTCTACCCGCAAGCGCTATGAGTGCGTCATACTGGGTGCCTGCTAAGCCATAGGTTGAGATTGAGAGCACAAAACCCTCAGCGCCGGCCTCCCTGTCGTCATACACAAGAGTAAACCCGATAATGACTCCACAACGCAGCAACTTCTCAAACCGGTACGCGACAGTAGATGCGGGAAGGTTGCATCTCTTCCCAAGTTCCCTGAGAGAAGCAAGCGGGCTTGTCACTATTTGATCGAGCAGCTTTCGATCCGTCATATCAATCTCGGGACTCAAGGGAGCGGCGTGGCACTGCCAACTACGTCGCCGAGCCGATCCATCATGAGCGAGCCAGGGGACGAAGCTCGCTGCGTGAAGTATAGAGGAGACGTACCGCTCCGAAATTATTTCCGCAAACTGAGTATCGAGCTCCTCGAACAGGGCCAGGATCCCATGAGTGCCGGAAGCCCGCACTGCGAGTACGAGCTGGTAGCGGCCCTGTACCGATGCTAGCCAGTCTACCTGGGGCATAGACTGTAGCCTCTCAATCAATTACGCCCGCTTTTTCGATTTTGCGCACTCAATCGAGAGAAAAACGCGATACCAGCTGTCCCCCAGGATGAAGGGATTCGTCCAGCACAGTGGCTGGGGCCGGAGAGATTCCTTCACCGCACTTAATGCACGACGAGCCGAGTAACTTCGAATCCCAAGCCTCCGAGCGACATCTTCGACTGTGGCGCGAGCATCCCATGTAAATTCCGCCAAAACGCGCTGCTGAATTGGGGAGAGGCGTCTCATAGTTCATGTACGCTGCCCTCTTTGTGCTCATTATCCCCGATGGCGCTTCCTGCCATGGGAAGGGCCAAAGTAGTATCCGGCATAGCGCGGTGAGAGCCAAGCAGCGATTTGCTAGTTCGAGATACTAGAGCTTCCACGCCTGCACCCACTCGACTTCAACAATCGAGAAGCCCAAATCCTCACGGAAGCGCTTGTCCAAGTCCTGCATGTGCCCAACGCCGTAGAACACGGCGATAGCGCCCCTTCCGGCGTCGAGCTGCTGCTTGGCCACCTGCACCGCAGCGGCGTTTCGGTCATCGATGAGCGATGTTCCGCTCTCGCCCTGAATCTGCTTAATAATGACGTCCGAAGAGACAAGCCCTTTTGCGAAGAAAAGCCTCAGTTTGCGCCGCTCCTCCGGAGTCGGGCCCCTCAGCACAACCATGACAGGATTTATGCCCTCAAGCTCCGGCTCCTCGTACCCGGAGGTTTTGAGATCCTCCTGGACCTTAGGGTCAAACGAGAGCAAGAGCAGCTTCAGCAGCAGCGATGCCACGCTCTCTCCGCGCGCCGTCATGGCGCTCTTGAGCTGCTGCATCGAGAGGTCAGCGTGCACGAAGTTAGGAGCGTTGTAGTTTATCCCCTCAAGCTGAAACCGGAGCCCTAGCAGCTCCCCAAGCCCCTGCTGAATAAACCCGATGGGCGATTGCCCCTGCGATGCATCTCGAAGCTTGAAGGCCTCTGGGTCGCCGACTAACTCAAAGAGGACTGCGTCGTACTGCGCGAAACGCTCGTTGAGGCCCTCGTAGTACCCCGCTTCGCCCAGGTGCACGGCCCCAACGAAATCCAATCTCTGAAGGGAGCCATCAGGGGCGTGCCGCTCGTAGTGCACGATCGGCACTTTGAGGCTGCCCGGCATGTCACCCGCAGGCAACGCTAGCTCCAACCCTGAAGGAAGCTTCACCTCGGGAGTTCTTACGGTAAGCAGCGCGCCAAGAGTGAGGGCAACTACCACTGCGATCGCGGCGAAAGCGCCTTTCCTGGTCATCTGAAACCTACTCCAGCAGCTCTACGTTGGCTCTTGGAACAGTTATGCACCTGCCATCAAGCAGGGTGACCTTAAGAACCCGCGCCCACGCACCGGTCTCAATCCGCATCGGGGCCTGAACGAGATCAGCCACCTGCCCGACCGCTCCGAAGTACGGCACCCGAATGACGCGCACTCGCGCGCCGACGTCGAGGCCCTGGCTCGCCTTCGTTGCTGCAATTTCTGCCGCAGACGCTGGGGCAATAATCTCTGGCCTCTGGGCTCCCGCCCTCACCTGTGTGGCGCCATTGATCGAGACCGGCTGCCCATCGGCAGCGCGCAACGCAGCGAGAGCCCGCTCGCCCATAGCGATGTCGCCGAAGCCTTCTGTGACGATGACTGTCATCGACAGCGCTTCATCACCCGTTAGCGCTATCCCGATGTCGTACCCGAGGTAGGCCCGCAGCGTCTCGCCGCTCACCGAGCCGGTGACGAAGCCGACCGCTCCACGCTTTGCCGCGCAGTACAGCGCTGCCGGGGTTGGCGAGCGCCCACCGACGAGCACGAGGCCAGATGCATCCGCGGGTATGTGGCGCTCATCAACCGCCTCGTCAGCCGAGACAGCCAGCATCGAGAGCGTTCCGATGCGCTCACCGCCCACGCCGAAGATCCCCTGCACGAAGGTCGCTTCCGCCTGAATCACCACAGCGCGCTGGTCGTCTATCTCTACTACCGTACCCTTGATGTACGCCGGAAGGCTTAAGAGCTTCGGCGCCGCCCGCAGGCCGATATGCCCAGTCGCGGCTGAGATGAACTCAACAGTTCCACCTGCCGGCGCAACGACTGTCGAGCGAAAGAGCCCCCACAGCCCGCGCAGCTCAGCGAGAGTCTCTCCCTGCGACAGATGCTGGCCGACTGAAACCTTGAGAGCCTGCACGGCCTCCTGCGGCGCAACACCGAGCTCTTCCGCAACTCGCACGATACGCAGCTCTCCTTCGAGCTCAGCGCGCGCCACTACCGTGTCCCCAACAACCGCATCTCCAAGCTTAACCAGTATCTCTCCCTTGATCGGCAGCTCGCGGCGCTTTCGCACCGTGTGGCGAGTTGAAACAGTGAGCCCTGGAGAGAAGTGGCTAGCCATTTCCGCCTCCCATCAGCCCGAGCGCCTCGAACACGCGCCTCTGCTTGGTCGGCTCAAGCAGCTCTGGAGCACAGGGCCGATTCCTGCCATCACACACGACCCCACACTCGCCCAGCATCACGCTGCGCTCGAAGGGCTTTCCAGGACCGGCGCCAACATCGACTGTTGCATGGAGAGGCACGACTTTAAGCGTCGCCGAACCTGAACTCGGTGTTGCGAGCTTGACTACTTCACCGGCTGCTACCCGACCGAGCAGGCTCCCGTCGAGGTGCACCTCGGCTAGTGCCCCGGCCTTGCTCAGCTTCGCTGGGTAGATAGGCACCACTGCGCAACCGACATGAATCAGGCAGTCGTGCTCGAATATCTCGTAGGCTGCTTCCGGATGCACCGAAGCGAACACGCCAAGGTGCGGCATCATGAAGATAGAATCAACTGAAAGCTGCGTTACCCCCTGCAGCCCGAAGCCCTCAACCATCATTAACGCCGCCTGCATGCGCGAAGGGGCGTGGCTCAGCACGCCGCCAGACCCTATCACCATGTCTAGCTTCATGAGGTCGACTAGCTCGTAGCGGTCAGACGCCTGCCGGAAGACATCAGAGATTCCGCGCTCGCGCTTTCCCTCTATCCCGATCGCGAGCGAGCGATGGTGAGCGAGAGAGAGCCGGAGCGCCTCTCGGCACACCGCTTGCTCCAGCCAGAGGTCGTCGAGCGACTGAGGAATCGAGGTCGGGCGAATCATCTTGTTGCGCAGTCGGTCGCTCAACTCCGTGTCGCTCACCGCAGTCGGCAGCCAGCGGCGGATGTTTGCGGCTCCCGCCTCGACCAGCACGTTCGCCACTGAGTAGCTCATCCCGAGGTTTGCGCTCACTGTGCGGTTAAACACTGGCTTGCCATCCCGGTCAGGGAACACAGAGAAGACGTCAGTCGTCGCTCCGCCTATATCGACACAAAGAACACTCTGCTTCGTCTTGGCTGCGTACGTCTGCACGATGTCTCCGACAGCAGCCGGAGTCGGCATGATTCCCACCGGAGACCACGACATGAGCTTTCCGTATCCAGGTGAGTGGCTCATGACGTGCGAGAGAAAGAAGTCGTGGATCGCCTCACGCGCCGGGCCGAGGTTCTCTCGCTCAAGCTCAGGACGAACGTTGTCGACCACTACCACCTGCGCCATCTTGGCCAGGATCTGCTGCACATCGCTCGCTGCCTCACGGTTTCCTGCGTAGATCACTGGGAGCTTGAGCGTATCGCCAAATCGCGGGCGCGGAGACGCTGCAACGAGCGTTTCTGCCATCTCAACAACGTGGCTCGTTGAGCCGCCGTCAACGCCGCCCGTCATGAGCACGATGTCAGGCTTTACGTGCCGGATGCGCTCAATCCGCTCAAAGTCCTGCCGGCCGTCGTCGGCCGAGATAGCCTCCATCACTATCGCTCCGGCTCCAAGCGCCGCGCGCTCCGCAGACTCAGTCGTGATGGTCGAAACGACTCCTGCTACCAGCATCTGCAAACCGCCGCCTGCTGAGCTAGTAGAGAGGTAGAGGTCGATGCCTCGTGCGGGGTCAGTCTCAGTCAGTTCGAAGGGCGCGCCCTCTCCGCCACGCAGGATGGTGCGCCCTGACAGCTCCTGCACCTCAACAAAGGCGTTTTTTGCACCCACGGTAACGTCAGCAACAGGCTCCTCGACAGTCGTGGGAGCCTCTCCGCGAAATGTCTGCCGCCACCTCCCGTCACGCCGCTCAAAGAGCAGCGCTTTGGTCGTAGTCGATCCGCAGTCGGTCACGAGCACTGCCTTGAGCTGCTGCGGGTCGGTCTTCACGGCAGCCCCCACCCAAGCAGAGCCTTCACGGCGCCAAGCCAATCGTCGCTAATGAACTGCACTCGCTCAACGAGCAGCGCAAGGCGCGCCATCACGGTCGAGCCGAAGAAGGCTCCAAAGCACACCATCAGGAGCGGGCGACCAAGGGGCGCAGCTTTCTCTTGTGCCGAGCCGTCTCGCCCGAAGGTAAAGAAGAAGTAGTTCAGCACAAGCAGGAGCGTCACGACGAAGAAGCAGTTGTTGAGGCTCTCGCCCAGCATAAAGCCGCCGCTGCCCATCACCACCAACGGCTTGAAGCTGCCTGTGATCTGCGGGAGCACTTCGCCGAAGAAGCCGCGGATAGCAAGAGCGCCACTCGCCCCGAGCGTGAAGCCGATAACTACCTTGGCGAGCCAGGCATGCCTTCGTGAGTAGATGCAGTAGTAGAGACAGCCGAACAGCATCGGCGCGATGTAGAGCAAGTAGAGCGGCTGGTAAGGCTCCGAGAGAGTGCCGTCCGGGTACACAGTTATGTTCGCGCCAAGCATCGGCGTCAGCACGTTCGGCCAGAGGAAGTCGCGGATGACGAGCATCGGCCCAAGCCCGGCAGCTATCCCGATGAAGAGGTGCTCGAAGAAGCGGTAGAAGGGATTTTCTTTGATGAGGAAGCTAAAGATTGCGAGCGTGCCGAGGCCGCCGACAAAGATGGATACCTGGCTCCATGTTGAGGCGTTACCCATGTCGCCTCCGTAGCCACTCACGCAGCGCGACAAGGTTGCCGAGCACAATCAGCCCGATCAGCACAACGTGTGCCGAGCTAAGCGCCGTATTAACGACTAAGAGCTTGGTGTTGTCGCTCGCCGGAAAGTGGCGCTTTAAGATCTCTGAATACCAAGCGGCCCCCGCAATTCCCTCAAGCAGCCCCTTAAGCTGTCCTGAATCGAGGAAGATGTAGGCCTCTGGGATCGTTATTGAGGTGCAGCCGTGAACAAGTGTCGGGCGGTAGCCGCCCTTCTGGAAGAACTGAATAATAGTGTCAAACACCCCCGTGAGCCCCGTGATGTGGCCAACGAGCTTTACCCGCTCAATTCCGCCTATCTTGGCGAACGCCGGGAAGTGAGAGATCGGCATGCCGCCGACATCACGCCCGAGGAACTTCGAGACGTCAGGCGCGTTCACGAGCGCTTGAATAAAGATCGAGCCACCTGGCCGGTACCCACCGTTCACCCAAGCCTCTCCGTACTCCCAGCGCTGCCCTGGCATCTCGTGCTCAAGGCGTGCCGCAACTTCACGCGGAATCGCCTGAAGTGACGCCTCCGCCTGCTGGTACTGCGAGAGCAGGACAACTGGGATGTGCCTGCGGAAGAGGTGCTCAAGGAGCACCTGAGCCTGGGGCTCGTTCTCAGCCATCGTCCCGGGACCGAAGTCAAACCACACGATCGCAACCTCCCCCGGCTCCAAGCGAACATTCTCAATCACATCGTACATGCGCTCAGCCGAGACTAAACGCTGCGGCGGCAGCGACCATTTGAGGAGCACCGGAACAGCCACCGCAACGAGCATGACGAGGTATATGAGCCGCCTTCCGAATATCACTTCTTCCTCGTCGAGAAGCTCTTTGACTCAATCGAAAGCCACATCCGAATAGCGAGCATCAGCCCCGCCACGGCCGCACCGAGACGGATGGCGCGGAACGCAGCACTGTTTGGAACCTCGAGCAGCCACTGCCGCATGACTGGAAGCTCGTCGGAGATCATCTTTCCGAGCGAGATCTGCCCCAGCATCACCACCAGCGCAGCAGTCATCATGAGCGCCGAGTCGAGGGTGCGGATGCGGAACGCCCTGAAGGCTGCCGCCGCGATGTAGACTCCGAGCAGGGAGAACATCGCTGCACCGAGCTGGTTAAAGATGGCGTCGTAGAGGAAGTTGTAGAGCTGCTGAACCGTTGTGCGCGAAGACTGATCCCGCAGGTATACGCTCAGGGCTGCGCTGAGGCGCGCGCCGGCTTTCGATACGCCGTCGATCGCTGCACGCGTGTCAGGCGAGAACGGCTGCTCGCGCACCTGTGTCAGCTGGCCCAGCTTCTCGTTCAGCGCAGCCGCAGACTCGCGCACCTCTGTCTTGAGCGGCCCCTCGGCAACCTGCGCGCCAAGAGCACTCGTGTCGAGGCCTGCCACTTGCTCGCGCGCGTAGCGCTCAAGGGCGTCGATCCGTGTGGAGAGTGGGGGCGCGGCCGTCTGCCCCTCTGCGTCCTCGATGATTCGCTGCGCGAATTCGCTCACAACCTGGCTCTTCCGCAGCTCAGCGGTAGTTGCGAGACTCTGGCGCCACTGCGCGCCTGTTACCAAGAGCATCGAAACGAGCCCCGCCAGCAGGGCCAGGCTGTACGGCCACCCCTTCTTGCGGAAGGCGAGCCGCGAGCCGTGTGCGCTGATCAGGTTGAAGAGCCCAAGGCCCACAGCCATCGCCCCAATCGCGATAAACCCATTTGAGATCGGCTCGTGGCGCTCCTTTAGCCCGAT
>CANLJX010000102.1 GCA_947491545.1 Deltaproteobacteria bacterium
CCGCAAATCGCCAGAAGGTGGCACGTCAAGCGAGGTTAGGGTTCCCTTCACCGTTACCGCTCCGGCCGAGGTCGAACCAGAGGTGATCCCTCGACCAGAACCCATCATCGTAAAACCGCGCCCACCTGAGGCGTCTGAAATTCGTACCCTTCGGCCCCCACCGGACAAGAAGAAGCCAAAGCAGGAGAAAGACACCGCACCACAAGCGGCCCCTCAATTCGACGAGTACGTCGCTCCAGAGTTGGCCCTGCTGGCTAGAGAAGACAACACATCCTTCGGCGAGGACGATGACGAGCTTAGGCAAAAAGCCGAGCAGATTGAGACGAAGCTGCGCGACTTTAACATCGCCGGGCGAGTCACTCAGGTGCATCCGGGCCCGGTCATCACTCTTTTTGAGTTTGAGCCCGCTGCGGGAGTTAAAGTTGGAAGAATCGCGGCGTTGCAAGACGACCTAGCGATGAGCCTTAAAGCTAGCAGCATCCGTATCATCGCTCCCATCCCGAAGCGCGGCACTGTCGGCATAGAGGTACCGAACAAAAATCGAGCGATCGTTCGTCTCCGAGAGTGCCTTGAGAGTAACGCGTTTAGCTCTGCGGATTCGATTCTGAGTGTGCCGCTGGGTAAGGATACGTACGGAGATGCGGTGGTCGTAGATATCGCTACGATGCCCCACCTCCTCATGGCGGGTGCAACGGGAACCGGTAAGTCCGTATGCATTAATGCTCTACTGCTCAGCTTGCTGTACCGAGCGCACCCCTCTGAGCTCGGATTAATACTGATTGATCCCAAGGTGCTTGAGCTCAGCGTCTACGATGGCATTCCTCACCTGCGTGTGCCGGTGGTTACCGACCCACGGCAGGCGAAGGCGGTGCTCGCCTGGGCGGTGAAAGAGATGGACCGGAGATATCGGTACATGCAGAAGTTCGGTGTCCGGAACATCGATGGGTACAACAGGCTTGTCTCGGGAGAGGGGACCCCGGAAGCTGACCCAGCGGGAGTTTCCCCGGGCTCGGAACAGCTTGAGCTGCTTTCACCGGAAACGCCGCCAGCGCAGCCGGAACTTGCACTCGACGCGACGGAAGATTCCGAGCAGCCAGAACCGGTTGCTCCGGAGCAGCTAAAGCCGCTTCCGAAGATTGTGATCGTAATCGACGAGCTGGCAGACTTGATGCTCACTGTCGGGCGCGAGGTCGAAGAGCTCATCACGCGACTCGCCCAAAAAGCGCGCGCTGCCGGAATTCACCTCATAGTTGCGACGCAGCGACCATCCGTTGATGTAATCACAGGACTTATTAAAGCGAACTTCCCCGCGCGCCTCTCGTTCCGAGTGTCGAGTCGTATCGACTCTCGTACGATCCTAGACTCGATGGGCGCCGAGAAGCTGCTAGGTCGGGGAGATATGCTCTTCATGTTGCCGGGAGCTGTTCCCCTCAAGCGCGTGCACGGAGCTTTTGTTGACGATCAGGAGGTCCAGAGAGTTGTAGCCTCACTCAAGAATCACTGCACGCCGCAGTACGATGAAGCGATTATCGCTGCGTGTGACAAGGCGCTGGCAGAGGAGAGCGGTGGACAGGGCGATGGCCAGGGCGGACCGGATGGGGAAGGAGATGAGGCCGACCCCTTCTACGACAAGGCTGTCGAGCTAGTGCTAGAGAAGGGACAGGCTTCAACTTCCATGATTCAGCGTACCTTCCGCATCGGATACAACCGCGCGGCACGCATTATCGAGATGATGGAGCGTGAAGGGCTAGTCGGAAAGATGGATGGCGTTAAGCCGAGAGAGATCCTTGTTCCCCCAGTGGACCGCTCCGTGCCCTAGGGTGCCTATCCCCGAGGAAGCAGGCGGGAGTTTCTCGAAAAGTTGAAAATGGAGCCCAACCACCGCTACAATAAAGGGTAGGGAGTTGAGTGATGAACGACAACGATAAGAAAGACCCGACAGCCGATGGAGATACCGCCAAACCCACCGGTCTGTTGGAGAAGATAAAGGCGACGCTAGCTAGCACACCCGCCGACCGCTGGGAGCAGGGTGGAGAGGAGCTCGATTCATCGAAGAGGTACCAGCGTGCCCAAGAAACCTGGGAGCAGCTCTTCTGCACTGACACCAAGACAGGCGTTTTGGTGCTGCGCTGTTCGACACCGGTAGTCAGTAACTTTTTCGCTGGAGGATACAGCTTCACTGAGGCTAGTGTCTCTCGCTACTTGGTTGAGCTTCGACCACGTGGCTGGACACCTAAAATGATCCTCGACCCAGGTTTTCGAGGAACGCAGGCGACTGCTAGGCAGGTTCAGGTGCTGGCAGAGGGCGATGTCGCGCGCCAGCTCTACATAGAGGTTCAAGCTGCTGTCCGGCAGCATCGCGAGTCGCTCCGGCGTGATTTCAACGACTCAGTAGAGCGATTGAGTGCTAATATCCGAGAGCAGATTCAGGGGACCGCTGCCGAAGATTGGCAGGGCGTCGAGGGGGAAGCCAGCTATACCGGCTATCGAGCCGACGTAAACGGAATGGCCGTTACGGTTGGGTGCACAGTTCGAGACCGTTCATCTTCGCACTCTATGACATTCAGTAAGTACGGTCTCAGATGGGATTGCCGCGACATGAACCTGTGCAAGGAGATCTTCACCATGGTGGATGATTCCGTGCGCCAGGCCTCCCTTGAGCAGCTAGGCAAAGTTCTTGAGGATATGCTGTAACGTGCCGGCTTGGTTATGAGCCAAGCTGCAGATCGACGAGCTTGGTATACTCCTTTTCAAGATCAGCGTGCTGGCTGCGTAGTGCATCCAGTCGCTCGTACACCGCTTGGTAATCGACGATAACGTCCCGTAGCTGAGCACTCGCCGCAGTCAGGGCATTCGACAGCTCTTGAAACAGTGCGCGTTGGTCCGCAGTCATTGGATTTTCTACGATCATGGTGTCAAGTTGGCGCAAGCTTTGAGCAAGCTTATGCTCAAGCGTGACCGACTGCGACGAGAAGTCCTGGTAGTTCGCCATGACTTCAACTAGCTTCTTTTCATCTTCCTGGCGCGCAGTCTTGATCTCTTGTTGAGAAAGCTCCCGGCCGATGACCTCCTCTTGCGCTTTCCTGAGCCGCGCTTCCGTTTGCTGCAGCTTGTCGCGCTGCTCTTCGAGAGCTTTTATGAAGCGCTGTGCTTGGGTGATGAGGGTCTGAACCTGCCCCTTTGAGGCGAAGCGATTGATGTCGCTCAGGAGCGAGATCATCTCGCCCTCAAGTTTCTCCGACTCGGCTCGGAGATCCGCGATAGCCTCATCAGAGGCGCCCTTCGAGAGCTTTTTGTTGAGGATGAAAGCAGCGAATGCGGCCCCGGCAGCCACGAGTCCGCACAGTACAATGATTACATTCTGCATAGGAGTTCCCCCAAGACGCTGCTCAAGCGGGGCGCTATTGAGCCCCGCACACATTCGAAAACGCTTCGCGTGCTAGTAGAATACCATGCCCAAAGACTCCGTGTAGAGCCATAAATTCCGGCTTGCGAACTACGGCTATCGATTCCGTGCTGCTTGATTGGAGAAGCAAAGGGTTCTGCCACCCACCTGCATAGTGTAGGGATGCCCGCCAGTTGGACATGGAATGGTCTTCGATTTGAGATTGAAGGAGCTCGTCTCAGCCTGAACTGCGTTGTTGGTGAGCAGGGGAAGCCACTGTCCAAAGCGCTGACTACCTGAGGGGGTGAGCTCGACGGTTGTCGAGAGGTCGACGTCCCTGACCCCCTCCCGAGGAGAGAGCCCAATGGTCCCGGTCGAAAGCAGCTTGCCGAAGAAACCAGTGATCGAGAGGGGCTGCAACGAGACCACCTCGGGACTAGATGTGCCTGAAACCGACACAGTCACGAGGTCGCCAGGTTCAAGTTTAAGCACCGAGGAGAAGCTGTTGCGCGGTACGGGGAAGTCTCTCAGGGTGGCTGAGAAGAGCGCGCGGGGGGGCTTTGCTGGCTCGATGCCAGAGACGGTTGCCGTACCTTCAAGCGTCCCGGTGCTGATGCCTAAGGCTCGGATCGCAGGGTAGCGGGCGAGCGCGGCAACCTCAATGTTCGACCAAGCCACTGAGATTGTCGGTGACCCAAGGGCGCCCGACAGCGAGCCAGAGACACTTCCTCCCAGGAAGTCGGCGGAAAAGGTTGCCGCTTGTTGGTTGAGGAGAGCGGAAAACAGGCTCGGCTTGATCCAAACGTTCGACGCGGAAATTCGAACAGGCAGTGCCTTGATTGGTCCCTTGCTACCGGTGCTGACCGAAACCACGGCATCAATTGAATCGAAGTGTACTCCTTCGCGTGAGCCCTGGGCCCCGGTCCAGGAGAGTTTTACGGAGGGCGATTGCGCCGATTTGAGCGCGTACTGAGCAGCATACGAGAGCAATTGTGGCCACACGAGTGTTGCAATTGTTGCGAGGACGAGAAGGGCGATCAGCAGGTAAGAACGGAAGTGGATCGCCATGAGCTACTTGTTAATTGCTTCGAAGCCACTCACTTCGAACTGAACGTAGAGCATCTCTCCTCCCCCTCGGCGTTCGAGGCTTATTGACGAGAGCAACATCGGTTGAGAGCCGGTCGTTAAGGCCTTAAGGAAGGCTGCCACGTTATCCATGCTCGATGCCTGAAACGAGGCGTTAAAGCTTTTCGTGATGTACTTGTCGCCCCGGCTTGAGCCTTGCCGGGCGTTTGCTGTGTACTCTCCGGGTCTCGCCTTTGCGACGTCTCGAAGCAGGTTTTCAAGGTAGGCGAGTGGGTCTTCGGAAACATTTATTTCGCTATAGAATTTCTCGAGCTCATTGCGTCGCAGCTGGAGCGTTGCGTATCTTTCAAGCACCTTTGGTGTGTTGTTGTAGGCGTTAGAGAGGGTGCGAAGCTGTTCCGACTGCCGGGCAAAAGCTTCTTGAATCGGCTCTACCACAACTGGGTACACCACCATGAACGAAAGGATAAGCCCAGCAGCAGCGAGCATGACTTTCTCGCGAGGGCTGCGCTGTCGAAACAGGTCGAGGAGCTTCTCTTTCATGGTCTCTTCTCCCTCTACAGCGCCAACGTTGCTTCGATTGTAAAGTTGAACTTTGAGCCGCTCGGCGAAGTTCTCGGCTGCTCTACTTTTGAGAACACGTCCTTGCTCATCTTGAGCGCCTTCGCGATGGACTCGCTGCTGCTAATCGAGGACGCCGTGCCCGTAATGGTCGCTTTGGTGTCACTTATTTTAATCGAGTTGACAGTGGTTGCTCCGTCGCTCGGAAAGAGCTTGAAGATCTCAAGCAGAGCCTCAAGCACTGAGACCTTGGCTGGTGACCCGAGAACGCCGAGCTCGTCGGAGAGCTTTTTCTGGGCGCTTGCCAAGGAGGTGAATACGTCCTCGTCTGTGCTCTCGAAGTTTGGAATGACCGTGCGGATCTGCTCCTCAAGCGCGCTGCGCGACTGGGCAATCGTAAATTCGCGAATTCCGTACACTCCGGCAACTGCAACGACGCCAGCTATCGCCGCCGTGAGGAAGTAGGCGCGAGCACCGAGCAGCGCACGGATAAACTCACCGATGCGAGGGGTGAACGAGAATTCTCCAGTACGGTAGTTAACCAGAGGCGTTGGAGCATTCTCGTCTTTCGCGAAGACGGCGCTCAGGGCAGATAGCCCGATCTGCGACTCATTGCTCCTCAGGAGGTCTTCAAAGCGCAAGCCCTCCAGCGGCCGGCCGAAAAGCTGCTGGAGATTGGAGCCTTTGACGTCGCGACCTAGAAGGTACACGTTTTCTATGCGGGTGCCGTAGCGCCGCTCAGTCGAGGCGATCATGAGCTTGAGGGCAGTGAAGATATGCTTGAGCGATTCCTCCCGGTGGTCGCTGGCTTTTGCCGGGATGATGTTGGACGCAAGCAGCGCGCGCTCCACGCGAACTTCGCCGTTCACGAGAACTGCCATAGAGTACTCTTCGCCGCGATTGAAAACGATCGCTGAGTTCTCCTTAAAGAAGCTCTTGCCAAGGTGATACACCGCTGCGACGGCGCTCGAAGGAACCGTTAGCACGTTCGGCTCAAGGCCTGAGGCCTTGCAAAGCTCAAGCAGGTTGCGAACGAACCCACGCGGGATGACGCCGACATGAATATCAAACGGTGGGGCTGAAGGATCTTGGTCGGCTGAGGTAATACCCGTGCCGGCTTCAAAGAGACCGACAGTGCAGTACTGGATTAAAAACTCATCGGTCTCGAAGGGGAGCATGTCCTGAATCTGGTTGCCGACGATAGCGTTGAGGCTCCGTTGGTCACCAAATGGAAGGGTAAGGTTAAGCGACACGTGGTCGTGAGGGGGGATAATGACTGACGAGGCTGTCCACTCCGTCTGAAGGGATGCTATCGCTTCCTTAAGGGCGGCTACGGCGCTGCGGACCTGTTCGCGCGCCGAGTCTTCGCCCTGTTCGGCACCTTCTCTCGACGCTGCCCCGGAGCCATCGCCATTCTCCGAAGGGAGCTTGTCGTCATTCCTCGATGCGAGCAGTGAGCGGATGTCGCCCTTGCTAAGGAACGCCTTGTCGAGCAGGAGCGGAATAACGGCGGTGGTGCGCTCCAATACCTCAACCTGCTCGCCTTCGATGCGAGACACCGTTATTTCACACGGCTGAGAGCTTAGATCGACCCCGAGAATACACTGCATATCCTTTGGATCATTACTGGATAGGGGATGCAGGGGCAAGGGTGGAATGCACCTGTTGGCGGGCTTATTGACCGAACAGGGAGCCCCAGAAGCCACGGGCTCGGGCGTCACCCCGCGGGTCGTACCGACCTGGCGCTGGTCCTGCGCCCACTTCACCTGGATGAAGCGGGCAGACTTCACGTGGTTCCGTTCCCCGAACGAAGACCTCTGTAATCCGCTCGGAGCTGGGGCACTCATCCGTTGCACGTCCCCCCGAGGCAGCATCTATCTCGACGAAGGAGACAGACGCTGGCGCCACAAATGAGCTGTTTGGAAGGTATGAGGAGCTGCAACGCATAAACTCGCCCCAGATCGGCGCGGCGGCAGAGCCGCCGGTCAGGCCCAGCGGGGTATTGTCATCGTTTCCGACCCATACTCCGACAACCAAGTTCGGAGTGAAGCCTACGAACCAGGCGTCTCGGGCATCGTTAGAGGTTCCGGTCTTTCCGGCCGCATCACGCTCGAAGCCTGCCGCGCGCGCGGCCTTCCCTGTGCCCCGCGCCAGTACGCCTTGCATGATGTTCGTGAGCACGTAGGTGGCTCCGTCCTCTGATACGCGCTCCTCAGAAAGCTCAGAGGTTGCGAGTTTCTCCCCCTGGTCGTCAAGAACTGAGACGTACAGGCGAGGCTGGATATAGATACCTGAGTTCGCCAGGGCTCCGTAAGCAGCCGTGAGGCGCAGCAGGTTGGTGTCGAGGGCGCCAAGAGCGAGCGATGGCACCGCTTGCACTGATTCGCTCAGCCGGAAGGATGACACGGTGCGCCTCAGGGCCGAGAGGCCCACGCGTTCTGCGATGTACAGTGCTGGCATGTTGAGCGAGTTTTCGAGGGCGTAGCGCAGCGTCACATCGCCGCGGAACTTGTGGTCGTAGTTCTCTGGGTTCCAGGCTGCCTGGTGCTTGAGCTTTACTTCGTGAGGCTGGTCCTCAAGGACACTAACCGGGGAGGCTACCTTGTACGAGTTAAGAGAGCCGTCCAGCGCGGTGAGGTAGAGGAACGGCTTGATAGTCGATCCGATCTGCCGCATCCCCTGGCTGACGCGGTTAAACTGCGATGCCCCGAAGTCCCGACCGCCAACCCATGCCTTGACCAGCCCGGAGTAGGGTTCTATCGCCACGATCGCCGCCTCTGGTCGCTTGCCGCCGGCAGAGATCTTCGGGTGCGCGTTCTCAAGTTTAGAGAGTCCCTCGCTGACAGCGGCCTCGGCGCAGCGCTGCATTCCGAGGTCTAGGCCAGTGTAGATAGCGAGCCCGCCCGACGAGAACGACTCTATGTCGATTACGCCTTTGAGATCAGACTCAAGCGCCTGGGCGTAGAACGGTGCGATGCGGCGGTGCTCCTGCTGCTGAACAATTCGAAGAGGTTGGCGCTTAGCTTTGTCGTACTGTGCCTCGCTCAGGAAATTCAGCTCCCGCATCTTTGCGAGCACTATGTCGCGACGCTCTTTGGCCCGCTCTGGGTGCTTGCGGGGGTTGTATGTAGAAGGGGCCTTGATAATGCCAGCCAGAACGGCTGCTTCCTCTGGCGCGATGTCGCCGATCTGCTTTCCGAAGAAGGCGTTGGCGGCTTCCGGCATGCCGTGAATCGCCACGGCACCCTCCTGGCCGAGGTACACTTCGTTCAGGTACAGCTCGAGGAGCTGGTCTTTGCTGAGGCGGTACTCAAGGCTGAGAGCTGTGGGGACCTCCATCAGCTTTCGCGAGATAGTCCTCTTCGGAGAGAGGAAGAGATTTTTTGCAAGCTGCTGGGTCAAGGTGCTTCCACCCTGGACTAGTCGCCCCGCCATGACATTCGTGGCCAGTGCGCGAAGGATGCTGATCAGGTCGATGCCGAAGTGATCGTAGAAGCGCTCGTCTTCAATAGCGATTACCGCTTGCTGCATCACCGGTGGAATCTGTGCCAGAGGGGTAAACGTGCTGGCCCGAACATCTGGAGCGTTGAAGTGCGAGATTACTTGCGGCTCAAGCAGGAGACGCTCTTTCGGGGGCTCATTCAGCAGCAAGTTCGCCTTCCTCGACTGCACCTCGGCGCCGCTCGCGTTTCGGTACGGGCGAGTGAGGATTGAAAGGGATGTCGGCGACACAGAGAACTCGCCTGGCCTAGAGGGATTTCCCGTAACCTCCGTGTAGCGCCTGTCTTGAAGCACAGCCCGCAGACGAGAGAGCTGACCAGGCCCTGCGTCATCTATTCGAGAGACGAGGCCAGCCAGGTCGATCGGTGCGGAGTACACCACTGGCAGCCCCGATTGCTGTGGTGCGGCGAGGCGAGCCTGGACGCCTCGATCCACAGCGACGAAGAGACCGCCCGCCCCAGCTAGTAAGACGAGCAGCAGCACGAGCAGCGCACGCCGCACTGGTCGCCGTCGGCGGGCGGGCGCGGCAGTCCGGGAACTCTTCGGCTTCCGTGCTTTCGAGGGCCGTCGGCCTTTTGTTTTGATTGACTTCTTCTGGGACATGGTTGAGAACACCCTCAGCAGGGAATTGCGGGCACGGTCGACCCTCGCCGCATTCCCGGCACCCCCTTGATTTGGTAGCCAGGCAGGCGAACGATTCCTCTGCTGGGCGCACTGTAGCAAGAGAAAGAGCTTTTGTGGTGATAGGAAAGTGCAACCTGAGACTTTTCTCGAAGGAAAGCGGGTAACGCGGCAGCCGTCTGGTGGAAGAGCGACACGATGATTAGCAGGCTTTCGGGTGAAGTTGTAGAGATTGACGGCGAGAGCGTCATTCTGGACGTGAGCGGGGTGGGGTACGAGGTAGCGTGCACGAGCTTGGCTCTCTCTCAACTCTCTATTGGGACCCGCGCGACCGTAAGCATCTACACCGATGTGCGCGAGGATGCTATCCGCCTGTTCGGGTTCGGGTCCGCCGCTGAGCGCCAGATGTTCCTGCTGCTCAACCGGGTATCAGGCATGGGACCGCGTTCGGCTCTAGACGTGCTCTCAAATGTTGCTATTCGAGACCTGCTTCGAGCGATAGGCTCGGGCGATGTGCGGGCTCTGATGTCCATAAAGGGTGTCGGCAAGAAGAAGGCCGAACGAATAGTTGTTGAGCTTAAAGACCTCGTTGCGACGATGGCAGGAGAGCGGTCAACGGCGCTGCGAACAATGGTGACTGTGGAGTCTTCGCTCGCTCCGGCACCGCAGAGCCTCTCTGGGGATGCCGTGTCGGCCCTCGAAGTGCTGGGTTTCGGTCGGAAAGACGCCGAGGCGGCCGTGGCTCGGGCGATGCAGGGCGTGGCAGACAGTGCCGATGTTGGGGATGTTGTCCGCGAAGCGCTGCGACACGTATAGCTAATAGTCTGAATTAACTAGAAAAAATAACCCGCTTGCCGCTTAAGAACCCTGTTCCCCAATCGCGCGGCGGTGTAGTATCTGCGGCGGTGAGAAGCGTTGTTTCGCGTCCAAATGCGGAATGCACTCGGGAG
>CANLJX010000103.1 GCA_947491545.1 Deltaproteobacteria bacterium
ACGTCTGGAGCGCTTGGTACGCCTGCAATTACTCCTTTTCTCTTCGCTGCTCGGCATCCTGAGCGTTTGCTCGGTTCAGGCTGAGCCTCAGCCGGAGATCGTCCAGCCTGCGATAACTGTTGGGGTGTTTGACGATGCGCCGTTCGCGGTTCGTAACGCTTCGGGACAGTGGACCGGATTCGCAGTTGAGCTCCTGTTAGAAGTGGCAGCGAGGTCGGGCTTCACGATTAGTTTCAAAGAATACCCGTCCCTCGAGGCGCTCTACTCAGCAGTGAGCCGAGGCGAGGTTGAAATGGGGGCTGGCAATACCCTCGTTACCAGCCGCGACCTGGAAAATGTTGATTTCTCTCAGCCGATGCTCGACGGGGGGTTGCGGCTAATGGTTGACAAGCGAGAGCAACATTCATTTGCCCGGCTGTGGGAGGGGCTCAAGCGCAACGGGCATGCATGGGCTGTGGTTTGGGTTCCGAGTGCTGTCTTTGCCGCCTCAATTGCCCTGCTGGTGGCACTACGGATTTTTGACCCGCAGTTTACCCGGCATTGGCGCGACGGCTTCGCTGAGTCGTTCTATCACGTGGTCTCGGTCTGCGTTACCGGTAAAACCAAGTACTCAGGAGCGCTTGCGGGTGGCTGGGGTGGCAGAATTGTCGCGGCGCTGTGGCTCTGCTTCGGTCTGGGAATAGTTGCCTACATAACCTCGATGCTCACCAGTGTCATGACAGCCAATACGCTCAATGCAGCTATTACGAGCCCAAAGGACCTCACTCGTAAGGTAGCAGCGGTCTTGGAGGGGAGCGCAGGCGACCGTTACTGCGCGGTCCACGATGTGCAGGTCGTTAGAGTTGCTACGTTAGACGAAGCGGTCAAAGCGCTGCTCGCGCATCGTGTCGACGCGATCGTCTCGGATGCTGCGTCCCTAGAGTCCTTTGACCTCGCCCATCCTGACCTTCCAATCACTGAGACGGGAGAGCTCTTTGAGCGAAGGCATTTCGCCTATCCGATTAAGCCTAACAGCCCAGGTTTGCTCAAGCAGGTTAACGTCGGGCTTCTCCGGGTTCGGGAGAGCGGGATTTTAGACCACGTTAGGGGTGAGTGGTTCACCCGCTAGTCTTCGGCTCTCGTGAGCCCCAGTTCCGCAGCATTAGGGGTGCATCCCGCTCGCCGAGTGTGGTATCGAACGCGGAGGGCGGTTTCCCGCCGCAATAGCAGAGGAACTAACATGGGCAGGAATGCTGTAGCTTTTGTCTCTTTGTCGCTCGCGATTGGGCTCTTTGGCTGCAATGGCGGGGGCTCGTCGGGTGGTGAGACCTTCGACTCTCCATCCGAGATTGTGGGAGGAAAGGAGCTTAACGTCGAGCTCACGGTTTCCGAGCAGCGTAACAAGATCGGCGACCTCGAGTTTGTCTCCTCAGTCTACAATGGCGACTACGTAGCGCCGGTCCTGCGCATCAAGCCCGGCGGGGTAATTAACCTCAAGCTGCGAAACCTGAATCCGCAGCAGCCGTCGAACGTGCACTATCACGGACTAGAGGTCTCTCCGCAGGGCAACTCAGACAACGTGTTCGTGCAGGTCGAGCCGGAGAACTGCTTTGAGTACCGAATTCAGATCCCGGAGAACGATCGTGGCGGCATGATGTGGTACCACTCGCACATGATGGGGCTCTCAGAAACTCAGGTCTTCAACGGCCTCTCTGGCGGGCTGATTATCGATGGGCTCCAGGACAACCTTCCGTTTCTCAAAGGGGTGAAGGAGCGGGTAATGATCCTGAAGGACATACAGGCGGAAGCTGATGGCACGGTTACTGTGCCGGATTACTCAAAGCCAACGCTGCGCTCCATAAACGGGATTGTGCGCCCCAGCATCTCTATCCGTCCAGGCGAGACGCAGCTATGGCGCATCGGCAACGTGGGGGCCAATCTCTTCTACAACCTTGCCGTGGAGGGCCATGATTTCGTAGAGATTGCTCGCGATGGCGAGGTGCGTGTCGCGCCGCTGAGGCAGGCCTCGCTAATGCTGCCCCCTGGTGCGCGCTCCGAGGTGCTGATCACAGGGGCTGCGACCGCTGGAACGTACGCTTTTAAGACGCTCGCAATCGATACGGGGCCAGATGGCGATCCTACTCCGGAGGAGCTGATGGGGACGCTGGTGGTGTCAGGGTCGGCCGCCACACCGGTCACGGTTCCCTCAACACTTATGCCCTCTGCGGACCTGCGCGAGCAGCCAGTAACGAAGCGCCGCCGGATAGTTTTCTCCGAGAACAACGACGCGGGTCTTTTTTACATTAACAACCAGCTCTACAGTCCTAGCAGAGATGACGTGGTGCTCCCTCTCGGTTCGCTTGAGGAATGGCAGCTTGTGAACAACTCGCAGGAGCTCCACACCTTTCACATTCACCAGACGGACTTCCAGATAACTGCGCGCAACGGGCAGCCTGAGGAGTTTCGAGGATACCAGGACACGGTTGATATCGATGTGGGCGGCACCGTCACGGTTCTGATCCCGTTCAAGAATCCGGTGCAGGTTGGGCGTTTCGTCTTCCACTGCCATATCCTGGAGCACGAAGATGGAGGGATGATGCAGAACATCGTGGTGTACGACCCAGCTAATCCGAAAGGGGTGCCCGACGACCGAATGACGCAGGGGAAGGTGTGCAGCTAGGGAGGGGAGCTGCGGCTCTGCTGACGCTCTGCTTGATAGCGCTCTCCGGTGCCTCGGTAGCCATCGCAGAAAGTCGAGCTCCCAAGATGGGTGTATTCACCCGCCCCGGTGTCACGATTGACCTCTCGGTTCCGTTCGTTGGCGCTGATGGTGCTGCGAAGCCTCTGCGGAGCTTTCTCACACCAGGAACCCCCTTCATCCTTATCCCGACCTTCTACCACTGCCCGAGGCTCTGTGGGCTCACGTTCGCTGGTCTTGAGGAGTTCGTGAACGGAAGCGCTTTGCGGCTTGGCTCCGAGTACCAGATCATCGCCTACAGCTTTAATCCCGAAGAGCAGCATGGAGACTCCGAGGAGAGGCGTGCTCGGTTTGAGTCGCGGCTTAAGGTTCCATACGCTGCAGCTGGGACCGTATTTCTTACAGGCTCCAAGGAGTCTATAGAAGCTCTGAACTCCCAGCTCGACTTCCGCGTCAGGATGGCTGACAAGGAGTTTGAGCACAGCTCAGCGCTCTTTATTTTCGGGCCAAGCGGGAAGCTTGTGCGCTACTTCGCCGGAGTGGAATTCCCGCCCGAGCGTGTTGACGCAGCCCTGCGGAGCGGAAGGGGCCTATGAATCGAGGCAGGGGAGATAGGCCTGTCAGCGCTGGCGTAAGGCTCGATAAGTGGCTCTGGGCGGCTCGGTTCTTTAAGACACGTTCCCTGGCGCACGAGGCCGTAGTGGGTGGTCGTGTCTTTGTGGACGGACTTGCCGCGAAGCCGAGTCGAACGGTTGCGGTTGGACAGCAGCTTACGGTTATGACTCCACGCGGGCGCTTCGATGTAGTTGTTCAGGCGGTTTCCGCATCTCGTGGTTCGGCGACGGTGGCCGCAGGGCTGTACGAGGAGACCGCTGAAGGCGCTGCACTTAGGGCTGAGCAGCAGGAGATGAGGCAGCATGCGCGGGCTATTGCTCCGCCGGAGCGACCGAACACCCAGCAGCGTCGTTTGCTAAGGAAGATTAAGGAGGGAGGCTAGACTCGCGCCGGGCGGAGCCTCTATCTAGGTTACTCCCGGCTGCGGGAGATCTTTGCTCCCTTAATAGTAACTCCGGCCAGGAGCCCCCGCTGCTGGAAGAAGAACGCGTAGATCCCCTTCTTGGCAGTTGAGCTGGAAAAAGAGGCCGCAACGCCCTCGTCCACCAGGGTTACGTTCGGGCCAACCCCGACCTCCCAGCCGTCGCTTTTGTGCAGGTAATCGAGGTCTTTGGCGGACATAAAAAACATGGCATATCCGAACTTGTCAACACCAGCTTGGAGACCAAACGAAGCCGCTGCAGAGTTGTAAAAGCCAGTTACCTGCCCGTTCTCGAAGAGTACTCCTTCACCGTACTGACCGCCGAAGATGAAGCCGCCCTCTAGGATGCTCGGGAAGACGAGGATGCCGGGTGCCCGTTGCCCAAGGGCTGCTGCGCCAGGAGTTGTGCTGTAGAGGTGGTCTAGGGCGGCGCGAGACTTGGACTCAAGATCTGCCCGAGCGGAGCTCGTTGATGAGTGAGAGGAGCAGCCTACTGCAATAAGCGCAAAAAGAGCGGTAAGAAGGTTCAGGATGCGGGCTTTCATAGTTCCTCCGGAAAAGGTCCGAACGCCGAAAGTATCTGCTGCTAGCGCATTCCTGACAAGCTGGAATCTCGGCGTATTGGCCCTTTCGAGGGTTAAGCAGGAGGGATCGCAATTTCGAAGCTCGGTGGCGCAGGATTGAGTTTCTTACTACCCTTCAGAGGGGCTACGGGAATGACTGGAGGCAAAGTGAAGAGCGCAACCAAGCGGCTTACCTTCACCACGATAGAACGGGTGGATTTTATAAACATAACCTCAGACGTTGAGGAAGTGGTGCGTTCAAGTGCGGTTCGGGAGGGGCTGTGCCTCGTTAACGCGATGCACATCACAGCCAGCGTGTTTGTCAACGACGACGAGAGTGGCCTCCATGCAGACTATCGCCAATGGCTCGAACAGCTTGCGCCGTTTGATGCGAGCCCGACTCGCTACGCCCATAACCGCACTGGAGAGGACAATGCTGATGCCCACATGAAGCGGCAGATTATGGGCAGGGAAGTTGTCGTAGCGATCACTGCAGGCAAGCTTGATTTCGGTCCCTGGGAGCAGATTTTCTATGGCGAATTCGACGGAAGGAGGCCAAAGCGGGTCTTGGTGAAGGTTATCGGAGAGTAGAGTGCTGAGTCGCGCCCATCGGGAAATCGGACACGCGATCGCTCTTAAGGGAAGCCGCTTCAGGAATCGGTTTGTAGTTGGCCGGAAACGACCAGCGCGAGCCACACCAGCACAGCAAAGACTAGGACAAAGACGATGATGGGCTTGCCAGATAGTTGACCCATCGGCGTTCCGTGCTTCTCCCGCCGCTCTTGCTCCTCCTTGATGCTTGCCTTAGACCGGAATCCTGGCTCTTTCATGAAGGCTAGATAACTCGGCGATCAGGCTGAGGCAAGGCTCCTTTCGGCGTCTAAAAGCGCTCTCTTCCACCTGACACCCCAACGGTATCCCGAGAGGGAGCCATCCTTTGACACAACGCGGTGACATGGTATCGCCACAGCTCGCGTGTTCGCGGCGCAGGCAGCCGCGACGGCCCGGCAGGAGCGGGGGCGCCCTAGGAGAGCGGCGAGTTCAGAGTATGAGCGGGTCTCACCGCACGGTATGGCGCAGATAGCCCGCCACACCTGTTGTTGCCAAGGTGTGCCCTGGGAGAAGCTCTGCCGCGGCTCCGTGACCGCGCGTGATGCTCGGACGGCTTGTTCAGCCAGCCGCCGAAGCTCACGGTCGCTGAAGGGGTCGGGGATGGGCAGGTCGATCGTTGCTTCCCTGTTAGGGGCGCGGTGGAAGGATTGGATCTTGGCCAGTGCCTGCTGAAAAATTGCGTGAACGCTTGTCGAGGCTGCCACATAGCGGAGAATACACTCGAATCTCCCAAGTAGCCACTAAGCCGCACGGTTGCTCTAGGTTCGACTGAGTCTTTGTTTTCCGATAGAGCTTGGATTTAGCTTGAGAGCCTAAGTCGCATGCGTGAAAATGTATCGGTGGTCTAGCTCGATTGGCAGGGTTCGCCCCTGGCGTGTGTGTTAGTAGGATGGTGAGCGTATGTCGGTTCAAGGTGGCGGTCCTCTCGTTAGAGCGCGTTGGTGTTGTCGGTTGTCGGTTGGGGTGAAATCCCTCGGACAAGGGCTGCTGGTTCTTGCGGCGGTTGCAGCGCTCGCTGCGCGAGCCTCCGCAGAGCAGCCGGTTCAGCCGCTTCCGAAGCCTGAGAAGGGGCAGTGTCCCTCTGGCTATATCTCTAGTGGTGCGTACTGCTCTCCTATGCGCGATGCCAAGCCAGCTCTGCCGAAGGCTGCGCGGGCGAAGTGTCCGAGTGGATACTTCTCCAGTGGAAGCTACTGCCTGGCCTCTTCCCGCGAGGCTCGTGAGGCCGTGCCAAGGGTTGGGCAGTGCCCGAGCGGCTACTACAGCAGTGGCGACTACTGCCTGAGGAGCCAGGTGCGTTAGGAGGCCTGGCTCATACTGCCCTGAACGCACGCAACGTACCGTGCCTCATTTTGGAGGAACGATGGCTCGGTGCGCCGTTTGCGGAAACGATTATGACAAGAGTTTCGATATCCTGTCGCGTGGCAAGCGCTCGACGTTTGATTGCTTCGAGTGTGCGATAGAGGCCTTGGCGCCACGCTGCAAGTCTTGTGGCTGTCGCATAATTGGCCACGGCGTAGAGAGCTCTGGCGCGTTCTTCTGCTGCGCCCACTGCGCGCATGCCGCAGGGCTCTCGGAGGCCCGAGACAGGCTCTGAATTAACCATCGCAGCAGGGACTTGGCACAAAGAGATCCGCGAGAGACACGAGAGTACATTCCCCTCTCTCTGGCCTCGCTGCTCTCTTTGTGAAAATTGCTCACCGCGAAGGGCAAGCATCGACCGAAGTGCTGACCGGAAAAATAAAACGGGGCGCTAAGAAGCGCCCCAAATTGCAACGAGCAAAGTGCACCGAACGGTGCTAAGGATGATTGTAGGCGCAGCGAGCGCGGGCGCACAGATCTTTTTGCGACGCGTCGCGCAAGGTCACCAACACCGCCGCCGAAAGCTCCCTAAGCGCTCGGAAACGATGCGCGTTTTTTGGGGCTGCGAGATTTCAGTATTTTTCTTTCGGGATAAGAAGGGAGAGAACTCATGCGCGCAAAAAACGCGAAAAGTGTCTCCCTTGCCACACAGCCTTGATGCTGTGGCGGTTTACAGGAGCATGCCGGCGATCGCTGCCGTCATGAAAGAAGCTAGGGTGCCGCCGATAAGGGCCCTCACACCAAGCTGCGCAAAGTCTCGTCGACGCTCCGGAGCGAGCGACGATAGCCCACCAACAAGGATTCCGATGGAACCGAAATTGGCGAAGCCGCACATTGCGTAACTGAGGATGATCTTGGTCCTCTCGGTGAGGTCCTGAGGCGGAGCGCCACCTGGAAGAGGTACGCCGTTTAGGTAGTCGCCCATGTGGGCGTACCCGATGAACTCATTTAAGACCGTCTTTTCGCCGATGAACTGCCCGGCGACGACCATGTCTTGCATCGGCACACCCATGAGCCACGCGAGCGGCGCACAGAGGTAGCCAAGCACCTCCTGGAGGGTGTCGATGGCTGTGAGGTCAAGGCCGGTCACCCGAGCTGCCCCGGTGCACACCAGTCCCCACAGCACGTTCCCGAGAGCGACAAGGCTTATAAACGCAATCAGCATCGCAGCGATGTTGAGAGCAAGGGAGAGTCCCTCGCTCGCACCACGCGTCGCGGCGTCGATAACGTTCGAGTCGATGCGCTCATTGGGGACCTCAAGTGAGCCGCTCGTTTCAGGCTCCTCTGTTTCAGGCAGGAGGAGCTTCGAGATAACGAGCGATGCGGGCGCCGACATGACACTCGCCGCGATCAGGTGCCCAGCGATGTCAGGGAAGCGCTCAGAGAGCATCCCGACGTACGCCGCAAGCACGCCACCAGCGATCGTTGACATGCCGCCGACCATTACGGCCAAGAGCTCCGAGCGGGTCATCCGGTCCAGGTACGGACGGATCAGGAGCGGGGCCTCGGTCTGGCCAACAAAGATGTTGGCCGCAGCGGAGAGTGATTCCGCACCGCTGGTTCGAAGCGTGCGCTTCATAACCCAGGCCAGCGCGTGCACTACTCGATGCATGAGACCGATGTGGTACCCGACAGCCATAAGGCTGGAGAAGAACACCACGGTTGGCAGGACACTGAAGGCAAATAGCGCCCCGGTGCGAGCCCATGTCCCGGCAGCCGTTGTCAGCCCACCGTTCGGGCCTGCAGTGGGTGATGTGCCGACTGGCACATTCATGTCCACCAGGTTTCCGAACACAAACGAGGCTCCGTCACGGGAGCACCCTAGGACGGTTTTAAAAGCATCATTCGCGAAGCTGAAGACCATCCGGCCCGGATCCGTCTTGAGGACACCGACTGCAAGGATAAACTGCAGAGCGGTTCCCCAAAAAACGAGCCTCCAATCGACTCGGCGCCTGTGCGAAGACAGGGCGTACGCCATGCCGATAATCGCCAGTAGCCCGACACCCGCAACAAAGCGTTCCATAGTAGTTACGCTCCTCTCAGTGAAAGAAAACAGCTAAAACCCTTGAGCAGAGTTCTCTACCCAGATGCGAAGCTTGGAAAGAACAGTGGCACGGCACGGCCGTCCGCCAGCGACTATACGCGTGAGTCGTTGGTGACTTCCAGCGTCACCACCGGGTGCTGGCTGTTTCGGTCGGTTCCTGTCGGGTTGCATCGGAGCCAGCTACTGGATGGAGGCATTTCGGCGTCCGTAGAAGAAGTAGATCGCCAAGCCGAGCCCCATCCAGGCTATCAGACGCAGCCAGGTGTCGAGGGGCAGGAACGCCATCTGAGATAGCGCGCTGAGCGCCCCGAGAATCGAGACGGCAGCCACGCAAGGGGTTCTGAACGGGCGATGAGCCTGAGGCTCTACTATGCGCAACACGAGCACTCCGATGCACACGATCACGAAAGCGAGCAGTGTGCCGATCGAGACAAGCTCGCCAAGCACGCTTATCGGGAAGAGGCCGGCGATTGCTGCCGAGAGGATACCGGTATAGACCGTCATCACGTGCGGCGTTTTGTAGCGTGGATGGATCTTCGCCATCCCTGCCGGGAGGAGCCCGTCGCGGGACATGCTGAGAAGGATGCGGGGCTGCGCCATTAAGAGCACTAGAACTACTGAGCTTAGGCCCGCAATGGCTCCCACCTTGATGAATGGGCTGAGCCACGTAAGTGCGGCCCCGCCGGCATCGACAGCGACTGCGATCGGCTCTGGAACGTTTAGGCGGTCGTACTTAACGATTCCAGTAAGGACGAGAGAGACCGCAATGTAGAGCACCGTGCACACGAGCAACGACCCGATTATCCCGAATGGCATGTCCTTCTGGGGGTTCTTCGTCTCTTGGGCGAGTGCCGAAACCGAGTCGAACCCGATGTAGGCGAAGAAAATCACTCCAGCCCCCCGCAGGATTCCTGACCAACCGTAGTGTCCGACTTGCCCCGTGTTTTCTGGAATAAACGGCATCCAATTTTCGGGCATGATCTGACTCGCACCGAACACCAGGAACAGGCCGAGCACTGTGAGCTTAATAGCCACGACGATGTTGTTCAGCCTCGCCGACTCACGTACTCCGAGATAGAGGAGCCAGGTGCACAGCGCGACGATAAGCACCGCGGGCAGGTTGAGGATGGCGCCGGTCTTCTGCCAGCCGAAGTGGAGCTGGGTAAGCTGCACGTGCGAGAGGGCGGCAGGAACGTCTATCCCGGCTGAAGCAAGCACCGATGCCACGTGCGCGCCCCCGATGTGCCACGTCGACGGTGGGGCGAGAGGCGATTGAGCAAGGAACGGAGGAACCGCGAATCCTAGATTTTTCTCCATAAAGCTTGCGACGTAGCCAGACCAGCCGACCGCGACTGTCGACGCTCCAAAGAGGTATTCCAAGACGAGGTCCCATCCGATGATCCAGGCGATGAGCTGCCCCATCGTGGCGTATGCGTACGTGTACGCACTCCCGGAAATCGGTATCATCGATGCCATCTCAGCGTAGCAGAGGGCCGCGAAGGCGCAGGCGACACCGGAGATTACAAACGAGATAGCAATCCCAGGACCAGCGTACTGGGCGGCCGCCTGGCCCGTTAGCACGAAGATTCCTGCCCCGATGATTCCGCCGATCCCTAATAGCAGGAGGTTCATTCCGGTCAGTGATCGCTGTAGGCCATGTGAACTGTCTTCGGCCTGAGCCTGGATGGCGGCAAGTGACTTACGGGCGAAGAGGCTAAAGAGCATGGTCCCTCCTGTGCGGGGTTAAACT
>CANLJX010000104.1 GCA_947491545.1 Deltaproteobacteria bacterium
AGGACTATGCTGCCATCTGGGAAGTCGCCGCCTGGCTTTGAGAAGCGGAAGTGCTCCCGCTCGCCGTTGCCGTTTCCGGCGTACTTCCCCGTTTGAAGAGTCCTCGATCCATCAGGAGATAGGACCGCGACGCTCCGCACCTTTCCAGTGAGTCGCGGCGGCAAGAGAATAGCCAGGTTTCCATCTTTGTCAGAGATCGGCTTCCACAGAAAGCCGGATGAGAGCTCAAGCGGCCGACCGCGGTCGACGTTCTGCGTTGTTAGCTCAGATGTTGTTGTCGTTTCTTCAGGAGTCTCGGCGAGAACTTCATCGAAGGGATTCGTCGGCTCCGGTGAATCGACGGTTGGCATCTCCTCTAAGTCATCTGGGAACTCGGCCGGGGGCTCTAGGACAGGCGGTGTTGGAGTGGGTTGAGGCGTTGTCGTTGCGGGGGGATTCGCCTTGCGGTAGGCCTGCGCCAGAGCAGCAAACGCCTCAACCAGCTTCGTCAGGGTGCGAATAATCTTTTCAATGTTTTCGGGCGAGAATCTCGCCGACGAGGAGTCTCGCTTTCCCCGGCGCTTTGCAGTACTGGTGCCCTCAAGAGCGGAGGCAATGGAAGACTCGATAGTCGAAGTCGATGAAGATTTTGAGGCACTCGTACCAAGTGCATCGCCGGAATTATCGGTTGTCAGTGCAGTCGTTGTGGCTGTTGTCTGCTCAAGGCTTGGTATCATGGATTAGAAGCTCCGTGTGTAGAATGAAGAAAAAGAGCCGCGGTACCAGGAATCCCAAGCGCTGCGCAGCCCTGCGGTTACAGAAGAGCGTTCGCTACTGCCGAAAAGAAGTTGCGCCGATGACCCAGGGGATGGGGGCAGAGGGCGAGGCTCGACACCTTGACGGTAACAAATCGCACCGGTTTGCGGGAACGGCACCGGTTCCGGCACCGTCACCCAGAAAACCAGCGAGTCTCTGATCCAAGGTAACCCTCTCAGCGGGTACGTTCACGTAGTTGGATGGAGATGGAGAATAAGCGGCGCGAGATAGGAAGATACCGCCGTCATCGAGCTCCCGCGTAGCGGGGCGATATAGGAATAAAACTGCCCGAGGCCGGAATCGAACCAGCGACACGCGGATTTTCAATCCGCTGCTCTACCAACTGAGCTACCCGGGCGTATTGGATAGGACAGAGTGTTTACCAGGGTAAATTGGTAATGACAAGAGTTTGAGGGGATTCAGGGGTATAAGGCCTTATTTTGGGGGTCTAGCGGCCCTCGGAGGCGCGCTCCTGGGAGCTTGCTGGCTCCTGGATCAGGGTGCCAAAGATGCTAGCGGCGCTGCCTGCGGTAGCTGGTTCTGAACTAACAGCGCCCTCCTGCGGAGCCTCGACAGCCACTAGATCCTCCTTCTGAGCTTCGAGGAAAGTTGGCGCCAGCTCGGAGCCCGAGGCTTCGATCAACGGACCAACGGAGTCTTTAACGATCTTGAGCAGCTCAGCCGCCAGCGAGCTAGTGAAATCGAACTGAGCCGCCTCCGGACCGGGAACGTGAGCAGAAACAACGCCGAAGAAGCTATCTCCGATAAAGAAGGCGAAGGTCGCGGTGCGGTTCACTACTCTTGAGGAGATCACCTGCCCGCCAGGCCCGTACGTCTCGTGGCGGTGGTCTCCCGTGCCTGTCTTTCCTCCGATTGTGTAGAACTTCCCGTCGGAGCGAACGTAGGAGTGATACACGCGGCGGGCAGTCCCAGACTCTACGACGTTTCTCATCGCGCCGCGCAGCGCCCGGGCTACCTCAGGCTTTAGGACCCGCTCGCCCTGATTGCGATCGCTGCGGCGCAGGACAGTTTCGTACGGCGTGTCGGAAGCGAGCCGCACTTCATCAAGCCGCACCAGGGGGTACTTCACGCCATCGTTGAGAATGATTCCGACGAGATCTGCCAGCGCCATCGGGCGATCGCCTGAGCTGCCAAGCGCAGAGGCGAGCGAGGGCACCATCGAATTAAACGGGTAGCCCATTTTGCGCCACTGCTTGTGAATTTCGAGGAAGGACTCCGTCTCCATCAGAGTCCTGATGCGGCTGTCTTGCGCCTTTGTCTGGGGAGTTTTGAAGAGCCATTCGTACACTTGTTGCCGCTCATCGTAGCTGGCAGCAAGAGCCGACTGGCTCGTGGCTCCTGGATTGTCCTGCAAGAAGCGAACGAGCCACAGCTCCAGAGGATGAATGCGCGCAAGGTAACCCTGGTCGTTCAGGTTGTACTTGTCCGGGGTAAATTCGCGGTACCACTTTGAGAAGAGGTTGGGGGGAATGTTTGAGTTCGTGACGTTCTCTTTGATGAATTCCACCATCTCCGTCTCGGAGCCTTCGGGCCGCACGTAGCGATACATGACAGCCGCGTGTCGGGCTGATGCGCGTGTGCTCTTTACCAGGCCGTCTAGCAGCTCTTTTGATGGCTTGCCGCGATACTTCTCGTAGAAGCGGCGCATGAAGTAGCTGCCCTCCTGGTCGGCGAACTTGCGTAGGAAGTGCATTCGAACAGGGTTGGAGCGGTCTGTTTTTGGGCCGCCAAGCTTGAGCCCCATCTGTGCGATGTAGTAGCGCGAGATGTCGCGCATCAAGCGCACGAAAGGGAGGTTAATCGACGCAGTCAGCGCCTCTTGCACAGTTGGGTTGCGTCCGTTGTCCTCTTTCTTGAAGTTCTCGAAGGTGTGCATGCCGCCACCGGTGAAGAAGCTCTCGTGAGGGCTTGCAGAGTAGCGTCGTTGAAGAGCACGCGTGAGGAGCGAGGGAAGAGATATTGTAGGATTGCGGGTAAACTCATTCACGACAAAAACCGAGATTGGGTCGAGGCCCCGGCGGTCAATTTGGCGCAGATCTTGTGGAGACATGACGGAGTAGCGGTCGTAGAGCTCGCCGACAATGTCCAGGTATGTGGTGATCGTGCGCAGCTTCGCTGTCGAGCCGAGGTCGAGCCGGGCTCCCTCGTTGACGCTGAAGGGGTTGTCGAAGTTGTCTGTCTGAATCCTGAGGATATTCGCGTTCCCTCGACGCTCGTAGAGCGTGACACTGAAGATAACTTTTGATGGGTCTCCACGACCGAGGCTGCGAGACTGGTTTAGCCCGAATTTTCGCACGCTCTCTGCATCCTTGATCTGTTTGAGAATGTTAGTGACGCCCTCGTTGGCGTCGTTGTCCATGGTGCTCTTTACCGTTAAGTCGACCTGGTCGAGATCGTAGAGCTGCGGGTAGTTTGTCAGCTCAAGCAGTCGCGTGCGGATGGCATTTGCCGCTTTTCTCTGCACGAACGAGACTGAACGAGTTTTCGGCGCAGCGCGCCTGAGAGCCAGCGGAATTTTCTTTGCAGCATCCCGGAGCTTGGGCGAGACAACGCCATCCTTTGCCAGCAGGTCAAGATGAGCATTTGTCAGTGTATTGAGCTCGCCTAGCCCAGAGAGCAGGTAGAAGCTCGGCCGGCGGTGTGCGATGAAGAGGCTCAAGGCTTGTTTGTACGTTTCAGCGAACGGGGTTGGGTCCTCGCTTGGCTTCAGGGAGCTGAGCTTGAGCAGGCGGTGATTTACCGAGTTGAAATCTAAGCCGTACCAGGCCCACAGCCCATCCCCGATGCCGTTCACTTCACCGTAGCCTCGCAGAGCTGCCAACGGAATCGAGTTAATGTAGGACAGGACGATATTTTTGCGGGTTTTAAATGTCTGCCGGCCGTTCATGTACGCGCGCAGGCTGGCCGAGAACATCTGCTCAAGCTTGTCGCGAATTCCAGAGGTGCGACCCTCACGTGAGTGTCGGTACTTCTCAAGCTGTGTTGCGATCGTGCTGCCGCCTGGTGCGTTGAGGTCGGGCTGAACCACCTGCCGCACTTTTTCAAGAACAGCTAGGCCGAAGCGGTCCCACTCCACAGCCGGATTCTTGTACGGATACTCGGTGCTCAGGATCTCTCGGTTTTCGATGTAGAGTAGCGACTCAACGAGGATCGGCGGAAGGTCATCGAAGCTCTCGTAGGTGCGTTCAGGGCGGTAGGCGGCGTAGATCGTCGTGTTGTTCTTGTCGAGAATTGTGATGCCAGCGCGGGTCTTCTCGCGGTACGGAGGGTAGACGCCCGAGGCTGCCAGGCTCCGGAAGCGATCAGATTGGCGCGCCTGAGAGGTGATATCGAATCCGTTTCGGGTCAGGTTGTCGATGATGCGCGGGATGCGGGTGTAGCCGAGGCGCTCATCGTAGGGGCCGAAGGATGGGAATGAGATGGCGTCGCTCGGACCGGGCTCGACCTTGTACCGGGCTTCGGAGGCGAGGTCGGTAAAGTAGATCGACTGCCAGAAGGAGGTTCGCATCTCGTACACGACAGCCGTTCCAACCGAGATCCAGAGCGGCGAGGTGAGCAGGGTAAACTTCAGGAACTTTCGGAACAGCTTCCGAAAGAAACTCAGGACCCGACTGCCGCGAGCGGGGGACGCCTGCCCTGCAACCCGATTTAATACCGGGTTCGATCCCTCCGGAGCGTCTTGTAGCGACATCGCCGGGGCGATTCCTAGCTCCAGGGGGTTAGCGGTTTTCGAGTCGTTCGACACGGGACTTTCGGTAGAAGTAGACATTCGATAGATGCGCGCAATTTCTCTTTAGGTCCAGATACGTTAAAAGAGTTTGGGGTGTTCCTCGGAGAAACGATGTCTTCCTCTTTCGAACAGAGTCACGTGGAGTTTCGGCATAGGCCGACTTACGCCGAAGTGTGCCTCAATTCGCTGCGCTCAAACCTGAGAGCGATCCAGGCCTTTGTTGGGGACGCCAAGGTGATGGCGGTCATCAAGGCGAACGGCTACGGGCACGGCTTTGAGCAAGTCGCTAAGACACTTGAAGCCGCTGGTGTGCACTCTTTCGGGGTGGCCTACATCGAGGAGGCGATCGAGCTGCGGAAGCTCGGGATTACTCACCCGATCCTCGTCTTTGGCGGCTTGCTCAAGGAGCAGCTCGATCTCTACATCGAGAACGACGTACAGGTCACAGCATCTTCAGTCACAAAGATGGAGCAGATTGAGGAGGCTGCCGCACGGCTCGGCCGCCGGGCGAAAGTTCAGCTCAAGATCGACACCGGGCTAGAGCGCATTGGGGTTCACTACTACACCGCTCCGACCCTCTTCGACGCAGCGCTGAAGAGCCAGCACTGTGAAGTAGTTGGTGTCTACTCGCACTTCGCCGATGTCAGGCGAGAGGATCTCAGCACAACGAAGCTCCAGCTTGAGAGGTTTCTTGAGAGCCTGCGGTACTTCGAAGAGCGCGCCACAGCCCCTTTCCTGCGACACATAGCGGCCTCAGGCGGCCTGATGGCCCTGCCGGAGAGTCAGCTCGACATGGTGCGTCCAGGGCTCTCGCTCTACGGTGTGTACCCAAGTGCAGGGCTTGATTCCTTGCTCAAGCTAAACCCGGTGCTGAGCCTCAAGAGCCAGGTGGTGTACTTCAAGGTAGTGCAGAAAGGTGCAGGTGTCAGCTACGGGCACACCTGGGTGGCGCCTGAAGACACAAGGGTGGTTACCATTCCTCTCGGTTACGGTGACGGTTACCTTCGCCGGCTGTCAGGAAATAGCGAGGTGCTGATACGTGGGCAGCGCTCCCCGATAGTTGGAGCGATTTGCATGGATCAGCTCATGGTTAATGTCGGGCAGGGTGTGGCGTACAACGGTGATGAAGTTGTTTTGTTCGGCCAGCAGGGCACGGAGCAGATAACGGTTGAAGAGGTAGCTCGCGCAAGTGGCTTAAGCCCGTACGAAATACTAGTGACCCTCAATCAGCGAATCCCGCGTGTTTTCGTCGGGAATTAGCGAGCGTGCGTAGAATGCGACAAGAGCTAAAAACAGGTCGGAGACGGGGGCGATGAGGCGCAGTGGATTGTTGGTTTTTGCGGCAGTTATTCTTATTCTCGGGTTGCTAACCGTCCCGTTGTTGGTGAAGCCGGCCCGCGGCCCGAAGACAGTTGTAGTAGTTGTGCTCGACACCGTCGGCTTCTCCGGAGTCTTCTCAAAACCTGAGCAGGCCCCTTTTCTTGCGCAGCTCGCGGGAGACTCAGCCCAATTCACGAATGCATTCTCGACGGCTCCCTGGACCAAGCCCTCTATTGCGTCGGTCTTGACGGCGTCACTGCCGGCTTCGCACGGAGTCCAGCATCCCCGCTCAAGACTGTCGGGCGAAGCCGAGACGATGGCTGAGTACTTCTCAAAACACGACTTCGCCACCGCAGGATTCGTCAGCCACACATTCATCGGACCGAAGACCGATTACCGGCGCGGCTTTCAGGTGTACGAGCAGGCTCGCTTCGGCGGGCATGTGCACGATGCGATCACCTCTGCCGAAGTTACGACGCGAGGATTAGAGTGGCTCAAGAAGCTGCGTGGGCCGGAGGGGGCCGCGAATCGAGACGCATTTCTCTTCCTGCACTACTTCGATCCGCACTACAACTACAAGCACCATCCCGCGTTCAGCCAGACGGATTGGTACAAAGGCTCCCTCTCTGACAGCATGCAGTACCGCGAGTTTCGCGAGCGCTCGTCGACACTCTCTGATGATGATCTGCGATACATTCGAGGGCTTTACGGAGAGGAGATCCGTTTCACAGACCGCCAGCTTGAGAAGCTCTACCGTGGTTTAGCGGAGGCAGGAGCGACTAAAGACCTAGTGCTCGTTGTGACTGGCGACCACGGCGAGGCCTTCCGCGAGCACAAACACATGGGGCATGGCTACCTACTCTACAACGAGCTGGTGCACGTGCCGCTGCTTCTGCACGCGCCAGGGCGAATTGCGCCGCAAGCGGTCCCTTATCCGGTTTCGACCCTAGAGATCTTTCCAACGATAGTGGATCTCTTGGCGATGCCGCAGCTGGGCTCTAGGCTTGATGGTGCATCGTTTCTGCCCCTGGTTGAGGGCGAAGAAGCAGGGTGGGGTGATCGCATGCCCCTCTTTGAAGTGGAGTATCACACCAGGAAAGTTGGAGTCGTGCACTGGCCATGGAAGGTTATCTTCGACCAAGACTCGTCGGTGTGGGAGGTCTACAACATAGAGACTGACCAGGCTGAAGCTAAAGAGCTCGAAGCATCGACCCGGGATGTTCCCGCTGTTGTGGAAGCCAAGGAGAGGATAACTCGCTACATCTCACAAGAGAGCGTAGTTGCACCCAAGGCGACGCTCCCGCCAATCGAGTACTCCGACAAAGAGATCGAGAAGCTTAAGACGCTTGGCTACATGATGTAGCCGGAAGCGCTAAACAGCGCCAACTTTTCGGGCATAACTCTGGTGCAGCAATCCGCTCGTGATAAAGAAATCCGCAGAGGCCCGGTTGCAAGCAATCGGGATCTCGTAGAGCGCCGCGATCCTAAGCAGCGCCTTCACGTCAGGGTCGTGAGGCTGGGCGGTGAGGGGATCCCAGAAAAAAATGAGCATGTCGATCTTCTCATCGACTATCAGCGCACCGATCTGTTGGTCACCTCCGAGCGGTCCAGAGGCGCATTTCGTGACGCTGCGGCCAAGCTCCTGCTCAAGGAGCGAGCCAGTGGTGCCGGTTGCAAAGAGGCTGTGGGGCTTAAGGGCATCGGCGTGCTTCTTTGCCCAGGCGCACATCTCCGACTTCTTTCCGTCGTGAGCAACAAGCGCGATGCGCTTCTTCTCTGGCAGTGCTGGGAGTGCGTGGTCGAAAGCTATCTTGCTCATCTGCTTACCTTCGAACGAGACAGAGTGCGGATACGGCGGCTAACTCGGAGCGCAGGGTGTTGGGGCCAAGCGAGGCCTGAGTGAAGCCGGCGCTTGAGAGCATCGACTCCTCTTGCCCAGAGAGATCTCCCTCAGGACCAACAACGACCACCGTAGCGGAGAGGCCTGCGCTGAGCAACTGAGGTAATGGGGTAGCGCCGGCAGCGAGGGAGCAGGTGATCCGTAAGGCTGGGCCGATTGCTGTAGCGATCTGCAGCGCCTCTTCGAGGCTTGCTGAGACATGAACTGCTGGAGGCCGTGGCTGCCTGCTCTGCTGTGCTGCCGATTGGGCAATCTTGGCGAGCCTGGCACATTTCGCTTGGGCCTCCTCGGCGCCTCGCAGCCGCACAACGCTGCGCTCCGCTTGCCAGAAGATAATCGTGGTGCAGCCAAGCTCCGTTGCCCAGTCGCACACAAGGTCGTTCTTGGAGCCTTTGCACAGCGCAAAGAGCAGGCAGAGATCCGGGCGGGAGGCCGACTGATCAGCCGCCACTTCGAGCAGCTTTATAGCCACCTGCTCGCCTACGGATTGTACCACCGCCTGGAACACCTTTTCCGAAGACTTGTCGCCAAGCTCAAGCGGGTCTCCAGGTGCAAGCCGCAGCACGTCACGCAGGTAGTGGCTGTCGTCTCTTCCCAGGTTGAAGGCTTCGCCCACAGACGCAGAGAGCCCCTCAACGAACAGGCGGGGACCTCTTCGCTGAGGGGCTCTCGTGTTGGGCATGGGAGCCGTTCTACTTCTTGCGGAGTCCCATCTTGTCGAGGCGCTGCGCCAGGTACGAGATCTTGTCGTAGCCAACGATGCGCTCTCCGCTCTCGAACACGAAGGTCGGGGTATCGAATACGCCCAGCTTGCGGCCACGCTTGTAGATGCCCTTAACGCGCTCGCGGGTATCCGAGGAGGAAACCTTGCTGAGGAAGTCGCCCAGGTCGATATCGAGGTCGTCGCAGAGCTCGTTCATGAAGGCGTCCTCGTTCGGGTTCTCGCCGAGACCCCACCACTTGTTGAACACCTTGACGTTGTACTCAAGGAGCACACCCAAGTCGTTTGCGATCAGAGCGCCGCGGGTGAGGCGACCAGGATCCGGCTCAGCCTCCGGCCAGTTCTCCGGGTAGGTGAGAGCGAGGTTGCGCTCAGCAGCGAGGCGCTTGGTGTCCTCGAAGAGGTACGAAAGCTTGTCCGGCATGACGCCCATCGGAGGAACCGGCTGACCGGATGCCTTGGCCGAGAATGGCTGCCACAGGAGCTCAACGTCGTACTTGTCGGCGATGTCGTAAATCGGGTCCATCGCGAGGTATGAGTACGGGCTCTGGAACGAATAGAAGACCTCAACATTCACTGTCATACGCTTACTTCTCTTTCTCTAAAATGAGTTAACGGGTCCGCCTCTCCCTCGGATGAGCAGCCCTCGGTTAAGAGGGAGCCAAGCAGACCCGACATCGAAAGCACTGTGAGCCGGCTTAGACCGCCAGGCTGCAATCAACGCTGTGACAGAGGCTTTGGGATTGGTTGCTGTTTGGGGACGCCAAGCAACCTCTCCTTGAGGCGCTTCGGCACGGCTGGCAGCCCTAGGTGGTGGTCTAGACCATCAAAACTTGGGAGAAGGTACTGGTATTCCTAATAGTTTGCAAGGTTAAGTTGTTAATAATCCGGGCTTGAAGGGAGCCCCTCGGACATTTTATCCGTTAGCCCGTAGCTCCCAAGCGCTTTCTGTTGTAATTACCTCAAGTGGCTGAGGTTTTTGGTTTGTCGCCGTTGGTCTAAATCCGTTCCTGGCGTCATCCTACCCTACATGGCTAGCGGCTTTTGCCTCAGCTTAACAGCCTAGAAAGCTTAATCACTTCTTCGCGCAATGACCGCAGGAATCGACACTCTAATTGGCTCGAAAGGGGACCGCTCCCGTCCTCTTATCTGTATCGAGGTTAACCCCCCGCGTGGCACAGATGTCGAGTCGGTGCTGGATCGGTACGCGGGTATAGAGGGCATCGACTTCGTAAACGTGACGGATTCAGCCCTGGCTAAGATGAGGCTTTCGGGTCTCGCCTTTGGCGCGCTCTTCAAGCAGCGCTTCGGGGTTGAGCCGCTCGTAAACCTC
>CANLJX010000105.1 GCA_947491545.1 Deltaproteobacteria bacterium
GTGCTCCTAATCGGATGCCTAAGTCACCTCGCTATTGCAGCTATTCACGCCGACAAGCCGCGCGCAGGCGCGATTATGCTGACCCTCTTCGCCATTACTACGACGATCTCCTACTGGTCGCTCGGCCTGCTCTCGGACCCGTACCGTGACCTTGAGAATCTCAATCCACAGTCACTCCTTGATTTCCGGATTGAGCGGACAGAGCTGGCTCAGTCTTGAGTGGCTGCCCGTGTCCTGGTGGGCTTGGATTCACCGTTTTGCGGAATTAGACCTTCTCTTCAGCGTATAGCTGCCGCTCTTTGACGAGATCCCTACTACGGGCAGAGGAGACGCTTTGGTGACGCTACTGACTCCGGCTCAACCGCGCCTCTGCTGCGCGCCGACGCATCTCTGCTGCCACCGCCGGGAACCCCTTCTGGCCCCCGGGCAAGAGCAGGCGCTTGCTCTCCTCTTCCACCCGGCTTGCGAGAGTAGCAGTCTGTGCCGGGCGACACTGCGCGAAGTAGTACAGAAGGTCAGCTCCCTTATCACCGAAGCGTCCATTGTGCTCGGCCGCGATCATGTCCAGGCACTGCTCGCGCATCCCGGGGTGTTTCGTTAGAACGTGTTTCAGGGCTGCAACGTAACGGTCGCACTGGGAATGGCTACTTAGCTCATCGAGCACCGCTCGTGCGTAGCAGTACTCTCTGTCTCGCGGTTGCGTTTCAACCTTGGGAAAATCGTGGGACGGCCGCAATGCCGCTTGACGATTCCCTTCCATGCCAACCGAGATGCTGTCGTCAATCCTTGAGAAGAGCTTCGCGTTGACGAGCTCCTTGCAATCAACTCTGGCCCGCTGCCGATCTGCTATTGTGGGCGTGGCCAGCGAGAATTGGCGCAGCGCCGGCGGGAAGTCCACCCCCTGCAGCGCTTTGCTGGGCTGCTCCGGGCTGCGTTGCAGCCCCTGGCCGCAACCCGTTGCGCCGATGGCGGTGAGGCTTCCAAGGACGAAGGCGTGAAACTGGTTTCGGAGCGAAGAAAGCATGGTGTCTCCTGCAGGGGCGGTCGGCTCACAGATACTCAACCGCCAGCAGGAGTTATGCGGATCCGCGGCCGGACAGGCTCCTAAGAGCCGTACCAACCCTAAGGAAGGGGCTATAAAAAGCTAAAACAGGCAGATTTACAGCTTAAACCGCGAGGTCGAAAGCTCGGCTGTCAGGAGCGAGTAAGTACGCGCCGCAAGGAGCTTCAGGTTAGCAGCACCGAGCGTAATCGGCGCACCACTTGAGTTCGCGATTGAGCGGTACTGGTTGATCAACTCAGCCAGCGCAGGGCGGGCAGTGTAGCCGGCCTTGGCACTGAGCGTCGTGAGGGTGCCAGCGATCTCACCAGCGATCGGACGGGCGTCCCCGCCACCGCCGATGCCAGCGAGGCGATCGAGCGAGCCAGAGAGGGTCTTAAGCGATGTGCCGACGTCCTGAGTCATGTTCGCCGATGCGCTGACGTAGCCAGCCTTAGCGTCAGTAAAGATCTCGTCAACGGTGTGTGACTCTCCGCGAGGACCACACGCAGCCATGAAAGCCGAAGTTACGCCGATGAGCGCTATTGCCTTGAGCCCGCGAGCGAGCGACGAAATGCTGGAACGTGCGTAAGTCATATCTCTCAATTACAAAGCGGGCACGTGTGCCCTAAACTACCCGGAATCATTTAACAACTGGGGCGAGCTGTCAACACTCTGAGCCTGCGCTTAAGCCTTCTTTGAGAGCAGATCCTCTGAAAGCTTGCTCAGGCCGTTAAAGAAGGTGTGATCAACCCCTTGCGGGAGGGTCGCAAGGCCCGTCTTGGGGTCGTACTGAACCCCGGCCGAATCAACCATCCCTTGCAGGCTCGCTGCCACTTCAGCCGAGCAGAGTGGCTCACGCCCCGGCGCCCCCTGCCCTGGGTAACAGAGCGCGAAGAACCGCTTCCACTCGAAGCACCGCCCCGGGTCGCACTTTCCGCGAAAACCCGCAATCTGCTCATGCCCGACAACAGCTTCCGGCCGCGCAAGCGCTGGATAGAGCGCCTTGAGCCGCTCCATGACGGCACACAACGAAGAGTACTGCGCCTCTGTGTACGGGAAGAGGTTCCCGTTGAAATTCACTAGCTCAATTCCAATTGAGAAGTCGTTAAACCCGTCGCGCAGGCTCCCGTTCACCTCAAGCCTGCTTACCCCAGCGTGCCACGCCCGCAGCGCCTGTCCGCTGAAACACGGCACGACTTCGTACACCGATCCATTGGTGTCTATGACTATGTGAGAGGAGACCTCACGCTTCGGATCGAGGAAGAGCTCAAGGGTGCGCTGCAGCGACCCAGCCGTGAAATGCAGCACGACGAACTCAACCGGGATCCGACGATCGGTAAAATTGGGAGAACGGTATGACGAATCAATGTTCATCGGCACGGAGGTTTCGCGTGTGCAGCGCACCGACGAACTTCGCCAGAACGCTGGCGCCAATTCTCGCGGCGCTCGCCGAGTGTACCCCAGCAAATAAAACCGCAACAGGAGCACTTTGGGATTGCCAGGAGGGGGTAGCTGTAAAATCATCCACCAGGTGGGGGCGTTGCTCCCGCCACGCGCCCCTAAGCCGCCTCTAGCCCGCTTTATGAACGACCGAACACGCTGGCTCCTGCTCCCCCTGCTCCTCTCTCTTGGGGTGTGGAGCAGCTCTTTCTCAAACGGTTTCGTTTGGGACGACCACGTGCTGATCGAGAAGAACGTCGCCAACCTCTCCTCGTTCTCCTTCAGCTCTATCTTCGGGCAAGACTTCTGGACCACCGAGACTGACGCCGGAAGCTCAAACTACTACCGCCCACTGGTCACCCTCTCGTACGTAATCGACTACGCCCTCTTCGGGGTCTCAAGCTCCGGGTTTCACGTCACTAACGTGATCCTGCACTCCCTCAACGTAGCCCTGCTCTTCTTCCTCTTAACCGAGCTAGCCCTGCCCCTAGCCGTGTGCGCCGCCGGAGCAGCGCTCTTCGCTGTGCACCCGGCGCTTGCTGAATCAGTCGCCTGGGTCTCGGGGCGCACGGACCTTGTAGCCACGACCTGGATCCTGCTCTGTATCTTGGTGCTGCTCGCTGCCTGCAAAACGCAGAAGCCGAACGTGCCAGGGCTTCTCGTCGCCGGCCTGTGCTGCCTCGGAGGCTTGCTCTCGAAGGAGTCCGCGCTCCTAGCCCCGCTTCTGGCGCTTGGCTTCGCTGGCTTTGTGCGTGGCAGCCGCGCAGTCACAACGCTCACAATCTCTCCCTTCCTCGCCGCTGGGGCGATCTGGCTCACAGCGCGCTCGCAGGTCTTAAGCAGCCCAGTCGGAGCCTCGCTCAGCAACGGGGTGTCGAATGAGATTGGGCTCCTCTCTCTGCTGCACGTATGGGGAGCGCTGCTCTGGCCGCCGTTCTTTCGGATCGAGTACGGCTCGCCGCTAACCGTGCCAACGCTCGCCCCCGGGGCTGCCTGCGGCGCGCTGGCAGTAGCCGGGCTGCTGCTGTGGACACTTCGCCCACGCACGCCGAAAGCAGCTCGAGCGCTTAGCGCCGCTGCGCTCGTGGCCTTCATCCCCTCCGTTATGGCCGTGATGCTCAAGTCGATGATCGGCGTGCGCCTCGTCTACACCTCAGCAGCTTTTGCCCTGCCTGCGGTAGCAGTCGTACTATCGCGCCGGCTTCCGGCGCGCGCGGCGACAGCGGTGCTAGCCTGCGCGATATCGGCGCTAGCAGCACTCTCGTTTCTCCGGATTCCGCTCTGGACGTCAGATCAGGTGCTCTTCCTCGCCGCGCTGGAAGCCCCCGATGCATCAAGCAGAAGCCACCTCAATCTCGGCATCGCCCTCTACAACACCGGCGACCTGCGCGGGGCGTACGAGCACCTCTCGATGCCGATAGACCCGGCTGCCGCTGACCAGCAACACTACATGCTCGGGCTGCTCTACACCGGCGCGCAGTGCGAGACAAAAGCCGAAGCCGAGTACCGCCTCGCCGCCGCCGCCAAACCGAGCAGCTACTCTGCAGCGCACAACCTAGCCGGACTGCTTTTCGTGCAAGGGAAGAAAGACGCCGCAAAGCAGGTGCTGAATCAGTTCGCCGCCAAGAACTACACACAAGCCTCCGCCGCCCGTCGCCAACTCGCCCTTTTCGGTACCCTCACCGCAGCCCCCGAGCGCGCCCCGCTTGACCGGAGCTGGTGCGCCTCCCCCGAGGCGCTGCGCGAACTGTTCGGGGCTGCCATCCCTCTCAACCGCCAGGCATCCGAGCTGCTGCGCGCGCGACAGACCGAGATGGCCGAAGTCTTTATCAAGGCCGCCATGCGGGCTGACCCGAATCTCGTCGCTGCCCAGCTTAACTTCGCTCAACTCTTGATGCTGCGCGGTGAGATGGACGAAGCGAGCGAGCTGCTGCGTAAGCTCATCCGAGAGAACCCGGGCGACGATCGCCCCGTCCAGCTCCTCTTGCGCTCCAGCCAAGGTGCTGCGCCACAGCCCCAACCGAACCCCTAACCAACGCTTTTCTATGGCAAACTTGACTTGGTCCTACGCCTTAACTAATCTCCCAACCTGCAAAGCAGCCCCCAGCCGTCTTTGCGTGTTCCCAGAAGATGGTGGCTATAGCTCAGTTGGTAGAGCATCGGATTGTGGTTCCGAGGGTCGTGGGTTCAAGCCCCATTAGCCACCCCACAGCGTTCTTCCTATCCGAACTTGGCTACGCCAAGATTCGGATTACGGCTTAGGGCTCTGCCCTAAGAACCCGGCGTTCAAATGCCACGCAGGCTCGTCTAAGCTTGCTCGAACTTCAATTAAACATACAAATTTAAGTTCAAGATTCCTGGGTGAGTTTCAGGTTACCACTCGTCAACATTTGGAGTATCCTGGCACCCATGAAGGCATTTATTTTTGATCCGATTTGGAACCAGCTGATAACAGAGAACTTGCTTGATGCTCTCCAAAGGGCTGGCATTAAACTTCATGTTACTGAAGACATCGCACCACTTTCCGCATGTCTTGAAATGTTTCAGGGTAACGACGCTCGAATCCTTGCCATCAACCCCGACTACGTTGGCTGGAAGTTATCGTCTGAGGATTATGAAGGTATTCCAAATCTCAGGGGTATTCTTGGAGCTGCGACGTCTCATTCATGGATAGAGCGAACGCACGCCGACATCCATCAAATTCCAGTGTGCAACATTCGGCATTTCTCTACTGAAGCTGTAGCCGAGTGGGCGATAACAATGATGTGGAACCTCGCACGTCAAGTGCCTCGCCTCATCAAGGACGGGTTCCCCCTCGATTTTGATAAAGACTTCATGAAGTATCGCGGATTGGAGCTCCGCGGGAAAACTGCTGGCGTGATTGGACTCGGAAACATCGGTAACGCTATTGCCCAGCGATGCGCTGGACTTGGTATGAAAGTGAGGTACTGGTCTCAATCGCCAAAAGACTCACCGTACATCCGCTCTGAACTCTCGACAATTTTTCAGGAGGGAGACGTTATCTTCCCAACTCTCGCCGACAACAACGATACAAAAAGCTTAATAACGCCCGATTTGATTCGCTCTATGAAATCTTCAGCACTACTTATCACTGTAGTTCACGGGCTGTTCGATGAGACCCTAGTGCTAGATATGGTGAAGAAGGGAGCATTGTTCGGTTTTGGATTCGAGGCAAAACCTGCGAACTTCTCACTCTATGATGGAAATGTTTGGGCGGCTCCGGCATATGGCTGGGTAACTGACGGTTCAATGAGTAATTCTATGGTGAAGTGGGTCCAGAACATGATTGACGCCGCGCACGGAAGTTTTCCAAATCAAGTAAACTGAAGCTTGACTGAGAATAAACACTTTTTAGCAGCAACTTCGTCGATCTACATCAGATTCACCGATGAACCGCTGAGATATGGATGCTATTTGGATGCAGCTGAAGCTAACTTGCAATTAGATCAAAGGCTTAAGAAGATCTAGATACTCCACCCCATCCGCCCCTTCTATTGGGGCGATGCCCCAATAGAAGGGGCGAGATGGACCTCGCCCTCGTCCTCTTTCCGCCCGCTAATGCGGGCGAGACTCGCCACCTTTAGGTGGCGGTAGAGGACGGGGCGGACCGCCCTTCATATCTCCCTTCGGAAGTATTCCAAGCAACTTCTCGTTGTGTTCCCCGATTACCCCCATGCATGCACTACGTATACATCCTGAACAGTATAAAAGATCCCACCCATTTCTATATCGGCGCAACGTGCAATCTTAAGCGCCGACTTACCGAACACAACCGAGGCCACTCAGCTTACACCAACCGAGACCGCCCCTGGCGATTGATCAATTACTTTGCATTCCTCAGGCGGGAGAAAGCCGAGAAGTTCGAGCAATATCTCAAATCCAGCGCCGGCCGCCGCTTCCAGCTCAGACATTTCTCCGAGTAGCCCCGCCCCTACTTCGAGCAACACCCCACTTTCCCCCCAGCAAGCATCCGGTCAACCGAGCAGCAACCGCCGCCAGAGACAACCAGCGAGAGGCACAAGCCGATCACAAGCAGGTGGTACTCGTACCCTTCGCCAGGCTGGTTTCCGAACCAATTCATAAAGAATCCGTTCGGGAGGTGGCTCATGAAGATTGCGCCGAGCATAACGATGATGAGGCTGAGCGCGCTGAAGCGAGTCATGAAACCGAGCGCCAACGCGAAGGCTCCGACCGACTCGGCCATAATGACCAGGAATGCAACGACCGTGGGGATGCCTAGCTGGGTTGTAAAGAACCCCATCGTCCCCGAGAAGCCGTAGCCACCGAAGAGCCCGAGGGTCATCTGGAGCCCGTGCGGGATAAACACGAGTGCAAGAGTGAGCCGCGCGATCGTCGCAGCGAGGCTAGCGTCAGTTTGAAGAAGGCAATTTTTCATAGCGCACCCCCCAGGATTACACCGTTCAGTCCCCGCATGCATACAGCATCGCCGCTTCCATCCTCAAGTTCCAATCTAAAGGCTGCCGAACTAGCCCTTCTGTTCCCGTGTACGGACACACTAGCTGCGCCGAACGCTGCAGCAGAACGTTACGGCGCCATCACTGTTACCCCTAATATGAAGCAACTCGGCACTCTGCCCCTGCCAGCCCAGCAACTCTGGTCCGCTCAAAATTGGGGCCGCGCGACGCTACGATTGCCTATGTCTCACCTATATCACCCCAAACTGAGCGGCTTGGCTGCTTACATTGAGACCCCTCTGCGCTAGCTTTCGGACAGGTCTCATCCGCCCCTCCACCCCGAATAATTAATTAAAAGCAGGTTGTTGGGGTCAAAATCGGGGCTCCTTAATGCCAACCTAACTCCAAAAGATCAGTCTAGATCAACTAAACCCTGACTCAGAATTACCCTAATTGCAGATATTACTAGACACATGTAAGCGGTCCCAATTACGGGACCTGATCCTAAAGAGGCGTATGCCCTCAAAAACAGCATCTGCCCTGCTCGCAGCCTTTATGATGCTCTCTTCGGTGACAATGTCCGACGAGACTTTAGCTCAGAGCGCCTCGGAGCTCTCTCTGTCAGCCGCTGAGTCAAAGAGCCGCAAGAGAAGAGGCATCACAGCGAAATCTCCCAAGCAGAAAAGACAGAAATCTGGGAACGGCGGCGGAAATTCGACTGCCAAATCGGGCAAAAAGGGGCAACTAAAGAAAAAAAACAAGGGACTCGACTCTCCCCGCGGGACCAACGAGTCCGCGAACCCAATCGACAGATTTAGCAGCGGTGAGGCCTCGCCAGTTTTAGCGCCAACAAGACCACTGGGCGCTGAACAATCAAGCCCGTTCATCGACCCCTCAGTGGTGCCGATAGACGCGGACAAAGACCCGACTGACCTCGATAACGTTGAAATCCCCGATTACTGGGACACTATTCGCCCAAGTACCTACGAGGATAGTCACGAGGAATGCTTGATGGATTACGACTACTGCAGAATTAGCTTAATCGGCGATGAAAAGGCATCCGAAGCGTTCGCAAAGGATTATGAAGAGCTCTATGCTGCCCTGGATAAGCAGCTTGAGAAGGAGGGTTGTCTAAAACAATACCTAGAAAACCTTGAGAAAGCGCTTCCCAAACCGCCAAACGGGGTAGCTGACGCAATTGAATGGGGGGGGGAAAGATTTGAAATAATCCAAGACATTCTAGCCACCCGGATAAGCCTTGAAAACTGCCGCGCTGAAATAAGAAAGCTGTCAGGCGAATTCTTATGCTACCGTGAGTACCTGGATAGCTTCCGGTATCCGAGGGTAATCTCAGAATGCCTCGCGGAATTCCGAAGGTGTGAATACACTCAATACCACAGGGATCTTGAGTCAAAAAAGGCCGCCTAACATCTCCCTGCCCAGCACGTAGCGTTGAGAATCATCTCGCTTCGAGGTCTCACGCTCCCTTTAAGTGGGCAAGTTCCCGCTTTTCTGGATTAGCCATATGGATTGCTGCAGCATACATAATTCGCACACCTCAACCGGAGGCCTTCACGTGGAGCTCGCACCCAAAGCTGCCCCCCGCATTGGCCAGCTACTGGCCAGTAACGAAGCACTCCTATCGACAGCCGTGCCCCGTCTACTCCAACCCGAGCCAATTACGGGGGCGGACCCTAAGGTCGCTATGCGTCCACGGTCAAATCGCGCTTAATAAGCTCAGGTACGGGCGAAGCAGGGCTGGCATCCAGCGTTGAGAGTCCCTCTTCCTACATAGAAGGCCTCATTTTTTAATTGGAGCCGATCTTCGATCCCGCGCGACCGTCCTGCCCGCACCACAGGAATCGACGCTCCCAACGCCATCCCGGGTGTACGGCTCCCGGAAAAATCGCTAGACTTCCGGCGACTTTGATAGGTGCACATCATGAATCTCCATCGTCCCGCGGCTCTTCTACTGGCAGTACTCCTTGTCTCTTTGCCGCAGCCCTCCACGAGTGAAGCCCAAACACAGCCTACTACTACCTCCGATAAAAATACCGCTTCATCCTTATTGAAGGAAACATCATCCCGCCCGTCAGCGAAGCGCCGCCCGAAAACGGGTCTCGTGCTCGCCGGAGGAGGCGCGCTCGGCATGGCCCACATCGGAGTGCTCAAGGTGCTCGAGGCAAACCGCATTCCGGTTGACATCATCACTGGAACCTCGATGGGCTCGATCGTGGGCGCTGCGTACGCCTCAGGCGCAACGGTGCCAGAGATGGAGCAGCTTCTTGGCAACACGGATTGGGATGAGCTCTTCAACGAACAGAACAAGCGCACGGATGAGACCTACAGAAACAAGTACGGTGTCGATGGTGAGATCCTGGGCAGCGCGAAGATCGGAGTATCAGGCGGGAGCATTGTAGACTTTGCCGGAGTTGTGAGCGGACAGAACGTGCTGCCGCTCTTGCAGAGCCTGTACCACCGCACCCCTGGAGATATCAAATTCGACGAGCTGCCGATCCCCTACCGAGCGATTGCAGCTGACATCGAGACAGGCGACCCGGTCGTGCTCAAGTCAGGCGAGTTGGCGAGAGCCACCCGCGCCAGCATGGCTGTTCCGGGCTTCTTCACGCCGGTTGAGCTCAACGGCAGGATGCTCGTCGACGGTGGTATCGCCAACAACCTGCCTGTCGACATAGCCCTCGAGATGGGTGCCGAGCGGCTGATCGTGGTTGACCTCTCGGCTGACTTCAAGAAGAAGGGCGAGCTTACAAACGTTCTCGCTATCTCCGGGCAGATCATCTCGCTGCTCCTTCAGCAGAACTCTATGCTGCAGCGCAAACTCATGCGCCCAGGTGACGTGCTGCTGCTCCCAGACCTCAAAGGGTA
>CANLJX010000106.1 GCA_947491545.1 Deltaproteobacteria bacterium
CCTTTTTTTGGCTGCTCACCCCTACCTCTCTCACTCAGCACTGTATGCGCGAAAATCACCTCCTAATCGGAAACTGGAAGATGAACCTCGGTCCAAGCGATGGGGCCGCATTCGCGCGCGAGCTTCGAGAGAATCTGTCGCCGCCTTCACGCACCGACGTTTGGGTTGCGCCGCCAACGATAAGCCTGCCTTCAGTGGCTGCGGCCTTGTCTGGCTCCTGCATCCCAGTGGGCGCACAAAACGTGCACTGGGCCACCTCTGGGGCCTTCACGGGCGAAACCTCGCCCCTCTTCCTCAAGGACCTCGGCGCCACGTTTGCGGTACTCGGACACTCCGAGCGCCGCACCCTGTTCGGCGAGACCTCAGCACTCGTTGCTGAGCGCACCAAGAGCGCCCTCGCCGCTGGGCTCACAGCCGTGGTGTGCATCGGAGAAACCGAAGCTGAGCGCACCAGTGGCCTCACCGAGCGGGTTGTCGCTGAGCAGCTTGCTCCCGTGCTCGATGTGCTAACCGCCGAAACCGCTAGTCGTGTTGTGTTGGCGTATGAACCGGTATGGGCGATCGGCACTGGAAAAGTTGCAACGCTTAAGGAGATTCAAGACGCCCACAAGTTCATACAGGGCGAGTGGAACTCACGTGCTCTCGGCTCATCAGCCGTGATCCTCTACGGCGGCAGCGTAAACCCGGGCAACTTTGCTGAAATCCTCAAGCTCGCAGAAGTTGATGGCGCGCTCGTTGGCGGGGCGAGCATTAAGCTTGATCAGTGGCTTGCGCTGGTGGAGATCGCTGAACGTACACCTACTAGCGCGTAGCGACGAGAAGAGCTCCTCGACCTTCGTTCGATATCGTAAGGAGGGCGGCTGCGCTCGTGGAACGAGCTAGAACTGAGCGATCATCGGGTCGCTGGTCTTCCTTCCGCCACCGGAGCTCCCGATGAAGAAGAACTTGTCCAGCGAATTCCGAGCTGAGCCCGGCTCGAATGCTATCTCGTACAGGCCAGTTTGGTTCTGAGGGAATGACTGAACTCGCGGATAGAAGGCGTAGCTCTTGCTGTATGGACGGGCTCCGTACTTGTCAAAAGCCAAGAGCGTCCAAACCCCGGACGCGTCGCCGGAAACTCGCACGAAGCGGTCACCATTTGCATCCGCCCGACCAAGCTTGAATTCACGGACGATCTGGCCGTTGTTCATCACTCGAACCATTGAGACGTCGGAGCTGTGAACTACGAACTGCAAGTTCGCGTTAGCGAGCGCCGATTGTCCGAGGCCCCACGCGGCGGGAGCTCGCTCACGCACCGCCGCCGAAACGAGAGACATCCTCGGGGCGAAGATTGAACGGATTTTCTGTAGAGCATGAACCCCGCTACCATCATCAACAAACGCTACGACTGGAATCGACAGCCAAGCCATGAGCATGCCACGGTCGGCGCCGCCCGCCGAAAGCTGGCGTAACGTCTGCGCGTGGAGCGCACCGAGTCGCGTCCAAATCTGGTCATTTGATACGCCTTTGACTCCTGCCCCTAACTCCGCAAGCGCATCACTGAAGAATAGCATCGCATCGACTTGCGTACCGGCAGGAACCTTCTGCCGCTTGATGAAGCGACGGATGTCACCAGCGCCGGCCTTAAAGAAGGCCTGCGCGTCCTTTGACTGAATTTTGTCGAAGGTAACACCGGCGGGGATCCCAGTGCCTAATCCATCGGCGTTCGTACGAGCCTTGACCCGGAAGTTAAGTCCCGAGAACAAACCTCCGCCTGAAGACCCTGAGTCTTTCTGATCCTTCTGCGCATCGGCAGTATCAGCCTTCTTCGGCTGAGTCTTAGCCGACGCCTTCTGATCGACCGCGGCAAGTTCCGTTGTGACCTGTTGCAGCTTCTCCGCATTCTGGAGCTTGTCAGGATTGAGAGCGGCCTTCTGCTCTGCCGGTTGTTTCGCTGCGACCGCAGCCGATGGCGCGGTCTTCCCTTTCTGCTTCCCGGAGCCTTCAAAGAGATACTTAAGAGCTGGCGGCATGAAGAACAGCCCCACGACGACGCCCGCAACAGCCAGCGTAAGCCACACCGCTCGTGGCGAGAGACCAAAAAAGCGGCTTTCCTGAAAGTTTGCCATGCGTCACATCCCTTTTTCGGGCGCTCTCGGCCGGCGCAACACTTTAAGCATGCGCGCTCCAGTCCGGAGATTCCAATTTCGAACTAACTCAACCCTGATATGGAGGGGCTTCGGGGTCCGTGTGACATGCTAAATGCCCGAAAAGTACTAAGCAAATGAGCCCTTGGAATATCAGACACTTAAGGACAGAAAACGACTCCTGCTCCCACACGTTCCGAAATGTCTTCCGTCGGGTCGCCTTAGACCGCGTCCCACAGGCGCTTAACATCACCCGTCAATCGTGCCCCAACCTGAATGATAACGTTGTGGGCGAGGAAGCACGCCTTCCGCGCTGCATCCGCTGGGCTTAATCCGTGACTGATGCCGTACAGGAAGCCTCCGGCAAAAGCATCGCCTGCGCCGGTTAAATCGCGTGGCTCACATGGGAACGCCGGCACGTGGATCTCTTCTCCCTCCCACCACACGAACGCTCCCTTAGGCCCCGCCGTGAGAACCACGTGCGGGAACCGCTCTTTTAGAACCCGGCCAGACTCCACCACATCGCGCTTGCCCGACAGAGCCGCAGATTCCTCTTCGTTTGCAAAGATGAGGTCAGTGCTCTGGAGCGCCTCCTGCAGCGGCTCGGAGAAGCCGTTTACGATCCATGCATCCGAGCATGTCACGGCGACTTTCGTGTTGGCTGCGCGCGCTACTCGAATAGCTTCCTTGATTGCAGCTCGCCCTCCATCAGAGTTCGAAAACACGAAGCCCTCAACGAAGAGCCACTTGGAGTCGTGAATAATGCTTCCGTCGATGTGGCTATCAGAGAGATCGAGGCTCGCTCCGAGGTACGTGCGCATGGTGCGCTCTGCATCCGGCGTAATGAGCGATACACAGGTGCCGGTGGCCCCGGAATCAGCCAGGGATACTGGCAGCTTCATGCCGAGCGAGACGCACTCCTTGTGGTAAAACCGCCCGTACTCATCGTCCGCGAGTCGCGTGTACATGGCGCTCTTGCCGCCGAGCTGTGCAACTGCGATCAGGGAGTTGGCTACAGAGCCTCCACTCACCATGACCGGCTTCCCGCGCGTCAGCTCCTTGAGGAGCTTCGCCTGCTCGTCGAGCTCCACAAGCCGCATTGTGCCGCGCTCGAAGCCAAGCGGAGAGAACTGCTCTTCCGTGACATCTGCGAAGATGTCGACTAACCCGTTGCAAACTCCACTTACATCGATTGACTTCATATGTCCCCCTGCGCGATGGCCTCCGAATCTTACATGAGAGATGACAAATGTCATACCCCCGACCTGTCTTGAGTCACGGCGTATCCCTCTGCCAGTCGCTACCATCCGTAGCCGAGTTTTACGCCCCTTGCACACCGCACCCCGACACACGAGAGGACCATGTCTATTCCCTCCCCCACTACTGTCCGCCCCACATCACCGACCTACGAAATCCAAACAATTAATTCGATCGAGGCTATCGCTCAACTGGCGCCTGAGTGGCGCAGACTAACTGCAGGCACGTACCACGACGCGCCCTTCTTTCAGCCAGAGTGGTGCGCCGCAACTGCAAACTCGTTCTTCCCTGACTCTGTGCCCAACATCCTGACGATGCGCTCAAGTGGCGAGCTAGTCGGCGTCCTGCCACTGCTCCGCAGCCGAAACATCCGACGCGGCGTTCCCATGCGAACACTCCGCAGCATCTCATCCCCTCACAGCTGCCGCTCCGACCTAATCGTTGGCGCTGGTCCCCACTCGGCGGTAGCCCAGGCTGCTTGGAACGCTCTCCAGCAAGACCCGTGGTGGCAGGCAATAGCGTTCGACGACGCGCCGGAGGATGGTGCCCTCCACAGCCTGCTTCAGCTTGCTGAAGCAGACAACTGCCTCACAGCCAAGTGGCGGAGCCGCCTAAGCCCGACGCTTACAGTGTCTCCATCGGCGCCGTTTGATCTCTGTCCTAAACGTTACAAGAGCTTTCGCAACAGGCTCAAGGGGAAGCTACAACGGCTCTCTGAGAAAGGAGCAGTTGAATTTAAAGTGGAGAGCTCCCCAACAACTGAAACTCTGGAGCGTTTCTTCGCCCTTGAGGGCGCCGGATGGAAAGGCGCTCGCCATTCTGCAGTGACGTCTTGCGCTAAGACTCTTCGGTTTTACCGGGAAGCATGGAGCACCGCAGCCGCCCTCGGGTACGCCCGAGTCTACACGCTCTTTCTCGAGAGCAAGCCGATCGCTATGCACCTCGGGCTGTGCATGAACGGGATATACTACACACCAAAGGTCGCCTATGACGAAAACTACCGAGATTTATCGCTCGGTCACCTCCTCATGCAGCATGCGATCCAGGATATGCCTAGTGCGGGCGCTTACCGTTTTGATTTTCTGGGCCCGAATGCCCTCTGGAAGAGCGTCTGGTCCACTACGCTCCAGCGCCACGATACCTGTTACGTCTTTCGCCCTACCCTGGCGGGAAGGGCCGCGCACACCGGATTGACTCAAATCGCATTGCGCATGCGTGCCATGCGTCACCGCCTGAAGGGCGACCCACAAGACCCGGCGAGCTGGCAGTAGGAAGCCAAAGGCACCCAAACTAGCTCAACCGCACGCCGACCCGCCCTGCACCTCAAAAAACTTTGCGCCGCGGTAAGACCGGTGCCTCAAGACAACGTACCCCTTCTCCTTTAGTGAGCTAAGGAGCGCCTCGTCATCCCGCTCAAGGACATGCGTGAACAGAATGGCTTTTCGGCACCCCGGAAGCGACTCAACCTCGGCGACCATCTGCGCCGTCTGTTCCTGTTCAGAGCGGGACTTGAAGAACATTCGCCCTGGATAGTGAAACTCAACCGCAGGCACCGCCGCAAAGTAGACGAACACACTTTGGTCCCCAGTTGTCGGGCCTACCTCCCGCACGACTGCCCGGATATTCTCCTGCTCCTCGTACACTCGCGGCAAGGCGCGCACCAGGCTAGGCAGCAGCATCAAAGCGGCGAGTGCGAAGACGGCTGTGCTCCTCAAGCGCGTCAACGCCGCGAGCTGGTCCAGCGCGGCACAGCAGGTGATTGCAATTAGAGGCGTGGCAAAGAGTTGCTGTCGTATCCCGCCAAAAGGGTACAACCCGAGAAACGCTAGAACCCACGAAACTACCAACAAGGCAGATAGCAACGCCGCAACCTTCGTTTCTGCCCGCTCAAAACGGCGCGACCAGGCCGCCCATGCTGCGAAGGTCAGGACCAGCACTAGCACCAGCACCCCACTCCGACCGCCACTCATCGAAGCGAAGTACCGCACCGTTGCTCCCCACAGCCACGCCACATCAGGGAGAAACCCACCGGGCGGGAAGCCAATCCTTAAGTATTCCGCATCTTTCACCCCAAGTTGATACCGCGCCGTTATGAGGTACGTGCAGAGCACCGACACAACGAAGCCTCCACAAACCTGCACGGCCCTTCCAGGACGCAAACGGCTCTGACTGGCTTCGTGAACGAGGAACGATACTGCGCAGAGCCCTGCGACGAACATATCTCCGTACGAACTCAACGGAGCCAGAATGAGCATAACGATGAGTGGCGCATCCGATCGTTTCTCCGGACCCGCCGCAAGGCTCCTCAGGAGTGCGTACACCAAGAGGCACGTCACGAGAACCGAGAGGCTGTACTCTCGAACCTCCTGCGAGTACTGAATCTGTATTGGAGATAAGGCCAGCCACAGCGCCGAGAAGAACGCGACCGTCTTCGACAGGCCCACCTGAGGCAGCCTGAGGATGATCCATACCGCTAGGGCGCCGAAGATCACCGGCGGAAGCCGTGCCACTAGAGGATCGCGGACTAAGTCGCCGAGCATCCAGTACAGCAGCGGAAGCAGGATCGGAGTGCTATTGTTCCCCCGGGTCAGGGCGAGAAATCGCTCGAAAGGATTGAACGCGTTGTTGGCGTACACCGCCTCATCCAGCCACAACGAGGGCGTCCCAAGGCTGTACAGCCGCAAGACGAGCGCCAGAGCGACAACGAGGAACTCAAGTGCCTGCTCTCGGGGCGGTGCCACTTGCCGATTCATGACGCCTGTGTACCAGAGCAGCGCAACTGCCGCCAGCCGCGCACCGAGGGGAGATCTGCCGGCCTGGAGCGGCGGCTCTGGCTCCGCTTGACGGAAGCGCTCTTGGGCCCAGGCCGGCGGGGCTTGTCAGAGATCATACTTGAGGCTGGCGAGTTCGGGCACCCTCGGTTCGTGGCTTCCTTCAACATCAACAGCGCCCGAATCCGAGAGCTTGCGGCCCGAGGCGACATCGGAGCCCTGATTTGCGGGGCCGCGCGCGCGGTCGTTCGGACCTCCCTATCAGTTGGATTGCGTCGCGACTTGACACTGCATCATCCCGTACATGCCGCGCGCTGCCCCTTCTCTCTGCGAATTGCATCTGCCGAAGATCTATCAAAGGTGCTCTCACTTTCTCAGCCCGGCTTAAGCCTCGCTGACCAGCAAGCGATCTCTCTTCGAATGAATCATGCAACACAGGACCTAGGGCGCGCCTTTGTGGCGATTCAAGCTGATGGGCATCCATGCTTCATCCAATGGGTGCTCTCGAAGGCGGATAACTCCCGCATCGCAAGCTTCTTCGACGGGCGTTTTCCACCCCTCAATGACGGCGAAGCTCTCTTTGAGAATGCCTTCACGCCTCCCGCGTTTCGCGGCTTAGGGATTATGCCTGCGGCAATGTCGGGGATCGCTGAGTCCTTGGGAAGAGAAGGATTCCGGGCCGGCTTGACCTTCGTGGCCAGCGACAACACTCCTTCCCTCAACGGGTGCCGGCGCGCAGGTTTTCATCCGTACCTGTTGCGCCGGGACATTTCCCTGCTGCGCGGGCTTTTTAGGCGTCGGCAATTTCTGGCAGCGGATCCAACAATCGATGGAGGAGGAATCCAGTGGTCTCAATAGTGCGAGCTAAGTTCGGAATACCGATTACTGATATCTTCTTCGATTGCGCGGCTAGCGTTGCTGATCCGCGCTCCTCCATCTCTTTCTTCGTTCAGTCAAGCGCGCCCCAATCCGGATTCGTGCCGTTTAAGACTCAGATCGTTGACCTAACACAATCCCCGGGCGAGATCTTCTCGCGAATCTCAAGCAACTGCCGCTACAAGATCAAGCGAGCAGAGCGCGAGGGGTGCATCCCAGTGCTTTCTGCAGCGCCGCTGCCCGCCGATGTGCTGCGCTTCTCAGAGTACTTTGATGAGTTCGCGCGCCAGAAGCGCCTCCCACCCGCAAACAGAGCCAAGCTTGCGGCTCTGTCTGACGCCGGCGCGCTGCTCCTTTCCAGTGTGGCCGAGGCAAACGGGCAGCCCTTGGCCATGCACGCCTACGTGCTGGACTCGCGCATACGTCGAGCCAGGCTGCTCTACTCAGCTTCCCACTTCCGCGGCCTCGAAGACTCAGGAATTCGGAACCTGATCGGTCGAGCGAACCGGCTGCTGCACTGGCATGAGATGGAGCAGCTTCACCACCAGAAGGTGCGCGACTATGACTTCGGGGGCTTGCCACTCCACAACCGGGATGAGGCGAAGAATGCCATCGCGCGCTTCAAGCGCGAGTTCGGAGGACGAGAGCTGATTGAGTACAACGGGCTCAGAGCCGGCAGCTCTTTCGGCAAACTGCTGCTGCTCTGCAGAAGGAGGGCTGCGTAATGAGCGCTCGGTACATCATCCGCCTCGACGACATCACTCCCGGCATGCACTGGGGGAAGTTTTGGGCGACTCTCTCGCTCCTAATTAAGTCTAAGGTTCGTCCGTTGCTCGGGGTAGTTCCAGATAACCACGATCCGAAGCTTGAAGTGCAGCCTCACCGCCCAGACTTCTGGGCCGTACTGCGCCAGCTATACAAGGATGGCCATGTAGACATCGCGCAGCATGGCTACCAGCACACACTCTGGCACCGCCCCGGATTGCCCATGATCGGGCGCCGATTCGGCTTCAAGGAGATGTCGGAGTTCGCCGGTGACACCTACGCGTCGCAGCTTCGGCGCATCGAAGCCGGCTCCAAGATCCTTGAGCACCAAGGCCTTCCGACCCACTACTTTATGCCGCCCAACCATTCGTTCGACATGAACACCCTACGAGCGTTGAAGACGTGTGGCTTCACCTCCGTGTCGGACGGCATCGCGCTCTTCCCCTATCAACGAGCTGGGGTGACGCTCGTCCCACAGCAGCTCTGGAAACCAGCGTGGCTGCCGTGCGGAGTCGCAACGATCTGCCTGCATACGAACGAAATTGGCCCGTTTGAGCTCCGGAACATTCGCATGTTTCTGCGCAGCCGCCCTGCCATCACGCGATTCTCGAGTGAAGCATCAGCGATGCCGCCCTCCGCGCCACAACGTGCCCTCAACGGCTGCTTCGCTGCCACGTATGCAGGAATACGCGCGTCACAGAGAGCTTACAGGGGCGTGGCTAGAGGTTCGCGGCCCGCAGCTTCTCCGGAATGGAAACTGCTCGCGCCGACGGAAAGAAGCTCGCAATCTTGCCAATGACCGCCTCAACCATTGCGTCTGGGCAGCTCGCGCCCGCTGAGACCAAGATTCGCACCGGCTCCTTATCAGGAATCCAGTCGCGGGTCAGCTCACGCCTCTTGGTGTGCAGATCGAGGTGCCGGATCTCGCTACGGCTAAGGATCTCATCTGCGTCACGCACATAGAAAACCGGCATGCGGCCCTCAGCGAGCTCCACTAGATGGCTCGTGTTAGAAGAGTTGTAGCCTCCGACTACTACTGCGATGTCACCGGAAGCATCGAGGAGCCCGCGCATGGCGCGCTGATTCTCGGATGTTGCATAGCAGAGCGTATCGCGTGTGTCGGCGTAGTGCTCAGCCACCAGCTCTTTTCCGAAGCGCTCCGCGAGGGCATCTCGCACCATTCCCGAAATCTCGTGGGTCTCTTCAGCTAGCATGGTGGTCTGGTTTACCACCCCCATTCGCTCAAGATCGCGCGGAACTGTGAAGCCGCTTGAGTACCGCCCCTCAAAATCTGCATAGAACTGCTCCTTCGACAGTTCGCCACGGATGTAGCGGCACAGGAGCTCCGTCTCGGACTTGTCGCGCACCACGACGCTCGGACCATCCACGCGGATGTGCGAGAACGTAGCTCGAGTCTCCTCGTGCGTGTGCTTGCCGTGTATGACAATCGAGTACCCCTGCTGGGCGAGCTGGCGGCCACGCTTCCACACCTTCTCCACGAACGGGCATGTCGCGTTGTAGCTGCGCGGGTTAATCCCTAATCCCTCCAGGGTCTCAAAGATCTCTTTCGTCGTTCCAAAAGCTGGCACGATGACGACATCGTCCGGCTGGAGCAGCGAGAATGGGATGAGCTGCTCTCCATCGGCGGTCTGGAGGAACTTGACCCCTAGCCGCACCAGGTCGGCGTTTACGTTGGGGTTGTGAATCATCTCGCTCAGGATGAAGACCCGCTTGTTCGGGTTCTCTTCCAGCGCTCGGTACGCAATCTCTATGGCGTTCTCAACCCCGTAGCAGAAGCCGAAGAAGCGCGCGATGCGGAACACCACCGGCCCAAGGTCTATCTCGGTCGGCGCTAGATTTTCCTTCCGAGGGTCATCTTCGTGACGAAGCCGCTTGATTTCGCCAATCAGATCGGAGCGGTACCCTCGCGGTATGTTGAACTGTTTCGGCATGCCGGAAGAGTACACCGGAGCCGTCTCCTAG